>NZ_JBHSQO010000039.1:0-73908 GCF_042658445.1 Saccharothrix lopnurensis | reverse complement strand
TTGGGCACCCGCGCCTGACCACCCAGGATGCCCTCGGTGCCCACCTCACGGGCCACCCGGGTGACCTCGTCGGCGAAGGCGCGCAGCGTGTCCACCATGCCGTTGATCACGCCGGCGAGCGCGGCGACCTCGCCCTTGGCGTCGACGGTGATCTTCTGGGACAGGTCGCCCCGGGCCACCGCGGTGGCGACCTCCGCGATCGACCTCACCTGCGTGGAGAGGTTGTCGGCCATGACGTTGACGTTGTCGGTCAGGCCCTTCCAGGTGCCCGCGACGCCCGGCACCCGCGCCTGGCCGCCCAGTCGTCCGTCGGTGCCGACCTCGCGGGCGACGCGGGTGACCTCGTCGGCGAAGGCCGAGAGCTGGTCGACCATGGTGTTGATGGTCGACTTCAGCTCCAGGATCTCGCCGCGCGCGTCGACGGTGATCTTCTGCGTCAGGTCGCCGAGCGCCACGGCGGTGGTCACCTGGGCGATCGACCGCACCTGGGCGGTGAGGTTGTTCGCCATGAAGTTGACGGAGTCGGTGAGGTCGCGCCAGGTGCCGGCGACGCCGGGCACCTGGGCTTGGCCGCCCAGTCGTCCGTCGGTGCCGACCTCGCGGGCGACGCGGGTGACCTCCTGGGCGAAGGCCGAGAGCTGGTCGACCATGGTGTTGATGGTCGACTTCAGCTCCAGGATCTCGCCGCGCGCGTTCACGGTGATCTTCTGGGACAGGTCGCCCCGCGCCACGGCCGTGGCGACCTGGGCGATGTTGCGGACCTGGCTGGTGAGGTTGCCGGCCATGAAGTTGACGGAGTCGGTGAGGTCGCGCCAGGTGCCGGCGACGCCGGGCACCTGGGCCTGGCCGCCCAGTCGTCCGTCGCTGCCGACCTCGCGGGCGACGCGGGTGACCTCGGCCGCGAACGAGGACAGCTGGTCCACCATGGTGTTGATGGTGGTCTTGAGCTGGAGGATCTCGCCGCGCGCGTCCACGTCGATCTTCTGGGACAGGTCGCCCTGGGCGACGGCGGTGGTCACCTGGGCGATGTTGCGGACCTGGCTGGTGAGGTTGCCGGCCATGAAGTTGACGGAGTCGGTGAGGTCGCGCCAGGTGCCGGCGACGCCGGGTACCTGGGCTTGGCCGCCCAGTCGTCCGTCGGTGCCGACTTCCCGGGCTACTCGGGTGACCTCCTGGGCGAAGGCCGAGAGCTGGTCGACCATCGTGTTGATCGTGGTCTTCAGCTCCAGGATCTCGCCGCGGGCGTCGACGGTGATCTTCTGGGACAGGTCGCCCTGGGCGACGGCCGTGGCGACCTGGGCGATGTTGCGGACCTGGCTGGTCAGGTTGTTCGCCATGAAGTTCACGTTGTCGGTGAGGTCGCGCCAGGTGCCCGCCACCCCGGTGACCTGGGCCTGGCCGCCCAGGCGTCCGTCGGTGCCGACCTCGCGGGCCACGCGGGTGACCTCGTCGGCGAACGAGGACAGCTGGTCGACCATGGTGTTGACGGTGTTCTTCAGCTCCAGCATCTCGCCCGCGACCGTCACGGTGATCTTCTGCGTCAGGTCGCCCTGGGCGACGGCGGTGGCGACCTGGGCGATGTCGCGCACCTGCTTGGTGAGGTTGTCGGCCATGAAGTTGACCGAGTCGGTCAGGTCGCGCCAGGTGCCCGCGACGCCCGGCACCTGGGCCTGCCCGCCGAGCCTGCCCTCGGTGCCGACCTCGCGGGCGACCCGGGTGACCTCGCCCGCGAAGGTCCGCAGCGTGGCGGTCATCGAGTTGAAGCTCTCCACCAGCGCCGCGACCTCGCCGCGCGCCTCGACCACGATCTCCTGCGACAGGTCGCCCTCGGCGACCGCGGCGAGCACGCGGCTCAGCTCGGCGGTCGGCCGGGTCAGGTCGTCGATCAGGTCGTTCACCGCGTCGGCGGCCAGCACCCAGCCGCCGTCGCCGGTGCTGGGGGCCAGCCGCTCGTCGAGCCTGCCCTCCTGGCCGACGGACTGCCGAACCCGCGTCAGCTCGCCGACGAGCCACTGGTTGCGCTCGGCGATCTCGTTGAACACCTCGGCCAGCTCCGCGCCCACCCCACCGCGCTGCGCGTCCCCCTTGGGCACCACGAGGCGGCGGCGGAAGTTGCCGTCCCTCATCTCCCTCATGGCCGAGAGCAGGCGGGTCAGGGTCACGTCCGTGTCGTCCTGAACGGTCGTCACGTAGAGCCTCCTGTGTCAGCGGAACTGCGCCAAGCCTGCCACTGTTGGGGGCGACTTGTCCGATAGGTTGGGTCGAACCCGACACACAGGAGCCGCGATGGCCCAGGGCTACCGGCAAGGCGCCGATACGGGCCTCGACCTCGCCGCGTGGCGCCGTCTCGTCGACGGCTTCCACGAGGCCGTGGTCGTGCTCGACCCGGATGCCGTCGTGCGCCTGGTCAACCCCCTCGCGGCCGTGCTGTTCCCCGACGCGCGGCCAGGGGCGGTGCTGCCCCAGCCGCACGGCCGCCGGCAGGACCTCGGTGGCGGCTGGACCGCCTGGTACCGGGGCGCCGAGGACTTTCTGGACCGGGCCGGGCAGCGGTTCACCCTGTTCACCGACCGGGCCGCCGCGCTGAGCACGGTGGTCGAGCTGGCGCCGGCCGAGCACGCCGTCGCGGTGCTGCCCGGTCCGCGCGGGCGGCTGGAGTGGTGGCGGCGCACGCCCGACGGCGACATCGCGTCCACCCGCACGCCCCGGCAGGCGGCCGCCGGCGCGGCGGGTCTCGCCGCGGTGCTGAACGGCGAGGCCGAGCACGCCGATGTCACCACTTCGGGTGAGGGTCCGTGGGGCGTGTCGGGGCTGGGCCTGGCGGTGCCGCTGATCGCGGGCGGCGCGCTGGTGTGCTTCGGGGGCCCGCGGGACCTGGAGCTGCTCAAGCGGTACGCCGAGCGGGCCGCGGTGGCGGTGGCGGCCGGCAACCGGTTCGCGGAGCAGGAGCGGACCGTGGCGGCGCTGCGGGCCAACCTGCTGCCGTCGCCGCTGCCGGAGGTGCCCGGGGTGCGGCTGGCGCGCGTGTACGAGCCGGCGCACGCCGAGGCGCTGGTGGGCGGCGACTTCTACGACGTGCACCCGCGCGAGGACGGCAGCGCGGCGTTCGTGCTGGGCGACGTGGCGGGCAACGGGGTCGAGGCGGCCGCGCAGAGCGGCCGGGTCCGGCAGAGCCTGCACACGCTGCTGCTGGTCGAGCAGCGGCCCGCGCAACTGCTGCACCTGCTCAACGCCGCGCTGCGGGCGGCGGGCAGCAGGCTGTTCACCACGCTGGTGGTCGGCACGATGATGCCGGTGCAGGCGGGCGGCCTGCGGCTGACCCTCGCCGCGGGCGGCCACCCCGCGCCGCTCGTGCTGCGCGCCGACGGCCGGGTGGACGAGGTCGCGGTGCACGGCGGGATCGTGGGCGTGCTCCCGGAGGTGCGGTTCCACCAGACCACGGTGGTGCTCGCGCCGGGGGAGACCCTCCTGCTCTACAGCGACGGGGTGACCGAGGCGCGCAAGGACGGCGACCGGCAGGAGCTGTTCGGCGACACCCGGCTGAAGTCGGCGCTGTCCGGCTGCGCGGGCCTCGCCGCCGACCGGGTGGCCGAGCACCTGCGGGAGCTCGTGTTCGGCTGGCTGGGCACGGCCGAGCACGACGACCTGACCATGGTGGTGGTGCAGGCGGAGGTCTGAGGCCGCGACCCCGGCCAACCGGGCTTCCGGTGAGCGGAAGGCCCGTTGCCCCGGCTCGTGGTGATCAATAGCGTTCCCCGCGGTCGGGACCGGGACGGCGGCGTCCGCCGGGTGCCGGCCGCTGAACGGCGCAGCACCGCCACCCCGTCGGGTTCACCCACCCCGACGACCCGAAAAGCCCGCTGCGGTGGAAGGATTTCCCGTGGTTCCGCCGGAGCACCTCCAGACCAGGGGGCCGCAGCTTCGACACCGAACCGCAAGGGGAGCATGAAACCGTCGTCTTCGACCTCTGAGCACAGCGCCCGCTCACTGTGGGGCCCGCTGTTCACAGACCCGGACGTGGAGGCCGAGATCTGCGACCGGGCATGGCTGCGGGCCATGCTGGACTTCGAGCGCGCGCTGGCCATCGTCCAGGCCCGCGCGGGCCTGGTGCCCGAGGAAGCGGCCCGGATGGTGGTCACCGCCATCGACGTCGGGCACTACGACCCGGTGGCCCTCGGCGAGGGCGCCCTGATCTCGGGCACCCCGGTGGTGCCGCTGGTGCGGGCGATCTCCGCCCACGTCACCCCCGAGGGCCGCGCCGCCGTGCACAACGGCGCCACCAGCCAGGACGTGCTGGACACCGCGATGTCGCTGGTCGCGCACCGGGCGCTGGGACCGCTCCTGGCGGGGCTGCGCGGCGTGGCCGCCGAGTGCGAACGGCTCGCCGAGCGCCACCGGGACACCCTGATCGCCGGCCGCACCCTGGCCCAGCACGCGCTGCCCACCACGTTCGGGCTCAAGTGCGCCGGGTGGCTGGTCGCGGTCGACGAGGCCGAGCACGCGCTGGTCCGGGTGCGCGCCCACCGGCTGGCCGTGCAGTTCGGCGGCGCGGCGGGCACGCTGGCCGCCGTGGCGGACCCGGGCGCCCGGCTGACCGACGAGCTGGCCGCGGAGCTGGGCCTGGTCGCGCCGCTGGTCCCCTGGCACACCAACCGGACCAGGGTGGCGGAGCTGGCGGGCGCGCTGGGCGAGGCGGCGGGCGTGCTGGGCAAGATCGCGCAGGACGTGGTGCTGCTCGCGCAGACCGAGGTCGCGGAGGTGGCCGAGGCCGACGGCGGCACCTCGTCGGCCATGCCCCACAAGCGGAACCCGGTGCGCGCGGTGCTGGTCACGGCGTGCGCGCGGCGCGTGCCCGGCCTGGTGTCCACGCTGCTGTCCGGGATGGCCCAGGAGCACGAGCGGGCCGCCGGCGCCTGGCACGGCGAGTGGCAGACGGTGACCGAGCTGCTGCGGCTGGTCGGCGGCGCGGTGCGGGGCACGCGCGAGCTGCTGGCGAGGCTGCGGGTGGACACCGCGCGGATGCGCCGCAACCTGGAGCTGACCGGGGGCCTGCTGATGGCCGAGAACGTGGCCGTGCGGCTGGCCGCCGCGGTCGGCCGCGCCGAGGCGCAGGACCTGGTGGCGGAGGTGTGCCGGACCGCGGTGGGCTCGGGCCGCACGCTGCGCGAGGCGCTGCTGGCCGACCTGCGGATCGGGTTGACGGAGAAGGAGGTCGACGACGCCCTGGACCCGGCGGGCTACGTCGGCTCCGCGGGGGAGTTCGTCGACCGCGCGCTGGCCGCCCACCGGGGGAGGGGCAGACCGTGAAGCTGCACCACGAGTTGAGCGGGCCGCCGGACGCGCCCGTGGTCGTGCTGGGCAACTCGCTGGGCACCACCACCGCGCTGTGGGAGGCGCACCTGCCGGTGCTGCACCGGCGGTTCCGGGTGCTGCGCTACGACCACCGCGGCCACGGCGGCAGCCCGACCGCGCCGGGTCCGTACCGGATCGACGACCTGGCCGACGACGTGCTGGAGCTGCTGGACGCGCTGGACCTGCCGCGCGTGTCCTACTGCGGGGTGTCGCTGGGCGGCATGGTCGGCATGTGGTTGGCCGGGCACGCGCCCGAGCGCATCGAGCGGTTGGTGCTGTGCTGCGCGGTGGCGCTGTCCCCGACCGCCCAGCCGTGGCTCGACCGGGCCGCCGAGGTGCGGGCGTGCGGCACGGGGGCCGTCGCGACCTCGGTGGCGCGGCACTGGTTCACCGGTGAGTTCGCGTCGCGGTGCCCGGAGGTGGTGTCGGCGTTTGCGGTTGGTGTGTCCACAGTGGACGACGAGGGTTTCGCGGGGTGCTGCGACGCGTTGTCCGCGCTGGACCTGAGGTCGGTGCTGCCCGCGATCGAGGCGCCGACCGCCGTGGTCGCGGGGGTCTACGACGAGGTCACGCCGCCGCACAGCGGGTGGGCGGTGGCGGAGGCGATCCCCGGCGCGTCGTTCCACCTGGTGCGGGGGGCGCACCTGGCGGTCGTCGAGGCGGCCGGGGAGGTCTCGGCGATCATGGACGCGCACCTGGGGGGTTGAGGTTCGCCCCGGGAGGTTCGTCCCGGGAGGTTCACCTCGGGAGGTTCGCCCCAGGAGATCCACCTCGGGAGGTTCGCCCCCGGGGAGGTGCCCCGGGGGGTTCTTCCCGGAAAGCCCCGAGGGGTGGCGCCGGAGCGCCACCCCTCGCACCACATGGGCCGTTTACTGGTTGCGGGTCTCCTGCTTGACCTGCTGACCGGACTCGCGGGCGTGGTCACCGACCTCCTGCGCCGAGCCCTTGGCCTGCTCGGCCGTTGTCTGCGCCGCCTGCTGCGCGGTCTGCTTCACCTCGTTCGCCGCGTCGGTGACGGCCGAGGTGGCGTCCTCCTTGATCTTCTGCGCGGACTCGGTGAGCGCTTCCTTCACCGGCTCCACCACGTCGCTCGCGCGCTCGCCGAGCTGGCGCACCGCGTCCTCCTCCGCCCGCGTCGCGGGCAGGAGCGCGGCGACGAGCGCGCCGGCGCCGAACGCGATGAGGCCCGCGGCCAGCGGGTTGCCCCGCGCCTGCTGCCGGGCCACCTGCGGCGCCTGCTGCACGGCCTGACCGGCCTGCTGCGCGGTCTGCGCCACGGCGTGCGCGGCCCCCTGCGCCTTGTCGCCCACGGTGGACGCGGCGTCCTTGGTCCGGTCGCCGACCGTCGAGGCCATGTCGGACGTCCGGTTCTGCACGGTCGTGGTGTCGGGCATCGTGCCCATCACTCGCTCCCTCATGGTCGTCAGGCCGTCCCGGACCCGGTTCACCCGGCGCTGCGCGATGTTGCGCGGCCTGGTGTGGTCGACGATGCGGTTGGCGTCGGCGACCAGCTCGGCACGGGTGCGGTCGATGTCGTGCCTTATTTGGTCGGGTGTCGGGCCCATTCCGCGTCCTCCTTGAGGGTTTCGATGGTGCGTTCCGGCTTGGGCGACACGTGCTTCAAGCGCGCGCGACCGGTGGAGAACAGGGCGAACCCGGCGATCCCCCACAGGGCGGCGACGATGAGGGCCGCCCAGCCCAGCGGCATGATCGCGCCGAGGGCGAAGACGAGGGCCAGGCTCAGCAGCACGACGGTCATGTAGCCCGCGAACCCGGCGGCGCTGAGCATCCCGGCGGCCTTGCCCGCCTTCGACGCCTCCT
Organism: Saccharothrix lopnurensis; assembly: GCF_042658445.1. Classification (NCBI taxonomy): domain Bacteria; kingdom Bacillati; phylum Actinomycetota; class Actinomycetes; order Pseudonocardiales; family Pseudonocardiaceae; genus Saccharothrix; species Saccharothrix lopnurensis. Next base: position 66,735 of record NZ_JBHSQO010000039.1, on the reverse strand, counting down.
CCCGGATCTCCGCCTTGGCCAGCTCCAGCTCCTGGCGCATCAGCTTCGACAGGTCCTGGGTCAGCTCGCCGATCAGCTCGCCCAGCGACGACTGGTCGTCCTCGGGCGCGTCGATGCGCGGGTACGGGACGTCGCCGGTGCCGGCGGGGGGATAGGTGTTCCCCGAGGTTCCTGGGACGCCGGCGGCGAAGGCGCTACCGGCGGTCTCAGCGCTGGACATACGTGCTGCCCTCCGGGTCGTAGACGCCACCCGCCTGGCTCGGCGAACCCGGCCGGCCGCCGGCGCCCGCCTGGTGGGTGCCACCGCTCGGGTACTGGGTGCCGGTGGGGTAGCCGGTGTCCGAGGGGTAGCCGGTGCCCGGCACGTCCACGCCGGTGCGCGGGGCCGGGGTGCTGAAGTCGGGCTCCTGCGGCAGCTGCGGGGTGGTGGGCAGCGGCGTGGTGTGGTCGCTCGCCAGGTAGCCCTGCTGCGGGCGGTGGTCCTGCGGCTGGCCGTTCGAGCCGCTCACGCTCTTGGCGACGCGGGCGACCAGGAAACCGGCCACGGCCGCGCCGATCAGGAAGGTGCCCGGCTTGCGCCGCGCGTAGTCCTGGGCCGAGGTCAGCAGCCCCTGCGCGCCCCGCTCGTCGAGGAACCGGGCCGCCTGCCTGCCGCTCTCCGCGACCTGGCGCAGGGCCGGCGCGGTCATCGAGTCGGAACCAGAGTTCTCGGCCATCGAGTGGAGCTCGTCGGCGATGCGGTTGATCTGCTTCGACACGCGCTGCGCCTGCTGCTCCGCCTCGCCGGCGACGCGCTCGCGCACGTTGTGCACGACGTGCTTGGCCTGGCCCTTGGCCTCCTGGGCCACCTGGCCGACCTGCTCGCGTGCGGTAGCGCCCACCTCTCCGGCGGCCTGCCTGGCGTGCCGCGCCACGGCGGTGCCTTCCTGTTCGGCGGTCTCGCGGACCGCGCCCACCTGGTTCTCGGCCACGACTGACTCCTCACGGTCGGCGTGTTGCTCGTTCTCGCCCCATGACCTACCCAGGTCGCGCCCGCCTAATCAACTTCACCATGGCAAAGATCTTTCCGGCGGAAAGTGGGAGAGCCCCGCGCCCGGGGTACGGGCGCGGGGCTGCGGGTTATTCCGGGGCGAGCGGCAACGCGGGGGTCAGAACGAGAAAACGGTTCCGGTCTCGTTCTCCATCACGCAGCGGTTCGGGAACTCCTCGACGTACTCCACCGGTTCACCGCGGTAGACGCCGAAAGCGGCCACGGTCACCGGGTCGTACTCGTAGGTGCAAATACCGGGCTCGCCCGTGCCGAGCTGGTCGAAATCCCCGCCCGCGGCCTCGATCTCACCGCAGGCGGTCTGCGCCCTGGCGTGCTCGCCGGTGGCCGGGTCGCAGCTGAACCGGGTGCTGTCGATACCCCTTCCCTGCTGGTAGACGGCCAGCAGCAGGTCGGTCTCCGGCGGAGCGGCGGACGCGGTGCCCGCGCCGACCAGCGGAGCGGCCAACAGGCCCGAGGCGAACAAGGACGCCATGAGGGTTCGAGTTCGTCGCATGGCCCATGGGTGACCCGATCGGGCGGTGGGTATTCGGTCGAATTGCCACGTCACCGCAATGCAGTAGTGGTCGCCGGTCTCTTCGCGGGAGTTCTGGACAGGGCTTTTCCTGGGCTTTTGGCGTGGAATTCCCGGTCGCTCCGAATAGTGCTCGGCGGGGATCGGTCGGCACCTCGATCACCGGGCGGGGAGGGCGGAGATCCCGCCGTCCGGCACGAGGTCGTGCCCGTGGATCCGCCGGGCCGGGCATGAGGCGAGGAACACGCACGCGCACCGATGTCCTCGGTTTATCCGGTCGCGCGGGGGTCAGACCGGTCGAAGCGGGGTGTGCGGACCATCCGGCAGTTCGACGTGGATGCCGTCGCCCGGACGCACCTCGCCGCCGACCAGCACGACGGACATGATGCCCGCGCGGCGCACCACGTTCCCGTCCTCGTCGCGGCCCACGACCTCCTTGAGCAGGCCGGCGCGGAACGCCTCGATCTGCGGGCACGGGTTGCGCAGGCCGGTCACCTCGACCACCGCGTGCTCGCCCAGGCGCAGCCTGGTCCCGGTCGGCAGGCCCAGCAGGTCGACGCCGCGCGTGGTGACGTTCTCCCCGAGCTGCCCCGCGTCCACCGGGAAGCCCTTGGCGCCCAGTTCGTCGTGCAGCTCGGCGTGCACCAGGTGCACCTGGCGCAGGTTGGGCTGGGACGGGTCGCGCGCGACCCGCGACCGGTGCTTGACGGTGACCCCCTGGTGCGCGTCACCCGCCACGCCGAGACCGGCGACGAGCGTGATGGCGTCCTGGTTGGGCTTGGTGAAGGTGTACTCCCCACTCCGGCTCACGGCCGCGACGGTCCCCATGCGGCCGACCTTAACGGGAACGGCTCCCGGCGGTCGCGGGGATAAGCCGTGGCCGGGGCGGTGGTGGAGCTGATCGGCCTACGCGCGACAGGTGTGAATGGGGTAACCGCCTGTACTCGAATCGTGTTCCGGGCTTACCGGCACCCGCCGGTTGCGCGACACTGGCGTGACAGGCTCTTGACGCTGCGTGTCCCCGGCGGTTGACTGCGTGCCTGTAACCGGTTCCGGTACCGGTTCCGCAAGGCCGCTGTCGAGGAGTGCACCGTGCGAGTCACGATCGCCGAAGTCGCCCAACGGGCCCAGGTGAGCAAGGCGACCGTGTCCCGCGTGCTCAACGGCAAACCCGACGTGGACGCGGCCACCGCGGCGCGGGTCCGGCAGGTCATCGCGGACGTCGGCTACGTGCCCAGCGCCAGGGCCGTCGGCCTCGCGCGCGGCCGCGCCCGCACCGTCGGGATGCTGGTGCCGTCGCTGACCTGGCCGTGGACCGGCGAGGTCGTGCAGGGCGCGGTGGACGAACTGGAGTCCGACGGCTACGGGCTGCTGCTCTACACGGTCAACCGGGGCTCCGAGTCGCTGGCGCAGTTCGCCAGCCACGTGTCGGCCAAGGCGTTCGACGGGCTGCTGGTGATCGAGCCGCCGGACACCCTGAGCTACATCGAGACGCTGCACGACCAGGGCCTGCCGGTGGTGATGATCGACGACCGGGGGAGCAGGCCCGGGTTCCCGTCGGTGGGCACCACCAACCGGGAGGGCGCGTGGGCGGCGGCCAGGCACCTCGTCTCCGCCGGTCGCCGGCACTTCGCCGTGGTGACCGGGCCCGCCGACTTCGGGTGCGTGCGGGAGCGGCTGGACGGTTTCCTCGACGCCCTGGGCGGGCAGGGCGTGCACGTCGACCCGAGGCTGGTGGTGGAGGGCGACTTCACCACCGAGCGCGGCGCCGTGGCGACGGAGAAGCTGATGGCCACCGGGCTGCCGTTCGACGCGGTGTTCGCGCACAACGACCTGTCGGCGCTGGGCGTGGTGAAGGCGCTGAGCGCCGCGGGCCGCCGCGTGCCGGACGACGTGGCCGTGGTCGGCTTCGACGACATACCCATCGCGGGGCACGCCGAGCTGACGACGGTGCGCCAGCCGATGCGGCGGATGGGCGAGGCCGCGGCGCGGCTGCTGCTGTCGCGGCTGGAGGGCGCCACCCCGCCCGCCGAGCCCGTGGTCCTGCCTACGGAGTTCGTCGTGCGCCGTTCCGGTTGACCACGAGCCGGACGCACAGGAAGACCAGCAGGGCGAGGAGCGGCAGGGTGCCGCCCGTGCCGGGGGCCGGCCGCGGGAACTCCTTGGCCACGCCCGCGCACAGGACGGCCGTCAGGAAGCACGCCGCGAACGCGAGGCGGGCGGTGGGCTGGGCGGCGATGGGACGCGGCGTGCACCTGTCCAGCACCCGGGCCATCACCGGACGGAACGGGCTGCCGGTGAACGCCGCCCACCCGGCGACCCCGGCCAGCCCGACCCTTCCGGCGCCGCCGGCGACACGACGTGGAAGTGGATCCCGCCGTGGAATCGAGTTCGCCTGCACGGACGGTCCCGTCACCGGGCCGTTGACCGTGTTGTGCGTGTGCGGCCCTAAACCACGCTCTCGCGACTGCGTCACCGGGGGAGGATGGCGCCGCTCTGCGGGAGCAGCCCATTTCGCCACCGCGGGACCGTCGAACGAATTCGACCAGCGCCCTCGGTTGACAGTTCGACAAAACCCTGACAAAACTACTGCCGGATTCATGTGTTAGCGCTCACATCCGACTGACCTCAACGAAGAGGAGTTCGGCGTGGCCTCACGATCAAGGGTGTTCCGGCGTTCGGCAGAGGCACTGCTGGCCCTGGCCGCGGCCTCGGCGGTGGCGGCTTCGGCGGTGGTGGCCTCGTCCGCCCAGGCGACCGTTCCCACGACCGGGGGAGACGACCGCCCGCCCCGCACCCTCGCCTGGCCGGCCACCGCGGACGGGTTCGCCGGCACCGGGGGCGGCACCACCGGCGGCGCGGGCGGGGCCACGGTCACCGTCACGACCTTCGCCGACCTCGTCCGCTACGCCACGGCCGCCGCCCCCTACGTCATCAGGGTCGACGGCGCGGTTAACGCCACCCCCTACGGCACCGAGGTGAAGGTCGCCTCGAACAAGACCATCGTCGGCGTCGGCACCCGCGGCCACCTCGTCAACGGCGGCTTCTTCCTCGGCACCGGCGTCAACAACGTGATCATCCGCAACCTCACCATCCGCGACACCCTGATGGCCTCCGACGACCCGGACGACAAGGACTTCGACTACGACGGCATCCAGCTGGACGGCGCGCACCACGTGTGGATCGACCACAACACCATCACCCGGATGAACGACGGCCTGATCGACAGCCGCAAGGACACGTCCTACCTGACCGTGTCGTGGAACGTGCTGGCGCAGAACAACAAGTCGTTCGGCATCGGGTGGACCGAGAACGTGACCGCGCGCATGACCATCCACCACAACTGGATCCGCGACACCAACCAGCGCAACCCCAGCACCGACAACGTGGCCTACGCCCACCTCTACAACAACCACCTCCAGAACGTCCGCTCCTACGGCAACTACGCCCGGGGCGCGACCAGGATGGTCCTGGAGAACAGCTACTTCGACAACGTCAAGGACCCGTACTACCGGGACGCCGCCGCGCAGCTGCGCCAGTCCGGCAGCGTCGTGGTCAACTCGCCGGGCCGGCGGGAGACGGGTGGCTCCGCGTTCGACCCGCGCTCCTTCTACGCCTACACCCTCGACGCCGCCGCGGACGTCCCGGCGCTGCTGCGCGCCTACGCGGGCCCTCGGCCCGACATCGGGGTCTGAGACCGGTCGTCCCGGAGGGGTGCCGCTTCGCCCCCTCCGGGCCGCCGCGCCTCATCCTCGCCGGGCACCCGCACCTTCACCCCTCCGGGCCCCCGCGCCTCGCCCTCCCCGAGCCGCCGCGCCTCGCCCTCCCCGAGCCCCCGCCCGGCACGCGTGCCCGACCAGGCCGCCCACAGCGCCGCGTACCGCCCGCCCGCGGCCAACAGCCGTTCGTGCGTCCCGCTCTCCACCACCCGCCCTGCCTCCACCACCACGACGCGGTCGGCCGTGGCCGCCTGGGTCAGGCGGTGCGCGACCAGCAGGCCGGTCCTCCCGTCCAGGGCCCGCGCCGCCGCCTCCTCCAGCTCCCGCGCGCCCGCGCTGCCCGCGTCCGCGGTCGCCTCGTCCAGGATCGCCACCGGCGGGTCGGCCAGCACGAGCCGCGCGAGGGCCAGCTGCTGCGCCTGCGCCACGGTCAGCCGGTGCCCGCCCTCCCCGACGACGGTCGCCGTCCCCGAGGGCAGCGCGCGCACCCAGCCCAGCGCGCCCACGCGGTCGAGCGCGGCCAGCAGGTCCTCGTCGGCGGCGTCGGGCCGGGCCAGGCGCAGGTCGTCGGCCAGCGGCCCGGCGAAGACGTGCACCTCCTGCGTGATCAGCGCGACCGACCGCACCGCCGAGGCCAGCTCCACCCCGCCGAGGGCGATGTCCCCGGTGGTGGGCCGGTGCACGCCCGCGATCAGCTTCGCCAGCGTCGTCTTGCCCGCGCCGGACGCGCCGACCAGGGCGACCCGCTCACCGGCGCCCAGCTCCAGGTCCACGTCCGCGAGCGCCGGGTGACCGTCCACGTAGGAGTGCCCGACCCCGGTCAGCCGGACGGACGCGTCCGCCGGCCGCACCCGGCCCTCCGCCGTCGGCACGGGCTCGTCGGTCACGCCCACCAGCCGCGCCAGGGACGCGCCGGCGGCCTGCACGTCGTCCGCCAGCGCGAGCGCCGCGTTCACCGGGTTGAACAGGTTGTGGAAGTACAGCGCGGCCGCCGCCGCCGTGCCCACGGACACCGAACCCCCGCCCACCAGCAGGAACCCGGTCACCAGCACGCCCGCCAGGCCGATGAACTCGGCCAGGTTGAGCCGGCCGAAGAACGAGGTCAGCAGCCGGATCCCGCGCAGCGCCAGGTCGACCGCCTCGCCCGACCGCGACCGCACCCGCGCCACGTGCTCGTCGGCGAGCCCGAACGCGCGCACGGTCGCCGCGCCGCCGATGGAGTCCAGCAGCTGCTGTTGCTGCGCCCCGACCGCGACGCGCTGCGCCGCGTACAGCCGCACCGCCCGCCCGCCGTACCAGCGCACCGTGTGCACGTGGATCGGCAGCGCCAGCAGCACCGGCAGGAGGAACCGCCAGTCCAGCACCGCGATGCCGACCACGGTCAGCCCGATGGTCAGCGCCGACCGGGCCATCACCGGCAGCGCGGTGCGCACCGCGTCCGCGATCACCTGCACGTCCCGCGTCACCCGCGAGGTGAGGTCGCCCGCGCCGGCCCCCTCCACCCGCTCCAGCGGCAGGTGCAGCGCGTGCACCACGAACCTCTCCCGCAGGTCCGCGAGCACGCCCTCGCCCAGCCGCGCCACCAGGGACGTGCCGAACGCCGTGGCCACGCCCTGCGCGACGGCCACCAGCGCCAGCGCCACCACCAGCCGGGTGATGTCGGCCGACCCGCCGGTGACCACGTCCACCACCCGCCCCAGCAGGGGCGCGGTGAGCAGGCCCGCCGCGGTGCCCGCGAACAGCACCAGGAACGCCGTCCAGGCCGGGCCGCGGCGCGGGTGCAGCAGCTCGCCGACCGCGGCCCGGGTCCGCGCGCCCGACGCGACCGCCAGCAGTTCGCGCATCAGCTCAACACCGCCAGTCGGTAGTCCTCGTCGGCGACCAGGTCCGCGTGCGCGCCCGAGGCGACCACGGCGCCGGCCACCAGGAACACCACCCGGTCGGCCGCGGTGAGCAGGGCGGGGCTGGTGGCCACCGCGATCGTGGTCAGCCCGGCCCGCACCCGCTTGATCCCGGCGGCCAGCGACACCTCGGTCACCGCGTCCACCGCGGTCGTGGGGTCGTGCACGACCAGCACCGGGGGCGCGGCGGCGAGCGCGCGGGCCAGCGCCACCCGCTGCCGCTGGCCACCGGACAGCGACCGGCCGCGCGCGGAGACCGGGGTGTCCAGGCCGTCGGGCAGGGCCCGCGCCACGTCGTCGACCCGCGCCGCGGCCATCGCCCCCTCCACCCCGGCCCGATCCCCGCCGCCCGCCGTCACGTTCTCCCGCACCGTTCCCTCGAACAGGTCCGCGTCGTGCGCGGCCACCAGCACGGCCGACCGCAGCGCCGCGTTCTCCAGGTCCGCCAGCGGCACGCCGTCCAGCGCCACCGACCCCGCCTCGGGGTCCACCTCCCGCGCCAGCACGGCCAGCAGCGACACCGCGTCGGCCGGGTCGCGGGCCACCACGCCCAGCAGTTCACCGGGCTCGGCGGTCAGCGACACCCCGCGCAGCGTCCCGGAGGTCACGCCCGACAGCTCCACCCGGCCGCGCACCGGGACGGGCAGCGGCGCGGAGCCGGGCGGCACGGCCGGTGGCGCGGCGAGCACCTCCGCGATCCGCGCGGCCGAGGCGCGGCCCTGCGCGAGCAGGCCGGTGACCCAGGAGAACACCGACAGCGGCCACAGCAGGAACTGCGCCAGCCCGACCGCCGCCACCAGCTCGCCCACGGTGATGGCGCCGGACGCCGCCAGGTGGCCGCCGACCAGCGCCACGACCGCGAGGAAGACGCCGGTCATGGCCAGCATCGAGCCGTCCAGCCAGGCCCGCGACCGGGCGGCGCGGATCGCTGCGCCCATCGACGAGCGGCTGGTCTCCCGGTACCGCCGGGCGGCGGCGGCCTCCGCGCCGATGCCCTTGAGCGCCCGCAACCCCGCGACCAGGTCGGCCGCGACCCCGGAGGCGAGCGCGGCCCGGTCCTGCTCGGCGTCGCTGCGCCGTTCGAGCGGTTTGCCCAGGAAGTGGGCCAGCACCAGCAGCAGCGGCGTGGCGACGAGCACCAGCAGGCCCAGCACGAGCGAGACGCGCAGCAGCGCCACCGCGCCCACCAGCAGGCCCGCCAGGGCGGCGAAGGCGGTCGGCAGCGCGAGGTTGACCTGGCCGACCCGCTGGGCGTCGCCGGTGGCGATGCTCGCCAGCTCGCCGGACAGCCTGCCGCCGACGCCGCCGTCCGCGGCCAGCACGCGCCCGGCCAGCCGGGTGCGCAGCTCGTGCGCGGCCCGGTGCGACCCCTGCTCGCCGAGCCGGATCGAGAGGCGCCCGCTGAGCGACAGCACGAGGAACACGACCGCCAGCACGCCGATCCAGAGGGCCAGCCGGCGGCCGGAGCCGGTGCGCACCGCCTCGTCGACGACCGCGCCGATCACCAGCGGCACGGCGGCCTCGCCCGCCTGGTGGCCGGCGCCCAGCAGCGACGCGGAGACCACCGTCCTCCACTGCCCGGCCACGGTGTCCCTGAGGATGGTTTTCACCCGGAGAACTGCCTTCCGCTGGATGATCAGGCGAGGCTATCCTAAGGGCCGAAGAGGGCTGGATCACTCCCGCGGCACGTGGACTTAGGTTAGGGTAACCAAAGTTCGATCATCCCTGTTGTCGTACCGATGGGACAGCCATGCCACGACCACCGGTCTTCGACGTCCTCGGCGTCGGCTTCGGGCCCTCCAACCTGGCCCTGGCGATCGCCGTCACCGAGCACAACGCGGCCGCGGCCGCCGAAGACGTGGTGACCGCGCACTTCCTGGAGCGGCAGCCCGGGTTCGGCTGGCACCGGGGGATGCTGCTGGGCGACGCGACCATGCAGGTGTCCTTCCTCAAGGACCTGGTCACGTTGCGCAACCCCAACAGCACCTTCTCGTTCCTGAGCTACCTGCACGGCAAGGGCAGGCTGGTCGACTTCATCAACCACAAGAACCTCTTCCCGCTGCGCGTGGAGTTCCACGACTACTTCGAGTGGGCCGCCGACCGGGTGGACGACCTGGTCTCCTACGGCACCGAGGTGGTCGCGGTCGAGCCGGTGACCGAGGGCGGCGTGGTGACGCACCTCGACGTCACCTCCCGCACCGCCGGGGGAGGGGTCGAGGTGCGCCGGGCCCGGAACGTGGTGCTGGCCACCGGCCTGCGGCCCGCGCTGCCCGAGGGCGTGCGCCCCTCGGCGCGGGTGTGGCACAACCGGGACTTCCTGCACCGCGTCGAGTCGCTGACCGACCCGCGGCGCCTGGTGGTCGTGGGCGCCGGGCAGAGCGGCGCGGAGGTCACCGCGCACCTGCACGAGCGGTTCCCCCGCGCCGAGGTGTGCGCGGTGTTCGCCCGCTACGGCTACAGCCCGGCCGACGACAGCCCGTTCGCCAACCGGATCTTCGACCCGGCCGCGGTGGACGACTACTTCGCCGCGCCCGACCACGTCAAGCGGATGCTCATGGACTACCACGCCAACACCAACTACGCGGTGGTCGACCACGACCTGATCGAGGAGCTGTACCGGCGCGCCTACCGCGAGAAGGTGCTCGGCGCGCAGCGCCTGCGGCTGCTCAACCTGTCCCGCGTGGCCGAGCTGCGCGACGACGGGCCGGTCCTGCGGGTCGTGGTGGAGTCGCTGGCCACCGGGCGGCGCGAGGTGCTCGACGCCGACGCGGTCGTCTACGCCACCGGGTACCGCGAGGCCGACCCGACCGACCTGCTCGGCGAGCTGGCCGGCCGCTGCGCCCGCGACGAGCTGGGCCGGCTGCGCGTGGGCCGCGACTACCGCCTGCACGCCGGCGACGACCTGGCCGCCGGCCTCTACCTCCAGGGCGGCACCGAGCACACGCACGGCATCTCGTCGTCCCTGCTGTCCAACACCGCGGTGCGGGTGGGTGAGGTGCTCCGGTCGGTGCTCGACCACCGCGCCGCGACCGTTCCCGCGCCACCGGAGTTCGCGATCAGCGCCTCCCCCGCGAGCTGAGCACCGGCTCCGCGGCGGACAACCGAGTTCAACCGGAGGAGAGAACCGTGACCAACCCCTTCGACGACGCCGAGGGCAGCTTCCACGTCCTGGTCAACGACGAGGAGCAGCACTCGCTGTGGCCCGCGTTCGCCGAGGTCCCGACCGGCTGGACGTCCCGCTTCGGCCCCGGCACCCGGGAGGCGTGCCTGGCCTACGTGGAGGAGCACTGGACCGACCTGCGGCCGCTGAGCCTGCGCGGCTGACCGGGTTCGGGGCCGCCTGGTGCGGAGCCGTCGGGTTCGGGGCCACCGGCAAATCCGGTGGCCCCGTTCCACGCGCCCCCCTACGGTTCGCCCGTGCACCACGGCGAGTTCCGCGACCCCAGGATCATCCCGCTCTACGACGCCCAGTACGGCTGGAGCACCCCCGACGACTTCTTCCGCTCCGTGGTCGGGGAAACCCCGAACGCCCGCGTGCTCGACCTCGGGTGCGGCACGGGCCGGCTCACCCTCGGGCTGGCCGCCGCCGGGCACGCCGTCACCGGGGTGGACCCGGCGCGGGCCTCGCTGGACCTGGCCCGCGCCAAGCCGGGCGCCGAGCGGGTGACGTGGGTCGAGGGCACCTCCGCCGACCTGCCCGCCGCGGCCTTCGACGTGGCCGTGATGACCTCCCACGTCGCCCAGTTCCTGGTCACCGACGCGGAGTGGGCGGCCGTGCTGACCGACCTGCACCGGGCGCTCGTGCCGGGCGGGCGGCTGGCGTTCGACTCCTTCGACCCGCGCGCCCGCCGCTGGGGAACGTGGAACCCGGTCGACAGCCGCCGGGTGGTCGTGCTGGACGGCGTGGAGGTCCCCCAGTGGACCGAGGTCACCTCCGCGGCGGACGGCCTGGTGTCGTTCACCCACCACTACGAGTTCCCGGACGGGAAGCGGACCGGCACCGCCACCATGCGCTTCCGCGGCGAGGAGGAGTTGCGGGAATCGCTGCGCGCGACCGGTTTTTCCGTTGAGCGGGTCTACGGCGGCCGGCACCGCGAACCCGTCGGCGCGCCCGACGGTGAGCTCCTGGTGATCGCGCGCCGGGCCTGAACCCACCCCGCAGCCGCGCCGGGCCCGACCTCACCCCCGGGCGGACCCGCGCGCGGTGAGCAGGAAGGCGGGCGAGGACCAGTAGTCGTGCAGCGGCTCGACCACCGCGTCGGTGAAGCCGGCGCGCCGGACCTGCTCGACCCACCGCGCCGCCGGCTGCTCCCAGGTGGCGCGCACCGCGCCCGGCACCAGTTGCCCGGTCAGCACCGGCATCAGGAAACCCTGCGCCACCAGTCCGCGGTCGGCGTCGTACTCGGCCAGGCCGCGCTCGTAGGTCTCGGCCAGGAACCGGCGGTGCGCCGGGCCCGCGTGCGGCACGTCCGGCACGTCGAACTCGACCACCGCGAGCACGCCCACGTGCGGCGCGAGGTCGGCCAGCACCGCGTCGCGCTCCTCGTGCGACAGGGTGTGCAGGGCGAACGTCGACTGGACGACGTCGAACGCGGCGTCGGCGGGCAGGCCCGCCGCGAACGGCTCGACCCGGGTGCGGTGCGCGGTGACGCCGGGCAGGTCGCGCACCAGCGCGTCGAGCAGCGCGGCCGAGGGCTCGACCACCGTGACGGCGCCCGGGGCGTGCGGGCCGGCGAGGGCGGGGCGCAGCGCCCGGCCGTCGCCGCACCCGATGTCGAGCAGGGTGGTCGGGCGGGTCCGGGCGTAGACCTCGCTCAGCGCCGCGACGACCGCCGCGTACAGCGCGGTGTTGCCGCCGCCGTTGACGAACGCCTCGAAGGCCGCCGGCTGGTCGTAGACCCCGCCGGGACCCCGGTCGGTCGAGAGGTGCTCGGCCAGCGCACGAGCCAGCGGCGAGTCGCCGCGGCGGGCGATTTCCCGGGCCAGGTCGACGTGCCCGGCGGCCAACGCGTCGAGGGCTTCGCTGATCTCCACCCCGGGAGGATGCCATCCGGGAGGGACCCGCCCGGGAGGATGCCGTCCAAGATCCCGCCAAAGGATGCCGCCCGGGACGGGGCCCGCCCAGCCGGGTTCGGTCGCCGGCGGTTTCGGCCGCCCGCGGGTTCGGCCGCCGTCAGGCGGACTGCCGGGCCGGCGGCAGCAGCCACCGGATCGCGCCGGTGATGCCGTGACCCGCCAGGCGCACGGCGGTCCGCTCGGTCACCGGCAGCAGCGGCAGGCGCAGCGGCAGCCTGGTCCACGCGGGCAGCGACGCCACGGCCGCCGCCGCGATCGCCGCGTAGGGGACCCGGGCCGGGGCCGGCAGCGGCGGGGTGAGCAGCAGGAACCGGGCGGCCTCGCGGGCCTCCGGCGTGCCCCGCAGCTCGGGCCGGAACGCGGCCAGCCGCGCCGCCAGCCCGGCCACCGTCGTGGGCGGGTCGGGCACCCCCAGCTCGGCGGCCACCCGCGCGGTGTCGGCGACGTAGCCGTCCTGCTCGGCCGGTGACAGCCTGGTCGTGCCGTAGCGCTGGTGGCAGTGCAGGAAGCTGTCCACCTCGGCCAGGTGCACCCACTCCAGCAGGTGCGGGTCGTCGGCGCGGTAGGGCGTGCCGTCGCGCGTGGTGCCGCTGATGCGGGTGTGGATCCCCCGCACGCGGTCGACCGCGCCGGCCGCGTCGGACGCCGTGCCGAAGGTGGTCACCGCCAGGAACGTGCTGGTCCGCTGGAGCCGCCCCCAGGGGTCGGCGCGGTAGTCGGAGTGCCCGGCCACCGCCGCCATCGCCACCGGGTGCAGCGACTGGAGCAGCAGCGCGCGCAGACCGCCGATGAACATCGCCGCGTCGCCGTGCACGCGGCGGACCGGGCGGTCCGCGGCGAACCAGCGGGGGCCGGGGCTGAGGTGGATGCGGTCCCGCGTCGCGGGGCCCCCGGGACCGGCCACCCGGTCGAAGACCGCGGCGCCCAGCCTGCGCCGCACCTCCGAGGGGTCCAGCAACTGCCGCAGGTCGTCCACGTCCACGGCAACCGCCTCCCACCACCGCACGTCCATGACAGCTCCAGTATCCGGATTCGCGGGGGTGGCGCACAACGGTCGAGGAACCGGTCCATTCTGGTCCATTGTGGACGGTCGTGGCGCCCGCGATCAGCTCACATCTCCGTGTCGGCCCACCAGTGGATGCCGAGAAGCGCTCCCGGAGGTCGGGATTGGTGCTGTGCGACTTGGAGGGGTTTTCGGTCAACCGGTAGCGGAAATCAGCCCACCGCTGCCGGGGTGTCCGGCATTTCAACTCCACGACCATGACGGACGGTACCGCCGCCCCGATCGGGCTGAGCGCGGTGAACACCAGGTCCGCATTCTCGGCGGGGTTCTCGTAGATCGGGACGTTGGCGCCGGGGACGATGTCGACGTGGGTCGAGGCGTCAAGTTCCTCCTGATCCTGGAACTGGCTCTTCAGCCAGAGCGGGAACCGCGTGGTGGCCCACACCTCCCAGCCGCCGCTGAACAGCGACACGTCCCTGATCGCGTCCCGCTCCGCTTCGATCCATTCCGCGAGCGCGTCGATGAGGACCACGGGGTTGATGGTGTTGTCGGGCATGGTCGAACCCCTTGGGGATTGAAGGGGAGGGGGCGCGGGGTGCGGAGGAGCCGCACCCCGCGCCCCGGGACGGCGGACGGGTGCGGGGTGTCACCCGCGGTCGAGCGGGCGGCTCGGGTCGCTGCGTTCGGCTGCGCCCGCACCGCGAACACGCCGGAGTTCGACATGCCGATGCCGACCGAGGCGCCGCCGCCGGGCACCGGCGGCAGCTCGCGGATGTAGGGGCTGCCGAGCTGCGGGTTGCTGTTGGCCCGGCCGCCTTTGAACCGGTGGGCGCCGTCGGCGTGGTCGAACAGGACCTGGTTCGAGCTCAGGTCGCCGGGGACCGGAGTCCTTGGTTCTTCTCCGGCTTTGTCAATCGGTTTTCCCGCCGAAATCAGTACACCCCGGAGGGGATGCGGTGTCGAGAAGTCCGACACCCCCCGACATGTCTACTCCGCATTCACCCGGATTTGTTCTTGTCGGCGAACGCGCGCGTGTTTTCGCAACGCGGAACGAGAGGTGGCACGGAGCGGAAGTGGTGCGAGTTGAACTGCCGGCAGAGCGCGTTCCGGGCCCGGCGGCTCACCGAGCGGTCGGCCACGGCGTTGCCGGGTCGGTTGGAGGCGCTCGCCGTCGAGCTGCGGGACCCGGAGGGCCGGCGAACCCCGAACGGGGAGTGGCGCACCCGCCCCCGGCGGAGCGGATCGGGTTGGATCGGGGGGTGACCACCTTCGCGATCGTCGGCTCCGGCTGGCGGGCCGAGTTCTTCTGGCGCCTCGCCGCCGCCCTGGACGACCTGACCTGCGTCGGCGTGGTGTCGCGGGCGCCCAAGGACCTGCCGGTGCCCGTCCACCTGTCCCTGGACGACTGCCTGCGGGCCGGACCGGACTTCGTGGTCACCGCCGTTCCGTGGTCGGTCACCCCGGGCCTGGTCGTCGAACTCGTCGACCGGGGCGTCCCGGTGCTGGCCGAGACCCCGCCCGCCCCCGACCTCGACGGCCTGCGCGCCCTGTGGGCCAGGGTCGGCGGCAGCGGTCTGGTGCAGGTCGCGGAGCAGTACACCCGGATGCCCGCCCACGCCGCGCGCATCGCCCTCGTCCGGAGCGGCGTGCTCGGCGACCCGACCCGCGCCGACGTCTCCTCGACCCACCAGTACCACGCCGTGTCGCTCATCCGGACCCTGCTGGGCGCCGGGCGCGGTCCGGTGCGGGTCCGCGCCACCCGCCACACCGCGCCGCTGGCCGACCCGATCACCCGCGCGGGCTGGGCCGACCCCGTCGAGGTGAAGCCGGCCACCACGACGATCGCCACGATCTCCTTCGAGGAGCACGGCACGCTGGGCGTCTACGACTTCACCGAGAACCAGTGGCACAACCAGCTGCTCCTGCGCCGCCTGCTGGTCCGCGGCACGAGGGGGGAGCTGCGGGACCACGAGGTCGTCCACCTGGCCGCCGACCGCACCATCACGCGCAACCCGGTCGTGCGCCGGCAGACCGGCTACGACCTCGACCTGGACGGCTTCGACACCGACCACATCACGTTCAACTCGGAGGTCCTCTACCGCAACCCGCACCGGGGGCGCAGGTGGAACGACGAGGAGATCGCCATCGCGACCCTGCTCCAGGACACGGCCGCCTGGGTGGCCGGCACGGGCCCCGAGCCGTACCCGCTGGCGGACGGCGTGCACGACCACCGCGTCGCGCTGGCGATCGAGGAGGCGGCGGACCGGGACACGACGGTCACCACGACCGCCGAGCCGTGGTCGTGAACCCCGGCGGGGCCGCGGTCGGCCGCTGACGCCGCGCCGGCCGCGGCGCTCCCGGGCCGCCGGGCGGGACGCGGCCGGTCCGGCACCGCCCCGTCGCCGCCCCGCCCGGGTCGTGCCCGGTCAGCGCGTGGCGGCCTCGGCCGCGCGGACCGCGTCCTCCACGGTGTCGTGCAGCGGCAGCAGCCGGTCCATGGCGGTCAGCTCCAGCGACCGGCGGACGCTGCGGCCGGCCACCACGTGCACCGGCAGTCCACCGCGGCCGGCGCTGTACTCGCGGACGTGCGCGAGCGCCGCGATCCCCGACGAGGCGAAGAAGGTCACCTCGGAGAAGTCGAGCACGAGCGCGTCCGCACCGCTGTCGAGCAGTTCGACGCAACGCACCCGCAGGGCGTCGCTGTTCGCGAGATCGATGTCACCGACCTGTCGCAGCACGGTGACGGTGCCGCGGACGTCGGTGCTGATCGCCGCCGAAGAGGAGTTGGATTCGTTCACGTGCACATGATGCCTGTTCACCCAAGGTGGCACTCGATGAGCCGAACGTGACTCTTCGTGTGAACGAACTCGGCCATTGCCGCGCCACATTGCTCCGAAAAGCACGTTTGACCGCACCTCACCGGGTATGACCTGCGCTCGGAGAAAGAATTCCGTCCGGGGCGAACCGCCGGCGGTGGGTGGTGCGAATACGGGATGAGGGGAACGTGTGAGGCCCGGTTGTTCCCCCTCGCGGCCGAACGCGGGCCGCGGCGCCGGCGCCGGGCAGGCGGATCTGCCCGGTGCCGGCGACCGGGGGTGAACCGCGCCCCGCCGCCGGCCGTATCCGCGGTTGTGCGCGTCGACCAGCCACCCGGCAGCGCCCGGCGCCTCTGCGCGGGCTTGAGCGTCGCCGCGTTCCTGCTCGGCCTCTGGCAGCTGATGTCGCCGGTCGCCCTCGGCTACGGCTTCACCGAGCCGTCCGCCGCGGTCCGCGACGCCGTGGTGGCGGGCGCGGTGGTCGTGGTCGTCGCCCTGGTCGGCATGATGGCGCCCCTCGACGGCCGGTGGCCGGGACCCGTGCTGGTCCTGGCGGGCTGGTGGATCGCCGCCGTGCCGTGGCTGACCGGCGTCCGCCCGACCGACACCGCCGCCCTGGGCAACGCCCTGGTCACCGGGTGCGCGGTGGCGTTGCTCGGGATCGCCCTGGCGCAGGTCGCCCGGGTCCGCCGCTGACGGCGGCGCTTCACACGACCAGCACGAGCTTCCCGCGCGCGTGGCCGGCGTCGATCACCCGGTGCGCCTCGGCGGCCTCGGCCAGCGGGAGGGTGCCGGCCACCGCGGTGACCAGCTCGCCCCGCGCGGCGAGGTCCGCCAGCTCGGCCAGCCGCCCCGCGTCGCGCCGGGAGTTCGCGCTGAACGTGACGCCGAGGTCCCCGGCCGCCGGGTCGGCGATGGTGACGATCCGGTCCGTGCCGCCGCGCAGCTCGATCGAGTCCGGCAGCGCGCCCCGGCCCGCGACGTCGAACACCGCGTCCACACCCGAGGGCGCCAGCTCGCGCACCCGGTCGACGAGGCCGGGACCGTAGGTGGTCGGCGTGGCCCCGAGCGCGGCCACGTGCTCCTGGTTGCCCGGCCCGGCGGTGCCGATGACCCGGGCGCCCGCCGCGACGGCCAGCTGCACGGCGATCGTGCCCACCGCGCCCGCCGCGCCGTGGACGAGCAGGGTCTCCCCGGCGGTGACGCCCAGCAGGCGCAGCACCCGGTCGGCCGTCTCACCCGCGACCGGCAGCGCGACCGCCCGCTCCCAGTCCAGCGCGGCCGGCTTGCGGGCGAACGTGGTCAGCAGGGCCTGCTCGGCGTACGCGCCGGTGTCGGCGAACCCGAACACCTCGTCGCCCACCGCCGCACCGGTGACGTCGGGACCGACCGCGTCCACCTCGCCCGCGACCTCCGAGCCGAGCACGGTGGGCAGCACCGTGGTGAACGCGGACTCCATGGCCCCGGACCGCACCTTGGCGTCGAACGGGTTGACCCCCACCGCGCGCACCCGCACCCGCACCTGACCGGCCCCGGGCTCCGGAACCTCCACGTCGGCCGGCCGCAGCTCCTCCGGCCCACCGAACCGCTCCAGCACTACCGCCTTCATCGTGACGTCCCTCCGTGGCGCCGCGGCCGCCGGTGCGGCCGGGACGGCGAGGCTGCCGACGGTATCGCCGGTGCCGGGCGCGTCCCGGTCGGGGGACGGGTGGAGGACCGGTGGAGGACCGGCCACCCCGGCTCCGACAACGCCCGCGTGCCCGGCGCCCGCGGCTTCCGGCACGGCTCGCTGGTCCCGGGCCTCCGGCACCGCCTGCCCGTGCCCGCCACCTCGGCCCCGACGTGCCCCGCGGCCTCGGCTCCGACGCCGTCCCCGCCACCCTGGCGTCCACCACATCCCGCCGGCCTGCCTGCGCCGCACCCACCCCACGCACCACCCACCCGGCACTCCCGCTGTTCCCACGCGCAAAAACAACGAATGTGCTAAAAATGAAGGTTGGCATTACCCGAGAAATTGCCGGGCAGATACAACCAGTATAGCACGAGGGGCAACCATGGCCACCGGGGAATTGTCCGAGGAACAAGAGAAGATCGCATCCGTGCACGCCAGGCTCGACCGGGAGCGAGCCGAGGCGCAGGCCGCCCTGGACGCCGCCCTGCGCGACGCCGACGAGCAGCGCTGGCACCGCGAGGTCACCGTGCGCACCAGGTCCGAGCAGCTCAGCCGCCTGGAGGTGGCCGAGGACGGCCTGTGCTTCGGCCGCCTCGACACCGCCACCGGCGAGCGCGCCTACATCGGGCGGATCGGTTTGTTCGACCCCGGGAACGACTGCGAACCGCTGCTCCTGGATTGGCGCGCACCCGTCTCCCGCCCGTTCTACACGGCGACCGCGGCGAATCCCGAGGGGGTGACGCGGCGGCGCCACTTCCACGTCCGCGGGCGCGTGCTGGAGAGCTTCCACGACGACGACCTGCACGTCACCTCGGAGACCCTGCTGGCGGCGTTGAACGCGCCCCGCGCGGGCACCATGCGCGACATCGTGGCCACCATCCAGGCCGAGCAGGACGAGGTGATCCGCCTGCCGCACCGCGGCGTCCTGGTGATCGAGGGCGGTCCGGGCACCGGCAAGACCGCGGTGGCCCTGCACCGCGTCGCCTACCTGCTCTACGCGCAGCGCGAGCGGCTGTCCCGGCAGGGTGTGCTGGTGATCGGCCCGAACCCGGGGTTCCTGCGCCACATCGGCGAGGTGCTGCCGTCCCTGGGCGAGACCGACGTGGTGTTCGCGACGCCGGGTGAGCTGTTCCCGGGCGTGCGCACCGACCGCGAGGACACCCCCGAGCTCCAGGCGCTGAAGGGCGGACTGGCGGCCGTGGACCTGGTGCGCGAGGCGATCGCGGACCGTGAGGAGCTGCCGGACGAGCCGATCCCGGTCGAGCTGGAGGACGTCACGGTGCCGCTGACCGCGCCGCTGGTCGAGGTGGCCCGCGAGATCGCGCGCGCCTCGGGCCTGAAGCACAACGAGGCCGGGCCGGTGTTCCGCCGCGCGCTGGTCGACGTGCTCGTGCCGCCCGCGCTGGAGCTCATCGGGCTGGACTGGCCCGAGCTGGCCGACGACGTGCGCCGGGAGCTGGCCCGTCACCCCGACCTGGCGCGGGCGGCCGCCGAGCTGTGGCCCGTGCTGACGCCGGAGGGTCTGCTGGCCGACCTGTACGCGGGCCGCTGCTCCGCCTTGGGCTACCCGGAGCTGCACCGGGACGACTCCGGGGCGTGGACGGTCTCCGACGTGCCGCTGCTGGACGAGGCCGCCGAGCTGCTGGGCACCGACGGGGCGGAGGAGCGCCGGGCGGCCCGGGAGCGCCGCGAGGCCGTCGAGTACGCGCGGGGCGTCCTGCACGTCGTCGACACCGACGCCGAGATGCACGAGGAGGAGCTGCGCGCCGTGGACCTGGTGCACGCCGAGTGGCTGGCCGACCGCCACACCCCGGCCGACCACCGCGTGCTCGCCGAACGCGCCGCCGCCGATCGCGAGTGGACCTACGGGCACGTGGTCGTGGACGAGGCGCAGGAGCTGTCCGCGATGGACTGGCGGCTGCTGCTGCGCCGGAGCCCCAACCGCGCCATGACCGTCGTCGGCGACCTGGCGCAGCGGCAGGCGGAAGCCGGCGTCCGCACGTGGCACGACGTCTTCGACCGCTACGTCCCGGACCGGTGGCGGCACCACCGGCTGACGGTCAACTACCGGACGCCCGCGGAGATCATGGCGTGTGCGGCGCGGGCGCTGGCCGAGGTCGACCCCGACGCGGTCCCGCCGACCTCGGTCCGCACCGGCGAGCCGCCCACCGAGGTCACCGGCGGCGACCCGGAGTCCTTCCGCCCGGCAACCGGCACGTTCGCCGTGATCAGCGTGGACGGCCCGCTCACCCCGCGCGCGTCGAAGGGCCTGGAGTTCGACGTGGCGGTGGTGGTCGACCCGGACCGCATGACCCCGCCCGAGCGCTACGTGGCCCTGACCCGGGCCACCCAACGCCTGGTGATCCTGCACAAACCCACCTGAATCCGCGCGAGTCGTACGTCCAGACCCACCGTGTCGTACGTTCAGGACCCCCGAGTTCAACGTTCAGGACCCCTGGCCGACCCGATCGGGGGTACGCGAACGTAGAACTCGGGGGTCGCGAACGTACGACACGGTGGTCCTGGACGTACGACTCGCGCGGGGTGGCGTGTAGGGTGCGCGGCTGCGTGGTGGCGGTCGGGGGGAATCAAGTGGTGGTGGTGGGGGAGGGGGCCGCGGCGGTCTGGGACCGGTGGCGGGTGGCGGTTGAGCGGTTGCTGCCGGAGGCGCCGCGCAGCGACCTGCCGCGCGGGCGGCTCGCGTTCGGGTTCGTCGTGGCGTTCCTGGGCGCGGTGGGGTTCCAGCTGCTCATGCCGGCCGGGTGGTCGCGGCTCCAGCGGGTGTGGGCCGAGGACGGCGCGCGCTTCCTGCTCGACGGCATCACGCAGCCGTTCGCCACCAACCTGGTGTCGCCCTACGGCGGCTACCTGCACACGATCCCGCGCCTGGCCGCCGAACTGGTGTCGGTGCTGCCGCTGGAGTGGGCCGCCACCGGGTTCGCGGTGCTGGCCGCGGTGCCGCGGGCGCTGGTCGCGCTGGTCGTCTTCGCCGCCTCGGCGGGCCACCTGCGCTCGCTGCCGGTCCGGTTCGCGCACGCCGCGCTCGTCGTGGTGCTGCCCGTGGGCAACTCCGAGCCGCTGGACAACGTCACCAACCTGCACTGGTTCCTGCTCTACGGGGTGTTCTGGGCGCTGCTGTGGCGGCGCGAGCCCCGCGTGCCGGTGGCCGTGGTCGTCTTCGTCGTGCTGGCCACCCTGTCCAGCCCGCTGGTGGTCCTGCTCATCCCGGTCGCGCTCCTGCGGTTGGCGCTGCGCCGGGACCTCGCCCTTCCCGTCGCCTTCCTGGGCGCCGCGGCGGTGCAGGCCGTGGTCATGGTCTTCGCCGAGCGGAACCCGTACTCCCACGACCCCGTCGACCCGGTGCAGGTGGTGCTCGCCGCGCTGCTGCGGGTGCCGGTGGCCGCGTTCACCGGCTCCGAGCAGGTCGAGCGGTACTACCCGGCGCTGGGCAACGCGCCGGTGCTCGTGACCCTCGTGCTGGTCTGCCTGCCGGTGCTCGCCGGGCTCCGCTGGGGCGGCCGGCCCGGTCGGCTGCTGGTGGCGCTCGGGCTCGGCTACAGCGTGCTGGTGATCGTGGTGACGCTGACCACCAACTGGGGCCAGCAGCTCCAGGTGCAGCAGCCGGGCGTGGTGCTCGCCGCGCAGCGCTACAGCATCGCGCCGTGCCTGTTCCTGTTCGCCGCGGTGGCCGTCGGCCTCGACGCGGTGCCCCGGGAGACGTGGGCACGCCTGGCGCTCAAGACGGGGCAGGTCGTGTTCGCGCTCGTCGTGTTCTGGAGCGTGGTGCAGCACGTCCACGCTCGCGGCGGCGTGCTGGAGGGCCTCCCGTGGGGCGACAGCGTCGCGCGGGCCCGCGAGCAGTGCGCCGCGGGCGGGTCGGTCGGCCGGTTCGAGCACGAACCTGACCGGTGGTTCTTCCACGTGCCCTGCGCCTACCTGGCCCGCTGATCCCCGCACGACCGGTGCCCGCAGGCCCCACCCCCGCATGACCCGTCACTGCACGACCCGTCCCCGCACGACCGGGCGCGTTCGCGCAGGAACGCGCGTTCGGCGTCGTTGTCGGCCAGGGCGATGGCCCGCTCGTACTTGACCGCGGGCAGGTAGTAGTAGCCGGCCAGCCACCGGTCCCGCTCCAGCTCCGCCACCGCCACGGCCCGGTTGAGCGCCACCACGGGTGACGGCCACACCCGGGCCGGCTCGTCGTAGAGCACCAGGACCTGCGGCCAGTCCGTCTCGGCGTACGTCGGCGCGGTGGCGTGCAGCGCCGCGATCGCGGCCTGGAGGGCGAAGCGACCCGGGCGACCGCCGCGCAGCGCGGCCACGACAGGTCGACACCCCCTCGCCACTACGGCGGGCGAACGGGTCGCGGCGAAATCGACACCTCCTTGCCGGATTGACGGCAAACGGGCTTTGCTGCTGAATCATGTGGGATTCCGTTCGAACATGGAGGTTCGTGGATGCCTCGCCTGGGCGTTCTCGTGGCGGTTGTGGCGGTCGTGGTGGGTTTGGCCGGGACGGTGGCGCCGACGAGCGCGGCGGGCGGCGCACCGGCGGGCGGCGCATCAGCACCGGTAGGCGGCGCACCGCCCGGCACCTCGCTCCCGAGCGCCTCGCCGCCGGGCGGTGACCTCTACGCGTACCTGGAGGACCCGCGCAAGGTCGCCGAGGGCCAGGAAGCGCCGCACGCGTTCCTGCGCCCGCAGGCCGACACCGCCGCGGCGGTCCGCGGCGACGAGCGCGGCCCGTACAGCCTCGCCCTGGACGGGGAGTGGCGGATCGCCATGGCCGACCGGCCGGAGGAGGTGCCGGCGGGCTTCCACGCCGAGGGCTACGACACGTCGCGCTGGCGGCGGGTCACCGTGCCGCACACCTGGCAGACCGACGGCCTGGACCACCCGATCTTCCGCAACATCGCCACCGAGGTGCAGCCGGACGACCCGCCACGGGTGCCGCGCGACGTCAACCCCACCGGCGCCTACGCCCGCGACTTCGACGTGCCCGCCGGCTGGCGCGACCGCCGCGCCTTCCTCCGGTTCGAGGGCGTGACCTCGGCCTACTTCGTCTGGGTCAACGGCCGGTACGTCGGCTACGACCAGGGCGGCTACACGCCCGCCGAGTTCGACGTGACCGACGCACTGCGACCGGGCCGCAACCGGGTCGCCGTGCAGGTGCACCGCTGGAGCGCGGGCTCCTACCTGGAGGATGTCGACCAGTGGCGGTACTCCGGCATCTTCCGCTCGGTCGGCCTCTACGCCACGCCCGCCACCCACGTGCGGGACGTGACCCTGCGGACCGACCTGGACGAGACCCACACCGACGCCACCCTGACCGCCGACGTGGAGATCGGCCACGAGCCGGGCGGCACGACCGGCGCGCACCGCGTCACCGCGAGCCTGCGCGACGCCCGCGGCCGGGAGGTCGGCCGGACCTCGCGGCCGGTGGACGTGACCGGGCCGGGCGCGCGGGTCCGGCTCACCCTGCCGGTGCGCGACCCGGCGAAGTGGACCGACGAGACGCCGAACCTGCACACCGTCGTGCTCACCCTGACCGCGCCCGACGGCACGACGCACATCACCTCCGAGACCACCGGGTTCCGCGAGATCGAGGTCCGCGACGAGCAACTGCTGGTCAACGGCAAGCGCGTCCTGTTCAAAGGTGTGAACCGGGCCGAGACCGACCCCGACCACGGCAGGCACGTCCCGCGTCCCGCGCAGGAGCGCGACGTGGCGCTGATGAAGCAGCTCAACGTCAACGCGGTGCGCACCTCGCACTACCCGTCCGACCCGTACTTCTACGAGCTGGCCGACCGGCACGGCCTGTGGATCGCCGACGAGGTCGACATCGAGACCCACAACCACGAGGACTGCCGGGTCTGGTGCCAGGCGGACCAGCCGGAGTGGCGCGACGCGTTCCTCGACCGCTTCACCGCCATGGTGCAGCGGGACAAGAACCACCCCAGCGTGTTCCTGTGGGACACCGGCAACGAGGCCGGCCTGGGCGCGCACCACCACGCGATGGCCGAGTGGCTGGACGCCAACGAGCCGACCCGGCCGAAGTACCACCAGTCGAACAACCCGGACGGCGACGCGCCGTTCGCCGACGTCCGGGGCCCGCGCTACCCGTCACCGGAGAGGTTCGCCGAGCAGGCCCGCACCACCACCAAGCCGCTGATCCTCGGCGAGTACGCGCACGCCATGGGCAACAGCCTGGGCAACTTCCGCGAGTTCTGGGACGTCGTCCGCGCCAACCCCGCCGCCCAGGGCGGCTTCATCTGGGACTGGGCCGAGCAGAACATCCGGCAGCCGGTCCGGGTCGTGCCCGACGCCTCCGGCCACGACATCCCCGCCCACCTGTCCGGCGCGCCCGAGCTGGTCGACGGCCGGCGCGGCAAGGCGCTGCGCCTGTCGGGCCTGGACGACTTCGTGGAGGTCTACCGGGACCGGCGGCTCGACATCACCGGCACCGCGCTGACCCTCGACGTGTGGGTCAAGCCGGAGCGGTGGACCGGTGACTTCCGCATCCTGGGCAAGGGCGACCACCAGTACGCCCTCAAGATGAAGACCGAGCACACCCTTGAGTTCTTCATCCACAGCGGCACCTGGCGCGCGGTGCAGGCCCCGGTGCCCGCCGACTTCTACGGCAACTGGCACCGGGTCAGCGGCACCTACGACGGCACCGCGCTGCGCCTGTACCTCGACGGCCGCGAACTCGCCTCGACCCCGTTCACCGGCGCCATCGACCCCTCGTCGGCCGAGGTCAACATCGGGCGCGACTTCGAGACCTCGTGGAACGACCCGTCGAACGTCGGCCGAATGGCGCAGGGCGCGTTCGACGACGCGCGGATCTACGACCGGGCGCTGAGCGCCGAGGAGCTCACCGCCCCGACCCCGGTCGGCGGCGCGGTCCTGGCCCTGGACTTCGACCGCGTCGAGGAGCGCGGCACGCACCTGTCCTACGGTTCCAGCCTGTCCGGCGTCGACGGCCTGGTGTCCGCCGACCGTGACCCGCAGCCCGAGACGACCCAGATGGCCTGGGCGCACCAGCCGCTGCGGTTCGGCTGGGCCGACGGCGTGCTGTCGGTGCACAACGAGCGGGCGTTCACCGGCACCGACGGCCTGGCGCTGCGGTGGCGGGTCCAGGAGGGCTCGCGCGTGGTGGCCCGCGGCGAGCAGCCGCTGCGCGTGGCGGCGGGGGAGACCGGGACCGTCCGGCCGCGCGTCCCGGCCAACCCGGGCGACCGCGAGCGGTTCCTGACCGTGGAGGCCGTGGTGGGGGCGGAGCAGCCGGTGCTGCCCGCCGGGCACGTGCTCGCCCACGACCGGTTCGCCCTCGGCGGCACGCGGGTCCCCGGCCTGGACCGGGCGCCCGGGGCGGGGCGGGTGCACGTCTCCGACGGGGCCGACTCGGTCACCGCCTCCGTCCGCGGCGTCACCTACGAGGTGGACAAGGGGAGCGGCGCGCTGTCGTCGATCCGGGTGCGCGGGCGCGAGCTGCTGCACGGTGGGCCGCGGCTGGACGCGTGGCGGGCGCCGATCAGCAACGAGACGTTCGCCTGGGGCCGGGCCGAGGGTGAGGACTGGCGACGCGTCGGCCTGGACCGGCTGGAGACGACCACCACCGGCGTCCGGGTCGAGCCCGACGGCGACGGGGTGCGGGTCGTGGTGGACAGCCGGGTGGCCGCGCCGGACGTGACCGGGGCCTGGTTCGACCAGGTCATGACCTACTCGGTCGACCGGACCGGGACCCTGCGCCTGGGCCACCGGGTGACGCCGCGGGGCGCGGTCCGGGACCTGCCCTACCTGCCGCGCATCGGGGTGTCGCTGGCCGTGCCCGAGCGCTACGACCGGTTCACCTGGTACGGGCGGGAGGCCGAGAGCTACGTCGACCGGGAGGACGGCACCCCCGTCGGCGTGCACCGCTCCACCGTGGCCGGGCAGTACGTCGAGTACCACCGACCCCAGGACCACGGCAACCACACCGACACCCGCTGGGCCCTGCTCACGGACGGCCGCACGGGCGGGTTGCTGGTCGCCGGCGCGCCGGAGGTGGGCGTCACCCGGTACGACGACCTGGACCGGGCGGCCTACCCGTTCCAGCTGCGCCCCAACGACGGGTGGCACACGCTGCACGCGAGCCACGCCGTCACCGGGGTGGGTGACACCCCGAACCCGGTGCGGGAGCGCAGCCGGGTGCGGCCCGACACGACCTATGAGCACACGCTCACGCTGCGGCCGCTGACCCCGGCCGAGGCGCGGGCCGGGCTGCCGGCGGGGGGCTGACCGGCGGGAGGGGCGGACGAGGACGGGGCGGATGAGGGAGTGCCGGCCCGGCCGGCCGGTGCGTTGTCCGGCGGGAAGGCCGGCCGACAGAAGCTTGCCGACAGGTGCGGTTGGCCGGTCACGCCACGGTGACCGGCCAACCGCCGATCAGCGGCGCGTGCGAGATCGCCAGGTCCACCAGCTCCTGCCGCCGCTGCTCCGGCACGTTGGGCAGCTCCACCTTCAGCCGCGCGTCCACGTCGTACTTCTCCGCGCCCTCGTGCCGCAGCGACACCCCGGCGCTGACCACGCAGCCTGAGGTGTCGTCGCCGGCGGAGGACGCCATGAGCACGATGCTCTGGTGCAGGCAGGTGGCCAGCGCCGCCGCGTAGAGCTGCTCGGAGTTCCAGCCGCCGCCGGGGCCGCCCAGCTCGGTCGGCGCGGCCACGGGCAGGTCGGCCGAGTCGTCCACGCGGACCGAGCCCGCGTTGGACACGGCGGTGGTCGAGTAGAGGTTCGTCGCAGTCGTCACCGCCGCCGAGTACCCGGTCCCGGCCGAAAACCACGGGCCGATCCGTCATGCGAACGGCTGAAGCCGGCCCTACGGTGACGACGGCGGCCGCGATGGCCGCGAACGGAAGGTGACGGGCTGATGGCGAAGTTGGCGGCCGCGGCGGTGCCGGACGCGTTCGACGAGGCGGCGGCGGGCTACGACCTGCTGGTCGGCGCGAACCCCGACTACCACCGGGAGCTGCGCCGCTCGGCGACCGCGCTGCGCGTCCCCGGTGACGGCGAGGGCCTGCGGCTGCTGGACCTGGGCTGCGGCACGGGCGCCTCGACCGCGGCGCTGCTGGCGGTCGCGCCGCGCGCGGAGATCGTCGCGGTCGACGCCTCGCGCGGGATGCTGGAGCGGGCCCGGCGCAAGTCCTGGCCGGCCAACGTGTCGTTCGTGCACGCCCGCGCCGAGGATTTGGCCGTGCACGGCCCGTTCGACGGGGTGTTCGCCGCCTACCTGGTGCGCAACCTGCCGGACCCGGACCCGGTGCTGACCGCCGTGCGCGGGCTGCTCAAGCCGGGGGCGCGGTTCGTGGCGCACGAGTACTCGGTGCGCGACTCGTGGGCGGCCACCGCGCTGTGGACGGCGGTGTGCTGGTCGGTGATCATCCCCAGCGGCGCCGCCGTCACCCGGTCGGCGAAGCTCTACACCTACCTGTGGCGCAGCGTGCTGGACTTCGACGGCGCGGGCGCGCTGCGGGACCGGTTGCGCCGCAACGGTTTCGTGCTGGTCCGGACGCTGCCCGCGGCGGGCTGGCAGCGGGGCGTCGTGCACACGTTCGTGGGCGAGGCGTGAGCGCGCCCGCCGGACCGGCGGGCGCGCCCCGACCCGGTCAGCCCGGGAAGCGGCCCGTGGTGCGCAGCGCGTAGCGGCGCTCGGCGTAGGCCAGGTCGTCCTTCCACAACCGGGCCGCCGCCCACCTCATCAGCGGCCGGATGGCGGGTGCGACGGGCAGGGACTTCGCGAACCCCGGCCGGTCCGAGTAGGCGATGGTCGCCTCGACCACGGCGGTCCGGGCGGACCCGTCCGGCCCGGGGGCCAGCGGGGTGGCGTGGGTCTCCACCACGCTGCCCACGCCCTCGCCCTCCACGACGTGCATCACGACCGTGCGCGGCTCCGGGCAGGTGAAGGCGGCGACCACCGGCACGCCGACCCGCCCGACCAGCTTGAACGTCACCTCGACCAGGAACCGGTCCCGCTCCTCGGTCGGGGTCTCCAGCACCTTCAGGTTGGCGAACGAGTAGGGGTGGAACCAGGCCCCGTGCCACGGGTCGAGGCGGTTGGCCACCACGTCCTCCGGCTCGCACCGCCCGATCACGGTGGCCACCGCGTCCAGCGACGCCACCGGCGGGCGCTCCGGCAGCACGGGCGCGTCCAGCGGCTCCTCGCCGCCCACCTCGTCCAGCCGCACCCACACCAGCACGCCGTCGTCGTGCGAGGGGTAGGGGCTCCACGCGCCGGGGCGCCGCGGGCCCAGCGCCAGGCCGTGCCACCGGCAGACCAGCTCGCCCCGGTGCACCGCCCCGTCGCACAGCGGCGCGCCCAGGTGCGGGCACGAGCCCGGACCGGCCACCACGGTGGACCCCGAGCGCCACGCCACCACCTCGACCCCGGCGATCGTGCGGCCGAACGGCGCGGCGCCGGTGATCTCCCGGCTGGCGGCCAGCACGAACCAGTTGCCCGACGGCCGGGCCGAGGCGCGCTTCAGCGCGGCCCCGATCAGCGCGGGCTTGGCGTCCCGCCAGGTGGGTTCCTGCTCGGGCCACGGCTTGGCGGTGAACCGGCGCAACGGGGTGGGCATCTTCGCTACTCCTAGTGCAGTGCGGCGCGGGCGAGGGCGGGCAGCGCGATCACCAGCCGCCGCCCGTTGGACACGGTGACCCGCCGGGACAGCACGTCGTAGTCGGCGCGCTCGACGAGGTCGAGGATCCGCCCGTACAGGCGATAGGCGGTGGCCACGCACGGGCGCGACTCGGGCGCGAGCATCGGGATGCCCGGCGCGGCCTCGCGGTAGACCGACCGGACCCGCTCGACCTGGAACGCCAGGGCGCGCTTGACGCGGTCGTCGGCGCGCCCGGTGCGGCGGGCCCACAGCAGCCGCTCCCGGTCGACGTCGAACGCGGCCAGCTCCTCGGTCGGCAGGTACACCCGGCCCCGGTCCAGGTCCTCGCCGACGTCGCGCAGGAAGTTGGTCAGCTGGAACGCCACGCCCAGGGCCGCCGCGGCGGGCTCGGCCTCCTCGCGGGGCACGGCCGTGCCCAGCACCGGCAGCACCTGGA
This sequence comes from Saccharothrix lopnurensis, assembly GCF_042658445.1. Taxonomy (NCBI): domain Bacteria; kingdom Bacillati; phylum Actinomycetota; class Actinomycetes; order Pseudonocardiales; family Pseudonocardiaceae; genus Saccharothrix; species Saccharothrix lopnurensis. The sequence goes on along the minus strand of NZ_JBHSQO010000039.1, from coordinate 37,893 downwards.
GCCCGATCACCGCCGCCGACCCGTGCACGTAGCGGGCGAGGTCGGCGTAGGTCGGGTACGAGGTGACCGTCAGGTCCATCCGCATCGACGCCATGAAGTCCGCGAACAGCGACCGGTCGATCCCGTAGCGGTGCGCGGTGTCCACCACGGCGGCGATCACCGGGTGGTCGCTGCGGCCCGCGGCCAGCCCCTCGGCCAACCTGTCGTCCACAGTAGACAACTGGGCGGCGCGCTCGGCGGGCGTCCGGCCGTCGTGCACCTCGTCCACCACGTCGTCGGCCCACCGGGCGAACCCGTAGAGGGCGTGGATCGCGGGGCGCCGGGCGCGCGGCAGGAGGCGCGTGGCCAGGTAGTAGGTGCGGCCGTGCTCGGCGTTCAGCTCACGGCAGCGCTGGTAGGCCGACCGCAGCACCGGGTCGGTGATGGCGGCGGCGTCGAGTTCGCGGTCGACCGACATGGGGGCAGGGAGTCCTTCCGCAGGTTTCGCTGCACCACGCTAGAACCCGGCGTGTCGCTCCGCACGACGGGTTGATCTGTCGTGCGGACCCAGGCCGGCGCTGTTTAGCTCGTGCCACCACGAGCAGCGGGAGGCACGATGACGCTGATTTCCAGAGCGCCCCGAGTCGAGGCGTCGGTGCTCGACGACGGGCTCGTGCCCCGGCTGCACCAGGAGCTGGAGGAGTTCCTCGCGCACGCGCCCGACACCGCGCCCGAGGTGGGCGGCGCGCTGGCCGACCTGGTGCTGGCCGGCGGCAAGCGGGTGCGGCCGACGTTCGCCTGGTGGGGCTGGCGCGCGGCGGGCGGCCCGGTGGAGGGCCCGGCGGCCGACGCCACCGTGCGGGCGCTGGTCGCCCTGGAGCTGCTCCAGGGTTGCGCGCTGGTGCACGACGACGTGATGGACCGCTCGGCCACCCGGCGGGGCAGGCCGACCGTGCACACCGCGTTCGCCGCCCGCCACCACCGGGGCCGCTGGGCGGGCGACTCCCGCCACTACGGCGACAGCGTGGCCGTCCTGGTCGGCGACCTGGCCCTGGCCTGGGCCGACGACGCGCTGGCCGGCGCCGGCCTCGACCCCGCCGCGCTGGCCCGCGCCCGGGAGCCGTGGCGGGCCATGCGCACCGAGATGATCGCCGGGCAGCACCTGGACCTGCTGGCGGGCGCCCGCCGCGAGGAGTCGCTGGAGAAGGCGCTGCGGGTGGCCCGGCTCAAGACCGCCGCCTACACCGTGGAGCGGCCGCTGCACCTCGGCGCGGCGCTGGCGGACGCGCGGCCGGAGCTCGTGGACGCCCTGCGGTCCTACGGCCGCGACGTCGGGGTGGCGTTCCAGCTGCGCGACGACCTGCTGGGCGTGTTCGGCGACACCGAGGTCACCGGCAAACCCGTCGGGGACGACCTGCGCGAGGGCAAGCGCACGGCGCTGATGGCGCTCGCGCTCGGCCTGGCCCGCACCGCCCACCGCCCGCACGCGGCGCGGCTGCTGCGGGACTGCCTGGAGGGCCACGGCGTCAGCGACCGGACCGTGACCGAGGTGGGTGAACTGCTGCGCGACCTGGGCGCCGTCGACGCGGTGGAGGAGCGGATCGGCTCGCTGGTCGAGCAGGCGCTGCGGACCGTCGACCTGGTGGAGCCGGCCGAGCCGGTGCGCCTGGCGCTGGGCGCGCTGGCCGCCAAGGCGACCGAGCGGCGGTGGTGACGGTGCGCGTCGTGCGGGGCAGGACGGACTCCGTCGTGGTGGTCGGCGCGGGGCTGGCGGGGCTGTCCGCCGCGCTGCACCTGCGGGGCGCGGGGCACGAGGTGACCGTGCTGGAGCGGCTGCCGCACCCCGGTGGGCTGGCGGGGCGGCTGGACGTGGGCGGGCACCTCGTCGACACCGGGCCGACCGTGCTGACCATGCCCGAGCTGGTGGACGAGGCGCTGGGCGCGGTGGGGGAGCGGCTGGCCGACCGGGTCGAGCTGCTCCCGCTGCACCCGGCCTACCGGGCGTGCTTCGCCGACGGCAGCGCGCTGGACGTGCACACCTCGGCCGAGGAGATGGAGCAGGCGGTCCGGGAGTTCGCGGGCGGGCGGGAGGCCGCCGGGTACCGGGAGCTGCGGGCGTGGCTGACCCGGCTGTACGAGGTGGAGCGGGACCGGTTCGTCGGCGCGAACTTCGACAGCCCGCTGGACCTGGTGGGGCGCGACCTGGTGGCGCTGGCGCGCCTGGGCGGGTTCGGGTCGCTGGACCGGGCGGTGGGCCGGTTCCTGCGCGACCCGCGCCTGCGGCGGGTGTTCACCTTCCAGGCCCTCTACGCGGGCGTCGCGCCGAAGCACGCCCTGGCGGCGTACGCGGTGATCGCCTACATGGACACGGTGGCCGGCGTGTGGTTCCCGCGCGGCGGGATGCGGGCGGTGCCGCAGGCGATGGCCGACGCCGCCGCCGACGCCGGGGTCCGGTTCGCCTACGGGTGCGAGGTGGAGTCGCTGGAGCTGCGCGGCGACCGGGCGCGGGCGGTGATCGCCTCCGGCGAGCGGTTCCCCTGCGACGCGGTCGTGCTGGCCGCCGGCCCCGCGCAGACGAACCGGCTGCTGCGCCGGGTACCGCGCCGCCCGGTGCCGGTGCGCTGGTCGCCGTCGGCCGTGGTGGTGCACCTGAGCGGGCCGCGCGTCGAGGGGCACGCGCACCACACGATCTCCTTCGGCGACGCCTGGGACCGCACGTTCGACGAGATCGTGGACCGGGGCGAGCTGATGACCGACCCGTCCCTGCTGCTCACCACGCCCACGGTGACCGACCCGGGACTGGCCCCGGCGGACCGGCACCTGCACTACCTGCTGGCGCCGTGCCCGAACCTGGACGCGGGGCCGCTGGACTGGGCGGACCTGGGCGGGGACTACGCCGACCGGCTCGTGGACGAGCTGGCGCACCGCAAGCTGATCTCCTCGCCGGACGAGGTGACGCGGCTGTCGCTGAGCACGCCGGACGACTGGGCCCGCGCGGGGCAGGCGGCGGGGACCCCGTTCTCGGCCGCGCACATCTTCGCCCAGACCGGCCCGTTCCGGCCCCGGAACCTGCCCTCCCGCGACGGCAACGTGGTGCTGGCCGGCAGCGGCACCACGCCGGGTGTCGGGATCCCGCCGGTGCTGATCTCGGGCCGGCTGGCGGCCGAACGCCTCCGGTGACGGCCGGCCTGTCGGGGTTCGCCCCGCTCAGGGCCCGTCCACGGCCAGCTTGCGCGCCAGGAACCCGGTCCACGCCAGGGCCGCCGCGGTCATCCCCAGCACGCCCGCCGCGCCGAGCCCGGCCGCGACCGCGCCGACCGCCGCCGGGATGACGACCTGGCCCGCGCGGTTCCCGGTGAGCCGCAGCGACATCGCGCGGCCCCGCGCGCCGGGCGGGGCGGACCCGGCCAGCCACGACATGGTCAGCGGCTGGCCCACCCCCAGCCCGAGCCCGGCGACCACGACCGCGACCACCAGCGCCCACGGCGGCACGGGCGCGGCGCACGCGGCCAGCCCCAGGGCCGCGAGCGCGATGCTGCCCACCAGCAGCCGCCTGCGCCCCAGGGCCGCGCTCAACCGCCCCAGCAGCAGCCGCGACACCATTGACGCCGCCGCGCGCAACGCCAGCAGCGCGCTCACCAACCCGGCGGACAGGTCCCGGTCCGCGCCCAGCGCCGGCAGGTAGACCAGGGTGATGTCCACCCCGGCGATCACCACGCAGCTCGTCGTCAGCGCCCGCACCAGGCCGGGCAGGCGCAGCAGCGCCCCCAGCCCGCCCGCCTCCGCGGCGGCCCGCTCGCGCCCCGCGCCCCGGCCGGGCAGCGGCAGCACGCAGCCGACCAGCAGCACGCTCACCGCGCACGCGCCGAGGAAGACCGGCCCGGTGTCGGGGATCGACCCGCCGCCGCCCAGCAGCGGGATCAGCAGCGGCCCCAGCAGCTGCCCGAGCGAGGCCGCGAACGTGTAGTAGCCGAACGCGGAGTCCAGCCGCCCGCCGGGCGCGGCCGCGTTCGCCACCAGCGCCTGCTGGCCGACCACGGCGCACAGGTGGGCGGTGCCCAGCAGCACGCTGCCCGCCAGCAGCCCGGCCAGGGAGTCGCCGAGCAGCACGAACACCGCGCCCGCGCCGGTCATCAGCACGCTGCCGACCAGCAGCACCCGGCGTTCCCCGACCCGGTCGACCACGTGCCCGGCGGGCAGCGCCAGCACCAGCGGCACCAGCGCGAAGGACGCCGACAGCGCGCCCAGCCACGAGGCGGGCACCTCCAGCTCCAGCGCCCGGTAGGACGCCGCGGGCCGCAGCACGAACGTCACCACCTGGGTGAGCACCGAGTGCACGAACAGCGCGACCAGCGCCGGGCGCCTCACCGCGACAGCCGCCGCGCGGCCAGCGCGCCGAGGCTCGTCTCCACGTGCGCGAGCATCAGCGCCGCCGCCGCGTTCCCGTCGCCGGTGACGACGAGGTCGAGCAGCGTCGCGTGCTCGTGGTCCTTCCGCGCGCGCTCGGCGTCGTCCCGACCGGTCTCCAGCGCCAGGCGGCGGTAGCGGTCGGTCTTGTCCCACAGCCCGTCCAGCGCCTCGACCAGCGGGGTGTTGTGCGAGGCCCGGTACAGCGCGGCGTGGAACCGCCGGTGCGCCAGCAGCTCGTCGTACGCGGGGTTCGACGGCAGCGCGTGCAGGTCGACGGCCGCCTCCCGCATCGCCCGCACGTCCTCGTCGGTGCGTCGCCGCGCCGCCAGCCGCACCGCCAGCGGGTCGAGCGCGCGCCGCACCTCCAGCAGGTCCCGCGCCTCCTCGGCGCGCAGCTCGGTGACCCGGGCGTCCCGGTGCGCCCCCAGCTCGACCAGCCCTTCCGCCCCGAGCCGCTTGAGCGCCTCGCGCAGCGGGGTGGTGCTCAGGCCCAGCTCCTCGGCCAGCGCCCCCTGGTTGATCACCGCCCCCGGCGCCAGCACGCCGGTCAGCACCCGGCGCCGCACCTCGTGGTAGGCGAACTCGGCCTTGGTCTGGAACACGCCGACCCCCTTCAGGCTACAGCCTATAACCTACTGGCTATAACCTACTGGGCCGTAGCCAACGGGAGGAGTGACCTGCGGTCGCGCTCACAGGCCGTCGAGGAACTCCAGCAGCGCCCGGTTCACGTCGTCGGCGCGCTCCTGCTGCGTCCAGTGCCCGCACCCGGCCAGGTCGTGGACGCCGCGCAGGTTCGGCAGCGCCCCGGGCAGCAGCTCGAAGAGGTTCGGCGGGGAGAAGCCGCGCACCAGGTCCCGGTCACCGGTCACGAACAGCGCGGGCGGGGTGATCACGGCGTCCTGCCAGGGGGCGGTGAGCTCCCAGTTGCGGTCGATGTTGCGGTACCAGTTCAGGCCGCCGGTGAAGCCGGTGCGGTCGAACTGCTCCACGAACGCGTCGACGTCCGCCTCGGTGAGCCAGGCGGGCAGCTCCTCCGGGTCGGGGAAGGCGCCGAGGAAGCCCTCGCCGCGCGAGGACGGCGGCACGGCGTCGCCGGACAGGCCGACCAGCGTCCGGCGGAACGCCGCGCGCGGGTCGCGGCCCAGCTCGGCGTCCGCCACGCCCGGCTGCTGGAAGTACAGCTGGTAGAAGTCGTCGCCGAAGCGCCGCCGGGCCGCCACCAGCGGCGGCACGGACCCGCGCGGCATCGGCGGGACGCTCAGGCCGGCCACGCCGCGCACGAGGTCGGGCCGCATCTGCGCGGTGTGCCAGGCGACCGGCGCGCCCCAGTCGTGCCCGACGACCACGGCTTCGCGCTCGCCCAGCGCCGCGATGAGCCCCACCACGTCGCCGACGAGGTGCAGGATCGTGTAGGCGTCCACGTCGTCGGGCCGGTCGGTGCCGCCGTAGCCGCGCTGGTCCGGCGCGACCACCCGGTACCCGGCCGCGGCCAGCGGCCCGAACTGGTGGCGCCAGGAGTACCAGCTCTCCGGGAACCCGTGCAGCAGCAGGACCAGCGGTCCCTCGCCCTCCTCGGCGACGTGCATCGTGATGCCGTTGACGGGCAGTTCGCGGTGCTGCGGCACGTGGTCCCCCTTCGTCCTGGCGCGGCACCGGCAGCCTATCGCCGGGAGGGGTCTGGTGGGCCGGACCCGGGTCCGGCCCACCAGACCCCTCTCACCGGGGCGTCGGCGGTTCGGGCGTGGGCGGCAACGGCGGTTCGGTGCCCGGACCGGGCTCCGGTCGGGGGTGGTCGGGGATCGGCTCGGGCACCGGCATCGGCGGCGGCCCGGGTGGTTCCGGATGGACCATGACAACCTCCTTCGTCGCGGGACTACCCACCCGGACGACCACTCAGACGTCCACCGCGACGCGACATCGGGGTGAAGAACCCGCCACCGTCCGGGTGACCCCCGTCCCCCGGACGGGAACGGCCCACTACCGTCGTCGGGGGAGGGGACATGCGGAGCAGCGCGAAACCGGGACCGGGCACGGTCCTCGACCACCGCACCCTGCCCCGGTCCCTGTGGCCCGACTCCGCCGCCGAGGCGTTCCACCTCGTCTACCAGGGCCTGGGCTACGACGGCTCCGGGCGCGCGGTCAGCGGCTCGCTCTTCCTGCCGGACCGCCCCGCACCGCCCGGCGGCCTGCCGGTCGTCAGCTACGCCCACGGCACCACCGGGCTCGCCGACCACTGCGCGCCCTCCACCACCGGCCTGACCAGGCTCGAACGGGAGCACGTGGCCCGCTGGCTCGCCGCCGGCTACGCGGTCGCCGCCACCGACTACGAGGGCCTGGCCACCCCGGGCCCGCACCCGTACTTCAACGGCGAGGCCGTGGCCGACGACGTGGTGGACATCGTGCGCGCGGCCCGCCTGCTCCACCCCGACGTCGGCCGCACCTGGCTCGTCACCGGCTTCTCCCAGGGCGGCCACGCGGCCCTGTTCACCGGTCTGATCGCCGCGACCCACGCCCCGGAGCTCGACTTCCGCGGCACCCTCGCCCTCGCCCCGCCGGTCCACCTGCCGCTGCTGGTCGACCTGGTCACCGCCGACGGCGCGGGGCGGCTGTCCGTGCTGCTGCCCTTCCTGCTCGCGGGCCTGCGCACCTCCCACCCCGGCTTCGACGCCCGCGCCCTGCTCACCGACGCGGGCGGCAGGCTGCTCGACGTGGCCGAGACCGCGACCCTGGTCGACATGTTCCGCGCCGTCGGCCGCCTCACCAACGACGAGGCCGGCGTCACCGACCTGCCCACCCGCCCCGGCGTCGCCCCGGTCCTGCGCGCCTGCCGCGTGCCCGTCACGCGGATGGACCGCCCGGTCCTGGTGTCGGCCGGCGGCGCGGACGAGATCGTGCCCCTGGCCGTGGTGGAGCGGTTCGTGGCCGACCTGGCGGGCACCGGCACACCCGTCCGCTTCGACCGCCACGAGGGCGCCACCCACGCGGACGTCCTGGCGGCGGGCCACGACCGGCTCATCGGCTGGGCGGACGAGCTGGTGGCGGGCGAGGTCGACCCGCCGGACTTCGACCCGCTCGACGCCGACGGCGACGGCTGCCTCACCCGGGACGACTTCGACGTCTTCGCCCTGCGCCTGGCCCAGGGCGCGGGCGAACCGCCGGGCTCACCCCGGGCCAGGGCGATCCGCCACGACTACCGCGCCCTGTGGCACCGGCTCGCCGAGCGGGCCGACACCGACGTGGACGGCCGGGTCAGCCGCGAGGAGTTCCAGCGCCTGCTCGCGGACGACCCCACCGCCCTCGCGGACCTCCACGCCCTCGGCGGGGTGTCCCCGGGCGTCAGTCCCCGAGCGCGTAGAAGCGCACCGGCGAGTTCGGGGTGAAGCCGATCCGCAGGTACACGGGCGCCCCGGCGGCGGTCGCGTGCAGGGTGGCGCGGGTCAGCCCGGTGGCCCGGCCGCCCTCGTGCAGCGCCTTGCGCGTCGCCGCCTCGCCGTAGCCCTTGCGCTGGTGGTCCGGGTCGGTGGCGACGAGCGCGACGAAGAGGCGGCCCGCGACCTCGACGCTCGCCGCGCACGTCACCGGAACGCCCTCCCGCAGGCCCAGGTAGGCGTGCACCCCGGTCTTCCACAGCGCGGAGCCGGCGATCCCGTCGCGGCCGTCCTCCGGCGCGAACCCGTAGGCGCGCGAGTTGAGGTCCGCGTAGGCCAGCAGCTGCTCGTCGGTGGTCACGCGGACGAAGGTCAGGTCGGGGTGCTCCGGGTCGGGCACCGGCAGCAGGTCCCCGGCCATCCCGGCGCCGGAGAAGGCGCGCCGGAGACCCGCCCGCTCGGCCGCCTCGTCCAGCGCGGCGCGCGCCCCGTCGTCCAGCAGGTCCTCGAACAGCCACAGGAAACCGGGGTGCCGCTTGGCCCGCATGACCTCCGCCACCTGGCCCAGGCGCCGGCCGACGAGTTCCGCGCCCGCGCCGACCTCGGTCAGCGTGACGCAGTTCCAGAACGCGAACCGGCAGTCGGCCCAGCGCACGGCGATCCCCGGGAGGTCCCGCACGTCGGCGCCGGGGTCCCGGTCGAGGACCAGTCCCCGCCAGGCCGCGGTGAGCTGCTCCACCGATTCCACCGCGTCCCCGCGCTCGGGCATCAAGGCTCCTCGTCGCTCCGGTCGACCACCGAGGCGCAGAGCCTAGCGAGCGGGACCGCGCCCGGTGATCACCGGTGCCCGGCCTCGACCCGCTCCGGCGCGTGCTCCGGGCGCACCACCACCGTGCGGGTCCCCGCCACCCGTTCGTGCCAGCCCAGCTGGTCGCGCCGGAACACCGGCACCACGAAGATCCCCACCAGCACCACCGCGATCACCACGAGGTCGAGCCCGAACTCCCACCACTGGTCCGACCGCGGCGAGACCACCACCGCGTAGGCGAACAGCCCGGTCACGCCCAGCAGCTCGCGCAGCGCGATCCGCCACGCCCCGGCCCGCTCGCCGTCCGGCCGGCGCGTGCGGTAGCGCATCAGCCACCCGCCGAACGTCCAGCCGCCGCTCACCGCGGGCACCACCACCCGCAGCAGCACCAGCAGCGCCAGCGCCCACTCCAGCTCGGGCAGCAGCAGCCGGGACACCAGCACCACCACCAGCAGGTCCGCCACCAACCCGCCCAGGCGGCGCGGCACGCCCACCGTGCCCGGCGGGGCGGTGACCTCCTCCTGGGCCCGCACGGTCGGCACCACCAGCGCCGCGGGCGCGACCATCCACCCCAGCAGCGCGCCGCCGGTGTTGGAGATCAGGTCGTCCAGGTCCGCGATCCGGTACGGGCACGGGTAGAACCCGAGGTTCCCGGTGTACTGCACGACCTCCACCATCAGCGAGACGCCCAGGCCGATGCACACCACCGCGAGCGGCCCCCGCCGGTAAGCCTTGCGCAGCACCACGCCCAGCGGCACGAACAGCGCGACGTTGAACGCCTGCTGGAGGAACGCCTGCGAGGTCACCATCGCCTGGATGCCCGACCGGCCGGTGGCCGCCATGTTGTGGCGCATGTCGGTGACCCACTGGAACGGCGTCGTGGACAGCATGGTCTCGCCGCGGCACACCGAGTCCCGGTCCGGGAACGGCAGGAAGATCAGCGCCAGCGCCACGAGCCCGTAGGCCAGCAGGCCGTAGAGCACCAGCGCCCGCCGCGGCTCCACCCGCCCGAACCGCCAGTAGTGCAGCGCGATCAGGGGCAGCAGCAGCAGCGCGCCGACGCCGACGAAGGTGAGGAACCCGGTGCGCGCGGGCTCCAGGTACGAACTCAGCATGTCCACCGCTCCACCCAGGGATCCGCGACGAGATGACCCCTCCTTATCCAGCGGGCGCGGGAACCAAACCTGTCAACGCTTCAGGTTCGGCAGCACCTCCGCGCCGAACAGCCGGATCGCGTCGAGCACGGCCCCGTGGGGCAAACCGCCGATGTCGATCATCACCAGCTGGGCGTCCAGCCCGAGCAGCCCGGTCAGCGCGTTGAGCCGCTCGGTCACCTCGGCCGGGTCGCCGCACACCGCCGCGCCGTCCATCAACGCGTCCACGTCCACGCCGCCGTCGCCCCGCCACCGGTCGGCGAAGTGCGCGTAGGCGGTCAGGTGCGGCCGCCACCGCGCCCGCGCCCCGGCGGCGGTGGGCGCCACGAACACGTGGCTGGGCAGCGCCACCCGGCCGCCGCCGGACATGGCACCCCGGTAGCGCTCGACCACCGACCGGTGCGTGCTCGGGTCGCGCAGGGTGCTCGGCAGCATCAGCGGCAGGTCCAGCTCGACCGCGAGGTCCGCGGACACCGCCGAGCCGCTGCCGATCCACACCAGCGGCCGGGGCCGCTGCACCGGCCGCGGGGTCGTGGTCACGTCCACCAGCGGGCTGCGGTACCTGCCCTCCCAGGTCACGTGCGGCTCCTCCAGCAGCCGCAGCAGCAACCGCAGGTTCTCGTCGAACCGCTCCCGCAGGTCGTCCTGCACGCCGAACGCGGCGTCGGTGCGCTGCGACACGCCCCGTGCCACGATCAGCTCCGCCCGGCCCCGCGACAGCACGTCCAGCGTGGCCAGCTCCTCGGCCACCCGCACCGGGTCGTGGTGGGCCAGCAGGGTCACCCCGGTGGACAGCCGGAGCGTGGACGTGCGCGCCGCGATCGTGGCCAGCAGCAGTTCCGGCGCCGAGACGATGTAGCGGGTGAAGTGGTGCTCGCCGATCGCCACCCCGGTGAAGCCCGCCTCCTCGGCGACCACGGCCTGCTCCACGATCGCGCGCAGCCGGTCAGCCTCGGTCACCGCGTGCCCGGAGTCCGGGTTGGGCAGGTGGTCGCCGAGGATCAGCAGGTAGACGTCCATGTGGACAATCTTGCACGGCAGGCGCGGGGGTCGGCCGCACCACCTGGACGGCAGTAAGTTACCGGGAAGTAGGATCACGGGGTGGACTGGACCCAACCCGGTGCCTTCGAGGTCGCGCCCGGCGTGCACCGCATCCCGCTGCCGCTGCCCGGCGACGGCCTGCACACCGTCAACGCCTACGCGGTCCGGGACGGCGACGGGCTGGTCCTGATCGACCCCGGCTGGTCGCTCGACGCCGGCTCCGCCGCCCTGGAACGGGCGCTGGGCGCCCTCGGGCACGGCTTCGAGGACGTCCGCCGGTTCCTGGTCACCCACGCCCACCGCGACCACTACACGATGGCCGTCGCCCTGCGCCGGCGCTTCGGCACGAAGGTCGCGCTCGGCCTCGGCGAGCAGCCGTCGCTGGCCCGGATCACCGCCCGCTCGACCAGCCAGGTGCGCAGCCTGCGCGAGTGGGGCGCGCCGCACCTGGCCGAGCACTGGCGGACCGTGCTGTCCGCCCTCGGGGACGACGCGGCGCGCGACTACGAGGACCCCGACGAGTGGCTGGAGGAGGGCGACCTGGAGCTGGACGAGCGCGTGCTGCGCGTCCTGCCCACCCCCGGCCACACCCGCGGGCACGTGGTGTTCGTCGACGCCGAGGCCCAGCTGCTGTTCGCGGGCGACCACGTGCTGCCGCACATCACGCCGTCCATCGGCTTCGAAGCGGCCCGGTCCGCGCTGCCCCTCGGCGACTACCTGGACTCGCTGCGCCTGGTCCGGTCCTGCCCCGACCTGCGGCTGCTGCCCGCCCACGGCCCCGTCACCGGGTCCAGCCACGCCAGGGTCGACGAGCTGCTGGCCCACCACGAGGACCGGCTGGCGGCCACCCTGGAGGCCGCCCGCGCGGGCACCGGCACGGCCTTCGCGACCGCGGGCCGGCTCGGCTGGACCCGCCGCGGCCGGTCGTTCGCCGAGCTGGACCCGTTCAACCAGGTGCTGGCGGTCGGGGAGACCGCGGCCCACCTGGACCTGCTGGTCAGGCGCGGCCTGGTGCGCGCGACCGAGCGGGACGGCGTGGTCGGCTACGAGGCCGGCTGACGCGCGAAGTGCTCGGCGAGCACGGGGGCGAGCACCTCCGGCGCGACCCCGTGCCACTCGCCGGGCAGCGTGCGGCGCACCGCGGCCGGCAGGCGCCCGGCGACCCCGTCGGCCCACGAGCGCATCCGGTCGTCGCTGCTCGCGCTGTCCAGCACCAGCACCGGCGCGGTGACCGCGGCCAGGTCCGGGGGAGTGGCGGTGATCGTCAGGTCGTAGGCGGTGGTGTGGGCCAGGGCCTCCAGCGCGGGCCACCCCGGCGACCGCCGCGCGGACGCCACGAACTCCTCCGGCACGCCGCACGCCACCTGGAACCGGGTCACCGCGTCCCCGCGCCGACCGGCCGCCACCAGGGCCTCGATCTCCGGCCGCACGTCCGGCCCCGGGGTGGGCTCGAACGACAGCGGCGGCTCCAGCAGCGACAGCGCCCGCAGCGGCACCCCGGCCGCTGCGGCGTGCAGCGCCAGCACCGCGCCCGAGGAGAAGCCGTGGGCGAAGGCCCACCCGCCGGCCGCGCCCACCACCGCCGCCAGGTCCTCCACCTCGCGCCCGATCGCGTGGGGCATGGTGTCGCCGCTCTCGCCGCGCCCGCGCCGGTCGTAGGTGAACACGGTGAACGACCCGCTCAGCGCTCCCGCCACCCCGGCCATCGGCCCGGACCCCCGGAACCCGCACGCCCCGTCCACCAGCACCACCGCCGGACCCGAGCCCACCCGGGTGAACCCGATCCGCGTGCCGTCCGCCGAGACCGCCGAACCCATGACCATCCCCCGTCCGGCGCCCTAGCGGGGCAGCTTCACCACGGTCACGAAGAAGTCGTCGATCTGCCGCACGACCTCGATGAACCGGTCGAAGTCGACCGGCTTGGTGACGTAGGCGTTGGCGTGCAGGTTGTAGCTGCGCAGGATGTCCTCCTCCGCCTCCGAGGTGGTCAGCACCACCACCGGGATCGTGCGCAGCGACGCGTCGGCCTTGATGTCCGCCAGCACCTCGCGCCCGTCCCGCTTCGGCAGGTTCAGGTCCAGCAGGATCAGGCCCGGCCGGGGCGCGTCGGCGTACCGGCCCTCGCGCCGCAGGAACTCCAGCGCCTCGATGCCGTCGCGGACCACGTGCAGCTGGTTGCGGATCTTGTGGTGCTCGAACGCCTCCTGCGTCATGAGGGCGTCACCCGGGTCGTCCTCGACCAGCAGTACGTCGATCACGTTCAGCGGGCTGCTCATTGCTCGTCGTCCTCTACTGCCGGGAGGGTGAACCTGAAGGTGGTGCCGGTGTCCGCGGTGGTGTCCAGCCAGATCGAGCCGCCGTGGTACTCGATGATCTTCCGGCACATCGCCAGGCCGATGCCGGTGCCCGGGTAGTCGTCCTTGTGGTGCAGGCGCTGGAAGATCACGAAGATGCGTTCAGCGTACTCGGTGTCGATGCCGATGCCGTTGTCCTTCACGGTGAACGTCCAGAGGTCACCGGTCCGCTCGGCGGTGATCGACACGTGCGGCGGCTCCTCGCCGCGGAACTTGAGCGCGTTGCTGACCAGGTTGCCGAACACGCCGCCCAGCAGGGACTCCTCGCCGCGCACCGTCGGCAGCTCGCCCGCCTCCACCGTCGCGCCGGTGCGCTCGATGACCTCGGAGTAGCTGTCCACCACCTGCTCCACCAGCAGGTCGCAGTCCACCAGGGTCTGCTCGCGGGTGATCCGCCCGACCCGGGAGAACGCCAGCAGGTCGTTGATCAGCACCTGCATCCGCTTCGCGCCGTCCACCGCGAACCGCAGGTACTGCTCGCCGCGTTCGTCGAGCTGACCGGAGTAGCGGCGCTCCAGCAGCTGGCAGAAGCTCGCCACCTTGCGCAGCGGCTCCTGGAGGTCGTGCGAGGCGACGTAGGCGAACTGCTCCAGCTCCGAGTTCGACCGCTGGAGGTCCTTGACGTCGGAGAGGATGCGCGAGCGCATGGCCTCCACGTCCTGGCCGAGCATCACGACCTCGCGCGGCCCGCCCGCCCGCACCTCGTGGGCGAAGTCGCCGGTGGACACCTGCCGCACGTCGGCCGCGAGGCCGGACAGCGGCGCGATCAGGATCCGGTACAGCACCACCGCGATCCCGCTGATGATCACCACCAGCAGCGCGCCCAGGCCGACGACCAGCCACAGCACGTCCCGCGCGACGTCGTCCAGGTCCGTGCGGGCCGCGGCGGCGTCACCGTCGAGCTGCCCGACCAGGCCGTTGATGGCCGTCCGCAGCTGGTCGAACAGCTCCTTGCCCAGCAGGGACTCGGCGGGCTGCGCCTCCGGCCTGCCGGACGAGTCGACCGAGGCGATCAGCGGCCGGGCGTACTCCGACCGCCACCGCTCCGACAGCAGGGTCAGGGCGTCGATCTCGTCGGTCAGGTCGGGGCGCATCGGCACGACCAGCCGCCTGGTGTCCTCGACCGCGTTCCACTCGTCCGCCAGGCCGGCCTCGTAGGGCTCCAGGAAGGCCCGGTTCGCGCTGAGCAGGTACCCGCGCACGCCGGTTTCCTGGTTGATCACCGCGGTGTCGATGCCCAGCACCGCGTCGCGGGCCGGCGCGATCCGGTCGAGCAGCGTGTGGCGGGCGTCGGACAGGGTCGACAGGGCGATCGCCAGGCTGGCGATCGCCACCGCGCTGACGACGAAGAGGAGGGCCACGGCGGCGACGAGCAGCCTGGCCGCGGGCCAGCGGGTGCGGTAGTCCATCAGTCCTGTTCCGAGATCAGCATGACGGCCATGTCGTCGTCGAGTTCCCCGCCGTTGAGCTCCTTGACCCTGGCGATGAGGGTGTCGAGCAGCACGTCCGGGTCCTGCACCTGGCGGATGTCGCCGCCGGTGACCTGCCCGATCAGCTCGATCAGCCGTTCCGAGCCGAGCCGCTCGACGTCGCCGACCACCCGGCCCTCGACCAGGCCGTCGGTGTAGAGCAGCATCGACCAGCCCTGCGGCAGCGGGACGTCCAGGCCGCTCCACGTGCTGTCCGGCAGCACGCCCAGCGGCAGGCCCGCCCGGTCCCGGGGCAGCTCCACCACGCGGTCGCCGACCAGCAGCATCGGCTCGGGGTGGCCGGCCAGGTAGACCCGCGCCCACCGGCGGTCGGGGGAGATGGTCACCATGCAGGCGGTGGTGAACAGGCCCGGCTGGTGGCGCTCGTGCTCCAGAATCTCGTGCAGCGTGCGCAGCACCCGCGACGGGTCCTGGTCGGCCAGCACCAGCGCCCGCCACGCGATGCGCAGGAACACGCCCAGCGCCGCCTCGTCGGGGCCGTGCCCGCACACGTCGCCGATGATCACCTGGAGCGTGCCGTCCGGCCTGCTGACCGCGTCGAAGAAGTCGCCGCCCAGCAGCATCCGGCTGCCGCCGGGCCGGTAGCGGAACTTCACGTCGGGCGCGTCGGGGTGCAGGATGAACGAGGGCAGCAGACCGCGCTCCAGGCGCGTCTTCTCCGCCGCGAGCAGCTGTTCGTCGCGCAGCTGCCGCTGGGTCTCCTCGGCGTGCTTGCGGCCGACCGCGTAGCGGATGCCGCGGGCCAGGCCCAGCCCGTCGACCTGGCCCTTGACCAGGTAGTCCTCCGCGCCCGCGGCCACCGCGCGGGCGCCGTGGTGCTCGTCGTTCAGGCCGGTGAGGACGATGATCGCGACCGGGGCGGGGTGCGCGAGCAGCCGGGTCAGCCCGTCCAGCCCGGTGGTGTCGGGCAGGCCGAGGTCGAGCAGCACGCAGTCGACCTTCGCCAGCAGCACCTCGGCCTCGCGCAGGGTCCGCGCGCGGTGCAGCTCGACGTCGGCGTCCACCTCGTCCAGGAGGGCTTCGACCAGCACGGCATCGCCCTCGTCGTCCTCGACGAGCAGCACGCTGATGCGGTCCACCGCGGTGCGCGGTGCGGGGAGCCCTGCCACGGGGGAGGAGATTAGTCGAACCGGATCAGAGTCGGGTGACGCGGTGCGGCGGGTCGCCGGAACGGGGACGACGACCATGACCGAAGATCCCCCGGTGACGTTCTACCGGATGGCGGCGATGACCGCCCGGCTGCCCCGCCGAGGCCGGGGTTTCTGGTACTCGGTGGCCATCGACCTGCTGTGGCCGCTGGTCGTGCTGTTCGTGCGGATGCGGATGGGCGGCCGGACCAACATCCCCCGGCGGGGGCCCGTGCTGCTCGCCTCCAACCACCTGTCGTTCGCCGACCCGGTGACGCTGACCGCGTTCGCGCTGGTGTCCGGTCGGGTGCCGCGGTACTTCGCGAAGGCGAGCCTGTGGCGGGCGCCGGTCCTCGGGTGGGTGATGTCCTCCGGGCGGCACATCCCCGTCGACCGGGGCACGGCCCGCGCCGGGCACGCGCTGGACGCCGCGCGGACGTCCCTGGAGGAGGGGGAGTGCGTGATCGTCTACCCCGAGGGGACGTTCACCTCCGACCCGGACGGGTGGCCGATGCGGGGCAAGAACGGTGTGGCGCGGGTCGCGCTGACCACCCGGACGCCCGTGGTGCCGGTGGCGCAGTGGGGCACGCGGGAACTGCTGCCGCCCGGCCGGTTCCTGCCCCGCCCGTGGCGGCGGGTGTCGGTGGTGGCGGGCGCGGAGGTCGACCTGTCCGACCTGTACGGGCTGGAGCCGACCAAGGTCGTGCTGGACGAGGCCACCGCGCGGATCATGGGCGCGATCACCGGGCTGCTGACCGGTATCCGTGAGCTGCCGGGCACCGAGACCCGGTGAGCGGGGGTCAGGGCCGGGGTTCGCGCCGGCCCGAGCGCTCCCAGTTGAGGTACTGGCCCGCGACGGTGGACACGCTGGTGAGCAGCCACACCGCCACGCCCGCGTCGTCGGTGACGCCGATCAGCGGCAGCAGCTCGGGCAGCACGTCGATCGGCGAGACGAGGTAGACCAGCGCGAACGCCCAGGTGGCCAGGGTGGTGCCGGGCAGCCCGTACGCCTTGCGCTCCCGGATGAGGCGGGGCAGGGCGCGGGCGCGCTGGAGGACGTTGCCGACCGGCCGGGGTTCGCCGTCGCGCTCCCACCTGCGGCGGCGGCGGACGGACCACAGCACGCCGGCGCCCACGCCCAGCGCGAGCAGGCCGAGTCCGGCGACCACCGGGGGTAGCCCGAGCAGGTCGGCGTCACGCCACAGCAGGGTGCCCGCGCCCAGCAGGGTGAGCACGACGGCTACGAGGATCACGCCCCCATGGTAGGCGGCGCGCCGGGAACTTCCGGTCCCTTCCCGCCCCGACGCCGACGGCGGTCACCCCACCGCCGGGCCCCTTACGACCGGAAGGGGCCCGGCGCGTGCGCGACGGGCCCCCGGTCGGGCGTCTCGGTTCAGATGCCGCAGGAGGGGGCCGACCAGAAGCGGCTGCCCCGGTGGTCGACGTGGGTGTGGTCGTTGTGGCCCGGGTAGCCGGGGCCGAGGATGCCGTTGAAGCCGTGGTTGCGGGCCTGCTGCGCCAGTCGGCACAGCGAGTGCGGGCTCACCCCGAGGTCCACCGCGTCACCGTAGAGGTGCCGGGAGTCCGAGGCTCCGCCCGCCGCGTTGTTGCACGCCACGCTGCGGAAGCCGCTGGTGACGCGGATCGACTGGTCGCCGAGCGCGTGCCGCATGGCCTGGAGCTTCCACATCGACACCAGCGCGTTGAACCGGGCCGTGGCCGCCGACACCCGGCCGCCCGACCAGTCGGAGTTGCAGTTGTTCAGCTCGGCGTAGGAGAAGTTGGCCGGGGTGCAGTCGTCGTCCTGGAGTGCGTAGATGCGCGAGTAGGTCGCGCTGCCCGCCACGCCGTCCGCCCCCAGGCCGTACGCCTGCTGGAAGCGGACCAGCGCGGACCTCGTCGCGGGGCCGAACTGGCCGTCGATGCCGAGCACCGCGCCGGAGCCGGGGTAACCGGCCAGGCGGATCTGCAACTGCCGGACGTCCTCACCGGACGCGCCCTGGGAGAGGGTTCGGTTCCACGTGTAGCAGCCGTCGGCTTGCGCCGTGCCGCCGCCGAGCACGAGCACGGCGGCGACCAGCGCCAACGAGGCGAGGTAGGACAGGAGTCGGGGCACGAGGACCTCCAGACCGTTGAGGTGCAGGGGACCTGGAGCCTGGCGGATGTTGAAAACTTAAGTCAATCTGTCCTCGATGTCCGAAGTTTTCACACATGAGAAATAGTTTGTGAACAGAAGGATCTTCCCGGCGGGCGTCACGCGGGCACGCTCCAGGCCGGCGAGACGTCGTTGTACCCCGCCCAGTGGCGCACGTCGAACCTGCCCGGCCCGGTCCGCCCGCCCAGCGCGATCCCCCGGTCCCGCACCGCGCGCACGGTCCCCGCCGCCTGCCGGTCCAGCAGCCCGTCGATCTCGTCGTCACCCAGCCCGTCGATCTCCTCCCAGAAGGTCAGCACCCGGTTCACGTACAGCGCCACCAGGTGGTCCCGGGCCGCCTCGAACCGACCGCCCGCCACCGCCGCCAGCGCGTCGGCCAGCACGTGCGGCCAGTGCTCCCCGGTCATCCGCAGTCCCCACGGCGCGGGAGCCGCCGCGGCGGCCGACGGGAACAGCCGCCGCACGTCGCCCCGGTGCGCCTCCAGGTACCGCGCCACGCACTCCGCCACCCGCGACACCACCGCCGGGTCCTGCGGCGCCGACGCGCCGTCCACCGCGGCCCGCGCCGCCGGGGCGGCCGGACCGGGGGAGCGCACCGCGTCGGTCCGCAGCACGACGTGGAACAGCGAGTCCAGCACCTGCTGCGGCAACCGCAGGATCTTCGGGAACGGCGAGTTGTGCAGCTTGCGGCCCAGCGGCACCTCCACCACGCGCAGGTGCTCGCGCAGCGCGTTCGCGGTCAGCCACACATCGATGCCGTACAGGTACGCGCTGTCCGGCCGGGGCCAGGCGCGCGCCCGTTCCAGGAACGCCCGGTTGAACGCGAACTCGCCACCGATGGGCTGCTGCACGTGCACCCCGAACACGGCCGCCAGCAGCGGGCTGGCCAGGTGGTTGGTCGTGTTGGCCTCGAACCGGTTGCGCCGGTAGGAGGGCACGGCGAGCGTCGGCTCGTCGTGGTCCACCGCGTCGGCCAGGGCCGAGATCCACCGGGGTTCGGTGGACCGCACGTCCGCGTCGAGCAGGAGCAGCCGGTCCGCGCCGAGGTCGAGCGCCCGCTCCACGATCGCGAACACGTTCGTGCCCTTGCCGGTGCCCTCGCCGCCGGAGCGCGCCACCACCTTGCGGCTGCGCAGCGGTGTCTCGGTGAAGCGCCGGACCGTGTCGTCGGTGCTGCCGTTCTCGGCCAGCACCACCACGTTCGCGCCCCCGGGAAAAGCGAGGTGCAGGCCGGCGTCGGCGGCCGTGGCCACCGCGCCGACCGTGCGCGCCTCGTCGCGGGCCGGGATCCCGACGACGGTGACTCCACTCCGGTTCGCCATGGGAGGGAATGCTTGGTGGCCGGCGTTACGGCGACACGGCATCGAGGTAACAGATGTCCGGACACCGGGGTGCGATCCGGTCCGAACCGGCCGTCGGCGTGCGAAACCCCCTCTTCGGGTGTCACCCCGGGGAACCGGGGGTGGGATTCGGCCGGGCCCTGGTCGACCGGTCCGGGCCCCTGGCCCAGATCCCTCCCGGCCCAAGTCGTCCCTGGCGCAAGTCGTCCCCGGCCCGCTGGCGTCCGGCCCGGTCGTCTGCTTCCCGCTCCCTCAGCGGGGTCGGGCTCGCGGTCCGGTGCGGGCCAGCGGCCTGCCGCCGTGCCCGCGCGTGCGCACCACGGGCGCGTGCGCGGGGACCGGCAGCGGCTGCGACTCCTGCTGCTGCCGGGGGACCTGCGCGTCGAACCGCGCCGGCTCGTAGGGCTGGATCGACTCGTGGGACCGGCCCGGCTCGTGGGGTCGGCCCCACGCCGCCGGTGCGGCCCGCTCCGGCTCGCGGCCGCGGTCCGCCAGGCGCTCGGGCGGGGCCAGGTGCTGCGGACCGCCGCGCGGCGACCCGCCCTCGGCCACCCGGTTCTGCCGCCACAGCTCCGTGGACAGCTTGATCATCGCGGTGGGCGCGTCCAGGCCGACCATCCCCACCAGGCGGCCGTCCTGGACGAAGCCGGTGATGGTCCGGTGGTCCTTCTGGGACCCGGCCAGCGTCGTGGTGTCCTTGCCGAGCGCGGGGATGCCCGACCCCTGTATCCGCATCCCGTACTGCTCGGTCCAGAACCGGGGGACAGGGGTGAACGGCCGCGAGTTCTCCCTGCCCGCCAACAGGTTCTCCGCGGCCGCCCGCCCCATCTCCACCGCGTTGAGCCAGTGCTCGACCCGACGCGGTTGTCCACCGAACCGGAGGTTGGGCCACCGCGCGACGTCACCCGCGGCCACGACGTCGGTCGCGCCGACCACGTGGCACGTGGGGTCGCACAGCACCCCGTCCTCCAGCACCAGACCCGACCCGCGCAACCAGTGGATCGACGGGGAGGCGCCCACCGCGATCACCACGACCGCGGCGAAGAACACCTGCCCGTCGGACAGGTGGATCGCCACCCCGCCCGCCTGGCGCACCCAGTGCCGGATCTTCACGCCCATCGCCATCCGCACGCCCCGCACCCGGTGCGCTTCGGTGACCGTCTCGGCGATGTTCTTGCCGACCGCGCTGCCCAGCAGCGTGGACGACCTGCTCACGATGGCGACGTCACGGCCCATCGCCTTCACCGACGCGGCCATCTCGCACCCGATCAGGCCGCCGCCGATCACCACGACCAGCCCCTGCGTGGAGTTGATCGCCCGCTTGATCGCGACGGCGTCGTCCACGGTGCGCAGCACGTGGATGCGCGGGTCCTGCCGCGGCGCGCCCGCGAGGTGCCGCGGCTCGACCCCGGTCGCGATGACCAGACCGTCGTACTTCAGCTCCTCGCCGCCGGGCAGCCCGACCACGTGCCGGTCGGGCTCCAGGTGGGTCGCGGACGTGCCCAGCCGCCAGATCGCGTTCAGCTCGCGGCTGATGGTCAGCCGCAGGTCCGACGCCGTCAGCTCGCCGTTGATGGCCTCCTTGGACAGCGCGGGCCGGTGGTAGGGCAGGTGCCGCTCCGCGCTCACGATCACGATCTCGCCGCGGAAGCCCAGCTCCCGCAACCGCTCGCCCGCGCGCAGGCCGGCCAGCCCGCCGCCCGCGATGACCACCCGTTCCTCGTTCTTCACCGCACACGCTCCCGCAGCTCGATCGCGCGCATCGGGCACGCGCGCGCGGCGGCCCGCGCCTTGGCGAA
Source organism: Saccharothrix lopnurensis (assembly GCF_042658445.1). Classification (NCBI taxonomy): domain Bacteria; kingdom Bacillati; phylum Actinomycetota; class Actinomycetes; order Pseudonocardiales; family Pseudonocardiaceae; genus Saccharothrix; species Saccharothrix lopnurensis. The sequence continues at coordinate 16,868 of NZ_JBHSQO010000039.1, read as the reverse complement.
CTGCTCGGGCGGCGGCCTGCGCTCGTAGCGCAGGCGCTCGTCGTCGACCAGCTGGAACAGCCCCGGCGCCTCGGCCTGGCAGATGCCGTAGCGGTGGCAGCGCTCGTTGTCCACGCTGATGTCGAGCGCGCTGCCGCCCGCGCCGTCGGGCTCGGGCTCGAACCCGGGCTCCGGCTCCAGCATCCCCAGCTTCACCAGCACGTCCGGCGGCAGGAAGCGGGCGATGGCGATGGTCGCGGTCGGGACGAGGACGGTGAGGCCGGCCAGCCACAGCACGGAGAACGTGCCGTTGGCGATCGCGCCGAACCAGGAGTGGACCACCCCGAGCGCGACCGCGGCGTAGGCCAGCTGGTGCCCGCGCAGCCACTTCCGGTAGTAGATCTTCTTGCGCAGGCCCGCGGTGAACGCGATGGCCAGCATCAGCTCCAGCGCCGCGATGCCCAGGGCGTGCCGAAGCGGACCGCCGTCGGCGAAGGGCACCACGAGCCGGAGGTACGAGAACGCGCCGAGCCGCAGCAGGGTGAACGCGAACGCGTGGAGCGAGGCGAAGGCCAGGGCCAGCGTCGCCAGCACCATGTGGCTGTTGCGCAGGCCCTGCCTACCGGTGATCTTGTTGGCCCAGCCGGTCGCGATCAGCACGCCCCAGCACAGGGTGGCGCACATGAACACGTAGGCCAGGCGCGCCGAGATCTGGGCGACGTGGCGCACACCGGCGTCGTGGTCGCCGCCGGTCGCCTGGGCGACCAGCAGCGGAACCTGGGAGAGCACGGGACTTACCTCCGAGATGGCGGGGGAGGACTCTCAGGCGGTGGGGCTGCGACCCGCCCGGCCCGCCGTGCAGGAGTGGTCACGGCGGCCGGGCGGGTCGAGGGGTTCGGTAGGTCTCCGGAACGGTTCGAGCCGTGGTGTCGGTCCGTCCGGCCACCACCTCCTTTCACCTGACGTCGCCGCGGGGCCGCAGCAGGCGCAGGACGCCGATCGTCACCACCACGCCTGCCAGGCAGATGAGGAGCACGACGAGGGGACTGGGGTTGTTCGTGGGGACCACCTGCGCGGCGCGCACCGGGTCCGCGGCGGACGCCGCCTGGTTCACCTGGTTCACCGCGCCCGCGGCCACCGGCTTGGACAGGCCCGAGTCGGTGACCATGTTCGTGCTCTCCAGCAGCGTCATGTGCTTGAGCACGATCTGGTTGCAGATCTGGGCGAACTGCCGGATGGCCTCGTTGCGGGTGTTCGCCCGGACCGTGCCGATGACCGGGAAGATCGAGCCGTGGGCGGCGCGCAGCCGGTTGGCGAACGAGTCGTCGAACGCGGCGCCGGTGCGCGAGCGCATCTCCGCCATCCACGACTGCTGGTCGGCGTTGGCCTCGGCGGGCAGCTCCACCCCCATCTGGGACGCCAGCCGCACCACCCGCTCGTCGAGGAACTCGTGGTCGCTCGCCAGCTGCTGCCCGACGTCCTTGACCCGCTGGCTGGCGGCGCGGGTCTGCGCCTCCTCGCCCATGGGCATCTCCCACAGGCCCGCCAGCCGCACCTTGACCAGCAGCTCCTCGTCCAGCGCGGTGATCGGGCCGAGCGGGGTCTGCTGGACCGGGCCCGCGTCGGCCGGGTCGTCCGCGTGCGCGACACCGGTCGAACCGGACAGGAGCAGCAGGTGCAGGGCCAGCGCGAACGCCGCGAAACGCTTGGCTGACATGGGTCTTCTCGTCCTGGTCACCGTGGTGGTGGTCGTGGTGGTCTTCAGTAGCCGTCGCCCGTGCCCGTATCGGCGTCGGCGTCCGGCTCGGCGTCGGCCTCACCGGCCCCCGTGCCGGAGCCGGAGCCCGCGTCCGCGTCTGCCTCCGCGTCGCCGGCCGTGGCGCCGTCGTTCGCCTGCGCCTTCTTGCCCTCCGGCGTCACCGCGAACCAGGTGCCGTTCCGGCCCTGGCCGGTCAGGTCGCCGGCCTTCTTGTCGCCCGCGTACCGGTAGAGGGGCCACCCGGCGAGCGTGACCTGCCGCCGGCCGTCGGTCCGGGCCACCGAACCGACCAGCGTCGGGTCCACCCCGGAGGTCATGGTGTGCTCCCCGACCAGCACCGGCGGCCACTGCTCCAGGCACGCCGCGTCGCAAGTGGACTTCGACGGTTTCGCGGTGTCCTTGTCGAAGCGGTAGAGGGCGAACCCGCCCGCGTCCGCCACGAACCACCCGACCTGCTTGGACTCGGTCGCCAGCAGCAGCTGGTGGGGCTCCTTGCCGAATTCCGGGTTCTGCTGGAGAGTCGTCGTGCCGGAGTTGGCGCCGGCCGCCCCACCCTGGCCGCCCGCGGTACCGGTGCCGGTCGCGCCACAGGCGCTGACCAGCAGCAACGCCGCGGCTGCCGGAACCAGCGGCAACGCCTTTCGGGTACGTCGACTGGGCATCATTGGTCCTTTCTCCTGCTGGCGGGATCCGCCACAAGGCGCAAGGACCGGGTGGTCGGGTCCTGGCCGTTGAAGCGGATACCGGGAAGTACGGACACGATGCGGTGACGGTTCACGAACAAATCAACCACTTTTTTTGCGGCCAAACCCTCGACGCGGAAGCACTCGGCGCGCTTGGATGCACGGCGTGGCGCGGCACAGACGCAGCACTTCCCCCCAAAGAGAACGCACCTGGCCGGACGTGAGCCCGGAAGACGAGCTGATCCGCAGGCTCTACCAGGAGTTCGGCAGCGCGCTGCTCGGACATGCCATGAGACTGACCGGCAGCGACCGGCAGTGGGCAGAGGACATCGTCCAGGAGACGCTCGTGCGGGCGTGGCGGAACGCCGAGAAGCTGGAGCGGGACCCCGTCCTGCTGCGCTCCTGGCTGTTCACCGTCGCCCGGCGACTGGTCATCGACGACCGTCGGAAGCGGAGCGTCAGACCGCAGGAGTCGGAGTTGACGCCGTCGGACGAAGCCCCGGTGCGGGACGAGGCCGACCGCACCCTGGCGGCGATAGTTGTGGCCGAAGCGATGAACGGACTGACCGAGGAGCACCGGGAGGCTATTCTCGAAACGTACTTGAGGGACCGGACCGTCGGAGAGGCCGCAGCGGTGCTCGGGGTGCCGCCGGGCACGGTGAAATCCAGGGTGTACTACGCGCTCCGCGCCTTGCGGCGGGCGTTGCAGGATCGGGGCTGACGCGCGTGACATCGCCTACGGAGCACATCGACGTGGCGGCGTACGTCCTCGGGGTGTTGGACGAGGACGAGGTCGACGCCTTCGAGAACCACCTGGCCCAGTGCCGGCGGTGCGCGCTCGACCTGCGTGATTTCGCCCAGCTGCCCGACCTGCTCGACGAGGCGAACGCCAACGGCCTGCTGCGCGCCGGAACGGGGGAGCGGCCCGACGGCCGCTCGGTGCGCGCCATGCTGGACAACGTCTCGGACCTCCGCGCGCGCAAGCGCCGGAACGCGGTGCTGGCGGCGGGCGCCGCCGCCGTGCTGCTGGTCGTGCTGACCGCGGTCGTGTCGGTCTACGTCGCCGCGCCGACCGACCAGGTCGCCGGGTCCACCACGTCGGTCCCGGCGCAGACCAACGTGGCCAAGGACGCGCCGGACGCCTCCGGCAGGCTCACCAGGACCGACACGACGACCGGCGTGTCCGCCGACCTCGTCGCGACCCCGCAGCGCTGGGGCATGTCCCTGGAGCTGGAGGTCAAGGGCGCCCAGGGCCCGACCAGGTGCGAGCTGATCGCCAGGTCCAAGACCGGCGAGACGATGGTCCTGGGCTCCTGGCTGGCCTCGTCCCCGACCCCCGACCGAGACCCGGCCCACCTCCAGGCGGCGGTGGGCCTGCGCTGGCACGAGATCGCGGAGTTCGCGATCCGCGACACCAAGACCGGCACCACCCTCGTCCGCCTACCCACCACCTAGCAACCCCACCAGCCAACCCAGAACCCAGGCTCCCCGAACGTACGACCAGCCCGACCTGAACGTACGACTCGCGGGACCTGAACGTACGACTCGCGCGGCGCGAGTGTTCGACACGCGCGCGAGTCGTACGTTCAGGACCACCGTGTCGTACGTTCGCGACCCCCGAGTTCAACGTTCGTGACGCACCAGTACGGTGACTTTTAGTGCCCGCCCGGTACGTGAACCCGTTGGCAGTCAACGACAAGCGAACGCGACACCAAGTCCGACGCAACCCCGGTCCGCCCCCCGCCACCTCCTGACCCGACCGGGGGACCCTGAACGCTGAACTCGGGGGTCCTGAACGTACGACTCGCGGGGTCTGAACGTACGACTCGCGCGTGAGGCGTGTGGTGGGGAGGGTTGAGGTCGGCGGTTGTGGCGCACCAGCGTTCAAGACGGCGGGGATGTGGGGGAGTGGGATGGGTGGGAGCGGCGCTCGGGCGTCGCCGGGGTGGACCGGGAGGTCGTGGTGGAGGTCGGTTTCGTCGGGCTCGGGATCATGGGTCAGCCGATGGCCCTCAACCTGGCGCGTGCCGGGCGGCCGCTGGTGGTGTGGAACCGGTCGCCGCACCGGTGCGAGCCGCTGCGCGAGGCCGGCGCGCTGGTCGTGGACGAGGTGGGGGAGGTGTTCCGGCGGGCCGAGCTGGTCATCGTGATGCTGGCGAACGAGACCGCGATCGACGCCGTGCTGGAGCGCGGCGGCCCTGGCTTCGCCGGCAAGGTGGCCGGTCGCACGCTCGTGCACATGGGCACCACGTCGCCCGGCTTCTCCCACGGCCTCGAAGCCGACGTGCGGGCGGCGGGCGGCCACTACGTCGAGGCGCCGGTGTCCGGCTCACGCGGTCCGGCCGAGGCGGGCGAGCTGGTCGCCGTGCTGGCCGGTGAGCCCGAGGCCGTCGCACGGGTGCGCGAGGTCGTCGGGCCGATGTGCTCGAACGTGGTCGAGTGCGGCGAGGCGCCGAAGGCGCTGCTGATGAAGCTGGCGGTGAACCTGTTCCTGATCACCATGACCACCGGCCTGGTCGAGTCGTTCCACTTCGCCGAGCGGCACGAGTTGGACCTCGGCAAGCTGGTCGAGGTGCTGGACTCGGGGCCGATGTCGAGCAAGGTGTCCCGGGCCAAGACCGGCAAGCTGCTGGCCGGTGACTTCGGGGCGCAGGCGGCGATCGCCGACGTGCTGATGAACAACCGCCTGATCGCCGACGCGGCTCGGGCCGCCGCCATCGCCTCGCCGCTGCTGGACGTGTGCCTGGAGCTGTTCACCCGCACCGAGGAGCTGGGGTACGGCAAGGAGGACATGGCCGCCGTGGTGCGGGCGGTCCGGGAGCGGTCGGACGCGGTGTAGCGCGGGGGCGGGGCGCCTACGATGCGGGGGCGGGGCGCCTACGGTGCGGGGGCGGGGCGCCTACGGTGCGGGGGCGGGGTCAGATGCCGCGCAGGCCGGCCAGGACCCGCTCCATGAGGTCCATCGACGGCCTGCCCTCGGCGTCGATCGGTTCGCCCTGGTGCACGGTGATCAGGCTCAGCTCGGACATGTCCGCGAGCAGCACCCGCGCCACGCCGAGCGGCAGCCGCAGCCGCGCCGCGACCTCCGCCACCGAGTGCGGGTTGCGGCACAGGTCGCTGATCGCGCGGTGCTCGGCGGTCGAGGTCAGGGCGTCCCGGTCGATCCGCTCGTTCGTGGACACGATCGTCTCGATGGCCAGTGTCCGCGCGGAATGCGTGCGGCCGCCGGTTCTGGTGTACGGGCGTACCCGGAGGGTAGACACACCAGCTCCTCGAAGCGGTCGGAAGCGATCTTCACTCGTCTGCGGTCAGGGGCGCTGACGGCACCCGACCCTACGGTTGATCAGGCATTCTGTCTCTAACTTCCCAGGATGTGGGAAGAATTCGACAGGGCTGCGACGGTGTGTGTTCGACCGTTCTCGCGGGGTGTCTGAACCCCTCGGAAGCCATCCCATCATCGAACGGTCGCCCTGTGTTTCCCCCTGGTTCGCCCGGGACGAGGGGTCCCGGGCGCCGTTGGGGACAACCAGGACTAACCGATGGGGGTTGGGTTCGCGATCACGGGCCCGACGCTAGGCACCGGTGGAGCGCTCCCACAACGGTTGTTGACGAAGGTTTGAGGTTCGTCCACCGACTGTCCTCCGGCGACCCGTCCCGAAAGGCCGGATCAGAGGGCCGGATCGGAGGGCCGGACTGGAGGGTGGGGCCGGAGGGCTGGATCGGAGGGCTGGACTGGAGGGCGGGGCCGAAGGGTGCGGCCAGAGGGTGCGGCCGGAAGGCGGGGCCGGAAGGCGGGGCCGGACCGGGGGTGTGCCGGGCCGGCGCCGAACCACTACCCCTCGTCCCCCAGCTTGAGCGCCTCCTCCAGCAGGGCCTCGACGATGCCGGACTCGGGCACGGTCCGCACCACCCGCCCGCGCACGAAGATCTGCCCCTTCCCGTTGCCCGACGACACGCCGAGGTCCGCCTCCCTGGCCTCGCCGGGCCCGTTGACCACGCACCCCATCACCGCGACCCGCAGCGGTTCCGGAAAGCCCTCGAACGCGGCGGTCACCTGCTCGGCCAGCCGGTACACGTCGACCTGGGCCCGCCCGCAGGAGGGGCAGGACACGATCTCCAGCTTGCGCGGCCGCAGCCCGAGCGACGCCAGGATCTGCGCGCCCGCCTTGACCTCCTCGACCGGCGGCGCCGACAGCGAGACCCGGATGGTGTCGCCGATGCCCTCCGACAGCAGCACGCCGAAGGCCACCGAGGACTTGACCGTGCCCTGCACCAGCGGCCCGGCCTCGGTGACGCCCAGGTGCAGCGGGTAGTCGCAGGCGCGGGCCAGCTGCCGGTAGGCGGAGATCACGACCAGCGGGTCGTGGTGCTTGACCGAGATCTTGAGGTCGGTGAAGCCGTGCTCCTCGAACAGGGAGCACTCCCACAGCGCCGACTCCACCAGCGCCTCGGGCGTCGCCCCGCCGTGCTTGTCGTAGAGCCGCTGGTCCAGCGAGCCGGCGTTCACGCCGATGCGGATGGGCACGCCCGCGCCGGCCGCGGCGCGCGCGATCTCCCCGACCCGGTCGTCGAACCTGCGGATGTTGCCGGGGTTGACCCGCACCGCCGCGCACCCGGCGTCGATCGCGGCGAAGACGTAGCGGGGTTGGAAGTGGATGTCGGCGACCACCGGGATGGGCGACTTGCGGGCGATGGCGGGCAGCGCGTCCGCGTCGTCCTGCGACGGCACGGCGACGCGGACGATCTCGCACCCGGCGGCGGTCAGCTCCGCGATCTGCCGCAGCGTGGCCTCCACGTCCGCGGTCGGCGTGGTCGTCATCGACTGCACGCTCACCGGCGCGTCGCCGCCGACGGGCACCCCGCCGACGTCGAGCCTGCGGGACGTCCTGCGCCGCCGTGCGGGCGGGGCGAGCTGAAGGGCGGTCAACTGTGCTCCCCGAGTCGTTTGAGGACGGTGGTGGCGATGCCAGCCGCGTCGAGGCCGTGCGCGCGCAGGATCTCCTCGCGCGTGCCGTGCGGGAGGAAGCCCGCGGGCAACGCGTAGGTGCCGACCCGCGTCGGCGCGCCCACCAGGGCCAACGCCTGCGCCAGCCGGCCGCCGAGGGCGCCGGGGGTGGTGGTGTCCTCCACCGCCAGCACGAGCCGGTGCCCGGCGGCCAGCCGGACCAGGTCCGGGTCCAGCGGCGCGGTCCAGCGGGGGTCGACCACGGTGACCGGCACGCCCTGCCGGGCCAGCTCCTCGGCCGCGGCCAGGCACGGCCCGGCCATCGGACCGACCGCGACGATCAGGCACTCCGCGCCGGGCTCCTGGCGCAGCACGTCGCAGCGGCCCTCCCGGCGCAGCGCCGGGATGTCGGCCGACGCCCCGGCCTTCGGGTAGCGGACGGCGGTCGGGCCGTCCTCCACGGCGACGGCCTCGCGCAGCGTCTCCCGCAGCCGGGCCGGGTCGCGCGGCGCGGCCAGCCGCAGGCCGGGCACGACCGGCAGCACCGAGGCGTCCCACATGCCGTGGTGGCTGGGCCCGTCCGGTCCGGTGACCCCGGCGCGGTCGAGCACGAACGTCACGGGCAGCCGGTGCAGCGCCACGTCCAGCAGCACCTGGTCGAACGCGCGGGACAGGAACGTGGCGTAGACCGCGACCACCGGGTGCATCCCGGCCAGGGCCAGGCCCGCCGCCGAGGTGACCGCGTGCTGCTCCGCGATGCCCACGTCGAAGGTGCGCTCCGGGAACCGGCGGGCGAACCCGTCCAGCCCGGTCGGGCCGCGCATGGCGGCGGTCACGCACACCACGTCGTCCCGCTGCTCGCCGATGCGGGCGATCTCCTCGCCGAACACGTCGGTCCACGTGACCCCGCCGCCCGACCCGCTCGGCGACACCGCGTGCTGGTGGTCGACCAGGTCCCGCTCGGCGGGCGGGTGACCCTCGCCCTTGCGCGTCACGCAGTGCACCACCACCGGCCGCCCCAGCGCGACGGCCTCGACCAGCGCCCGCTCCACCGCGACCGCGTCGTGCCCGTCCACCGGGCCGAGGTAGGGCAGGCCCAGGGCCTCGAACAGCGCGGGCCCGCGGCCGGCGCGCAGCTCCGCCAGGTGCCCGGCCAGGCCGCCCGCGGTCGGCGCGTACGAGCGGCCGTTGTCGTTGAGCACGACCACCACCGGGTGCCGGGCGCCCGCGAGGTTGTTCAGCGCCTCCCACGCCATGCCGCCGGTCAGCGCGCCGTCGCCGACGACCGCCACCACGCGCCGGTCCGAGCCGCGCAGCCGCAGCCCCCTGGCCAGCCCGTCGGCGTAGGAGAGGGCGGTGGAGGCGTGCGAGTTCTCGATGACGTCGTGCGGCGACTCGGCGGCGGACGGGTAGCCGGACAGCCCGCCGGCGCGGCGCAGCGCGTCGAAGGCGTCGGCGCGGCCGGTGAGGACCTTGTGCACGTAGGTCTGGTGCCCGGTGTCGAACAGCAGCACGTCGTGCGGCGAGTCGAACACCCGGTGCACCGCGATGGTCAACTCCACCGCGCCCAGGTTCGGCCCCAGATGGCCGCCTGACCGGCCCACCCGGTCGACCAGGAACCGGCGGATCTCCGCCGCCAGCTCGGGCAGTTGCGAGGGGGCTAAGGCCCGCACGTCACCGGGCCCGGCGATGGCCTCCAGGAGCGTCACCGCGGCCTCACCGCGGCCGGCAGCGTGAACTGGATGGTCTCGCGGGCGGTCTCGCGCACCTGTACGTCCCACGCGCCCAGCGCCTCGATCACCTCGTCCACGAGCCGCGGCGGCGCGGACGCCCCGGCGCTCAGCCCGACCACCCGCACGCCCTCCAGCCACTCCAGCCGGATGTCCGCGGCGTCGTCGACGAGGTGCGCGGGCGTGCCCATCCGGCGGGCCAGCTCCACCAGCCGCACCGAGTTGGACGAGTTCGCCGACCCGACGACCAGCACCAGGTCGGCCTCGTGGGCCACCTCGCGCACGGCTTCCTGCCGGTTGGTGGTGGCGTAGCAGATGTCGGCCGACGGGGGTCCCTTGAGCGCGGGGAACCTCGCCCGCAGCGCGGCCAGCACCTCGGCCGTCTCGTCCACCGCCAGCGTGGTCTGGGTCAGGTAGGACACCCGCCCCGGGTCGGGCACGTCCAGGGCCTCGACGTCCGCGACGCTCCCCACCAGCACGATCCGCTCGGGCGCCTCGCCGAGCGTGCCCTCGACCTCCTCGTGGCCCTCGTGCCCGATCAGCACCACGGTGTCGCCGCGACCGACGAACCGCCTGGCCTCCGCGTGCACCTTGGTGACCAGCGGGCAGGTCGCGTCGACGACCTCCAGGCCCCGGCCGGCGGCCTCCTCGCGCACCGCGGGGGACACGCCGTGGGCCGAGAACACCACGGTCGCGCCGTCTGGCACCTCGTCCAGCTCGTCGACGAAGACCGCGCCACGCGCCTCCAGGTCGGCCACCACGTGGGTGTTGTGCACGATCTGCTTGCGCACGTGGATCGGCCCGCCGCGCTGGTCGAGCAGCCGGTCGACGATGTCGATGGCCCGTTCCACCCCGGCGCAGAACGACCGGGGCGACGCGAGCAGCACAACGGGAAGGACCATGGGCACGGCTCCTCGGCGAGGGAACGCGAGTGGGGCGGGGGCGGTGCGGTGGGGACGGTGCGGGGCGAGGCAGTGCGGGTGCGAGGCGGTGCGGTGCGGTGGGGACGGTGCGGGGTGGTGCGAGGCGAGGCAGTGCGGGTGCGGGGTGGTGCGGTGGGGACGGGGTCCGGGCTCCGGGGGACGGGGCCCGGCGTTCAGCGGGTCAGCGGTCGCGGCGCGTGGCCAGGCGCGCCACGGCGTCCAGCTCCCGCGCCGCCGACTCCACCGGCTCGGCCGCCCGCAGGTGGACCCGGGCCCGCGCCAGCAGGTCGTCGGCCCGGCCCTGGCTCCACGCCCGCGCGCCGGACACCTCGATCAGGTCGGCCGCGCGCGCCAGGTCGGCCCCGGTCAGCTGCCGGTCCGCGTGGTAGAGCTCGTCCAGCTCCCGCGCGGCGGCCGTGTCCGAGGTCAGCGCCGCCACCACCGGCAGCGACTTCTTGCGGTTCTGGAGGTCGGAGAACACCGGCTTGCCGGTCACCTCGGGGTCGCCCCAGATGCCGAGCAGGTCGTCCACGAACTGGAACGCCAGCCCCATCCGCTCGCCGAACGACCGCAGGTGCTCCACCTGGTCCGGTCGCCCGCCGCCGAACAGCGCGCCCAGCGCGCAGGCCGCGCCGAGCAGCGACCCGGTCTTGCACTCGGCCATGCGCACGCACTCGGCCAGCCGCACGTCACCGCGCTCCTCGAACGCCAGGTCCGCGCTCTGCCCGTCGAGCAGCTGCTGCACCGCGGTCGACAGCACCCGGATGCCCTGCTGCGCGCCCGGGTTCCCGCTGCCCGCGAGCACGTCCAGGGAGAGGGTGAGCAGCGAGTCCCCCGCCAGCACGGCCGGGTTGACGCCGAACACGCTCCACGCCGTGGGCCGGTGCCGCCGGGTGGTGTCGCCGTCCATCACGTCGTCGTGCAGCAGCGAGAAGTTGTGCACCAGCTCCACCGCCACCGCCGCGGGCAGCGCCTGCTCCACCGAGCCCCCGACGGCCCGCGCGCCCAGCAGCGCCAGCGCCGGCCGGATGGCCTTGCCCGCGTCCGCGCCGGCGGGCCTGCCGTGCTCGTCCCACCACCCGAAGTGGTAGCCCGCGATCCCCCGCATCGACTCGGGCAGCCGGTCCACCGCGGCCCGCAACGCCGGGTCGACCCCGGCACGGCTCCAGCTCAGCACCTCGCGCGCGGACCGGTGCGCGGGGCTCACGTCCAGGTCGGTCATCGCCACAGCTCCTGTTCGGGGGATGCGCCCGCGGTGCGGGCGGGGGTACGGCAGCCGGGCGCGGCGGGCCCGGCTCCCGTCGAACCGGCGGGACTACGACCGACCGATCTCCACGTTCTCCAACACGCCCAGCGCGTCCGGGACCAGCACGGCCACCGAGTAGTATGCGCTGACCAGGTACGACACGATCGCCTTCTCGCTGATGCCCATGAACCGGGCGTTGATCCCCGGCTGCACCTCGTCGGGCAGCCCCGGCTGGTGCAGGCCGACCACGCCGCTGTCCTGCTCGCCCACGCGCATCGCGATGATGGAGCTGGCGCCGCGGTCGCTGATCGGGATCTTGTTCGACGGGAACAGCGGGACGCCCCGCCAGGTGAGCACCTGCGTGCCGTCGACGTTGGTCGTGCCGGGGTAGAGGCCCCGCTTGCTGACCTCGCGCCCGAACGCCGCGATGGCGCGGGGGTGGGCCAGCATGAACGCGGTCTTGCGCCGGCGGGAGAGCAGTTCGTCCAGGTCGTCGGGGGTCGGCGGCCCGGTGCGGGTGTGGATGCGCTGCTTGAGCTCGGCGTTGTGGAGCAGGCCGATGCGCCGGTTGTTGATCATCTCGTACTCCTGGCGCTCGCGCAGCGCCTCGATGGTCAACCGCAACTGCTGCTCGGTCTGGTTCATCGGGTGGTTGTAGAGGTCCGCCACGCGGGTGTGCACGCGCAGCACGGTCTGGGCCACCTCCAGCTCGTACTCCCGCGGCGCGAGTTCGTAGTCCACGAACGTCGCGGGCAGGTCGGGCTCGCCCTCGTGGCCCGAGGCGATCTCGATGTCCGCCTCGCCGTGCTTGTTCTGCGGCTTGCCGCCGGCGCGGACCAGCGCCTCGACGTGCTCGCGCAGCACGTCGGCCCGGCCGTTGAGCCGCTGGACCGCCTCCTGGCGCAGCACCAGCGCGATCACCGGGGTGACCGCCCGGAAGGTGTGCTCCCAGGTCGCCTCGCCGCCGGTCAGCGCGTCGGAGCCGAAGTGCTCGCCGTCGGCCATGGTGTCCAGCACGGTCTGGTCGCCGTACTCGCCGCGGCCGACCTGCTGGACCTTGCCGTGGGCGATGAGGAAGACCTCGTCGGCCCGGCCGCCGAACTCGGCCAGCACGTCGCCGGGCTCGTACCGGCGCTGCTCGAACCGCTCCGCCAGCGCGACCAGCACGTCGTCGTCGGGGAGGTCGCGCAGCACGGGCAGCTCCCGCAGCTCCTGCGGGATGACCCGGATGTCGGCGCCGGTGCTGATGAAGGTCACCCGGCCGTCGCCGACGGCGTAGGTGAGGCGGCGGTTCACCCGGTAGGTGCCCGCCTGGGTGGTCACCCACGGCAGCTTGCGCAGCAGCCAGCGGGGCGAGATGCCCTGCATCTGGGGCGTGGACTTGGTCGTGCTCGCCAGGTTCCGCGCGGCCGCGGGGCCGAGGCTCTGCCGGCGGTGCTCGGCCTCCTCAGGGGTGAGGCCGGGGTCGGTCACGGTCACGTCAGGTGTCCGATCTGGTCGTGGGGAACTAGTCTTCGCGGCCGATCTGGACGTGCTCCAGCACGCCGACGGCGTCCGGGACGAGGATCGCGGTGGAGTAGTAGGCGCTGACGAGGTAGGAGATGATCGCCTTCTCGCTGATGCCCATGAAGCGCACGTTCAGCCCCGGCTGGTACTCGTCGGGCAGGCCGGTCTGGTGCAGGCCGATGACGCCCTGGTTCTGCTCCCCGGCGCGCAGCAGCAGGATCGAGCTGGTGCGCGCCTCGCTGACGGCGATCTTGTTGCACGGCAGGACGGGGACACCGCGCCACGCGGGGACGTGGTGGCCGTTGAAGTCGATCGTGTCCGGGTAGACGCCGCGCTTGTTGCACTCCCGGCCGAACGCCGCGATCACCCTCGGGTGGGCCAGGAACGCGGTCGGCTCCTTCCACACCGTGGACAGCAGCTCGTCCAGGTCGTCCGGGGTCGGCGGGCCGCTGCGGGTGTGGATGCGCTGCTTGAGGTCGGCGCTGTGCAGCAGGCCGAAGTCGCGGTTGTTCACCATCTCGTACTCCTGGCGCTCGCGCAGCGCCTCGATGGTGAGCCGCAACTGCTGCTCGACCTGGTCCATCGGGTGGTTGTAGAGGTCGGCGACTCGGCTGTGGACCCGCAGCACGGTCTGCGCCACGCTCAGCTCCAGCTCGCGCGGCGCCAGCTCGTAGTCGACGTAGGTGCCGGGCAGGTCCGGCTCGCCGTCGTGGCCCGAGGCGATCTCGATCTCGGCCTCGCCGTGCTGGTTGGACCGGCCGGAGACGCCCGCGAACGCGTGCTGGATGTGCGCCCGCAGGCCGCCGGCCTCGCCGTTGAGCCGCTCGAACACGTCCCACGGCAGGACCAGCGCGATGACCGGCGTGACGGCCTTGACGGTGAACTCCCACTCGCCCTGCGGCCCGGCCAGGACCTGGTCGCCGAAGTAGTCGCCGTCCGCCAGCACGCCGAGCGCGGTCTGGGCGCCGTACTCGCCCTGCCCGATCTTGTCGACCCTGCCGTGCGCGATGAGGTGGACGGTGTCCTGGGGGCGACCGCGCTCGACGATCACGTCACCGGGCTGGTACTCCCGCTGCTCGAAGCGCGCGGCGAGCGCGGTCAGCGCCTCGACGTCGTCGTAGTCGCGCAGCAGCGGCAGCTCGGTCAGCTCCTGGGGGACGACCGAGACGTCCGCGCCGATGTTGGTGAACGTCAGCCGGCCGTCGCCGATGGCGTAGCTGAGCCTGCGGTTGACCCGGAACGCGCCACCCTTCGCCTCCACCCAGGGCAGCACCTTGAGCAGCCACCGCGAGGTGATGTTCTGCATCTGGGGGACGGACTTGGTGGTCGTCGCGAGGTTCCGCGCCGCAGCCCTGCTCAGGCTGAGCTGATGCCGCTCGACCTCGACGTCCGAATCGGTCACAGACACCCGGCACACCGCCAATCGGATTTGGTTCATTGGGCCGGCTTGACGGTAGTGAGGCCGAATGCGTCACGGGAAGCGGCCGATGCGGCGACCCCCTTGAGGGTCATTTCGACGGCCCGTGCGCACTGATAGTGCAACTGGTGAACGACACGGGTAACAACGGGTGATTCTAACGGGGGTGGAGTAGAGTATTCACGCTAAGGTGGAATCATTGCCACGTTCGTACCAGCGTTTTTCACGCGAAGGTGTCGTTGACGAGGGGCTGGGTCACGCTTGCGTGGCGATTCTGTCGAGGTGCGGACAAAAAGTCAGCCTTGTGCGGCGGCCGCTTCATGTTGTCGTGTACCCGATTTTTGCGAGCATGTCGTCCTGGTGGGCCACCGGAAAAAGCGAGAAATGCTCGTTCTCGGCCGGACCGGTCCTCGCGGGGGCGGGTACCACCGGCGCGCACGCCGAAACCGCGCCACCCCGGGAGTTCGGGTGGCGCGGTTCCGGTGTCGGGGTGGTGCGGTGTCGGGGTGGTGCGGAGTGGTGCGGGTGGTGAGGTGTGGTGCGGTCAGGTGGAGTGCGGGCAGGTGTCCCGGTACTCCTCGATCAGGGTGCTGCGGCCCGGCGCCGGGCAGAGGAACTGCTCGTAGCGGGTGTCGTTGTCGATGAACCGCTTGAGCCAGGCGATGCTGTACTTGGCGATGGTGGTGTTGGACGTGTTCGGCGCGAAGTGGCTCGCGCCGTTCAGCTCCAGGTACGCCTTGTCCAGCGTCGAGGGCAGGGACGAGTAGAACGGCTCGGAGTGCGACGACACCGGCGCGATCGAGTCGTTCTCGGCGCCGACGACGAGGGTCGGCACGCGCACGCCGCTCCAGGACTTGTCCGTGTGCCACCCGGTCAGCGGGATCGCGGCCTGGAGGGCCGGCCGCTGCTCGGCCGCGCGCAGGGTGCCGCCGCCGCCCATCGAGTGGCCCATGACGCCCAGCCGGGAGGTGTCGATCCGGCTGCGCACCGTGCTGCGCTGGGTCAGGTAGTCCAGCGCGGCCAGCAGCTGGCTCGCCCGGCTGTCGGGCTGGTCGAGCGTGGTGTTGGTGTCGATGGTGAACACCACGAAGCCCTGGGACGCCAGGCGCGGGCCGAGCCAGGAGATGCTCGACTGCGTGCCGGTGTAGCCGGGGGAGACGGCGATCGCGCCGTAGGTGCCCTCGGCGGTGCTCGTGGGGTAGTAGATGGTGCCGCCGCCGAAGCCGCTCACGACGAGCGAGGACACGGAGGTCTCGGAGGTGGAGAACGGACCGCGCACGGCCTCGATGCTGGAGTTCGAGGGCGCCGGACCGCGGCGGTACTCGGTCTCGGCGGCGTTCGCCTGGGGGGCGACGAGCGCCAGGACCAGGGCGGGGACGAGCGCCGGGATCAGTTTGCGGAGTTGCACGTCGGTGTACACCTCGCTCGGCAGGGAACTGCGGACAGCGACGACCTTGCTCCGCCGCGTCACCACGCCGCATCGGTGCAACCACCGGTCCGCCACGAAAACTAACGCTGGTAGACAACTTCGGCCCGACCCCTTCCGCGAAACGGCCCAGGCCCGTAGAACTGGCCTCATGCTGCGCGGACGTCATCGGCAGCGCGCCGAGGTGGACGCGCTGCTCACCCGGGCCCGAGCCGGGCGCGGTGGCGCGCTGGTGCTGCGCGGCGGTCCGGGGTCGGGCAAGAGCGCGCTGCTGGCGGCGGCCCGCGAGTCCGCGGCCCGGGTGTTCGCCGCTCGCGAGGCCGGTGCCCGGGGGTCCGGTACCCGGGGGTCCGGCGCCCGTGCCGGCCGCTCGGCGGCGTCGGCGCCCGGCGGTCCGAACCCCGGCGGTCCGAACCCCGGTGGTCCGAACCCCGGCGGCCCGACCCGCGGCAGGCCGCTCCCCGATGGGCCGGCGCTCGGCGATCCGGTGCTCGGCGGTCCTGACCCGGGCGGTCCGGCCCAGGCCGAGCCGACACCCGGCACGTCCACCCCGCGCGAAGTCCTCCTGTGCGTGGACGACGCCCACCTGCTCGACGACGCCGCGTGGCTCACCGGCCTGGCCCGGGACATCGCCGACGAACCGGTGGCCCTGCTCATCGCCACCGAGGAGGACATCCCCGGCCTGCCCCGGGTCCGCCTCGACCCGCTCGACCACGCCGACAGCCTCCGCGTCCTGCGCGACCTGCGCCCCGGCCTGCCGCCCGGCCTCGCCGACGCGGTCGCCGACCTCGCCCTGGGCAACCCGCTCGCCCTGGTCGAGCTGACCCGCGCGCTCACCTCGGAGCAGTTGGGCGGCACCGCGCCCCCGCCCGACGCGCTGCCCGAGGACAGCTCGCTGCGCGCCCGGTTCGGCGCGCGCTTCCACGACCTGTCCCCGCAGGCCCGCTACGCGATCGCGCTGCTCGTCGTGGACGACGAGGTCGACGCGGACACCCTGGCCCGGATGCCCGACCTCGACCTGGCAGCCGTCGACCAGGCCCGCGCCCTGCTCGACGGCGGGCCGCTGGTCCGCTCGACCCTGCGCACCGAGATCCCGCTGGCCCTGCGCTACGCCGCGCACGCGGCCCTGGCCGAGGCCCTGCCCGCCGGTCCGCGCCGCACCTGGCACGAGGCCGCCCGCGCGCCCAGCGACCGGGGCGCGTTCGCCGACCGGCTGGCCGACGCCGCCGAGGCCGCCGGCGCTCCCGACGACTA
>NZ_JBHSQO010000038.1:0-78206 GCF_042658445.1 Saccharothrix lopnurensis | reverse complement strand
GAACAGCCTCACCCCGGCACCGGTTACGCTGACCCACGCCGCATAATCCCGTGTCCAACATCCGGGGTGAAGTCCCGCGTTCCTGTCCGGGAGAGGTCCGGGATCTGGCTCGATCCAGTCCGCGCGGAACGCGCCCAGCCTGGAGAGCGTGGACCGCAAAACTTTCCTGACCGGTCGCGGCCGGTGCGAGGCGCACTGGCCGTGGGTGTTCAGCTTCGACCGCGCCAAGGCTGCCAGGTACCGCGCCGCGGCGCTGGGACGCCTGGGCGACGCACGTGCCGCCCACGACGCCTACACCGAAGCCGAACCCGCACTGACCGCCCCGAAACCTCGTGCTCTGGCCCAGGTGGAACGCGCGCACCCGCTCGCCGCGGACGGCATGATCGAGCAAGGTTGCGAACTGGTGGTGGAAGCGCTGGCGGTCGGTCGGACCTACGGCTCGGAACGCATCACCGCCCGCGCCCGCCAGTTCCGGGAAAACCTGCTCGCACACACCCAGGAAGCCTCCGCCCTCGACGACGCGCTGGCCGCCCTGTACCGGTAGGAGACGTAGTGGTGCGACTGGCCGTCACCGGACACCGGGGGCTGTCCGCAGAAACGCAGCGGCTGGTCGACGCCGCTGTGCGCGACGTCGTCAACGCACGAGCCGATGTCGTCAACGCCGCCCACCGTGGAGGAATCCCGGTCCTGGTCATCTGGCCAGACGGCGCAACCCGCGACTGAAGTGCATCGGGGACGGCTGTTCAGGTGCTCAGAAAGCGGTCCACGTCCAAGGCTTGGGGATGTCGCCCCGCAGGCATGCCAAGCGGTGGTTGAGTTCATCGCGAGCAGTCGTGTCGGTGGGGGCTTTGCGGAGCAGGAAGCAGACCCAGTGGAGTTCGTGGAGTGAGGCCAGGGTGGCACAGCCAGGCCAGGTGGTGACGTCGTAGCCGCCGTAGGCGTCGATGAAGGCGGTGTACTCCGCAGGGGTGATCCTGGCGAAGTCCGTGTGGTCGACCGCGAGCGGGGTGAGGTCCCATTCTGGAGAGCCGAGGCTGATGGTGTCCAGGTCCAGCAGAACCGGGCGCCCGTGGGCGGGGACGGCGAGGTTTCCTTGCCAGGCGTCGCCGTGGATGACGGTGACGGGCAGGCCGGGTGGTAGGGCGGCGTGTTGGTCGCGCAGTCCGGCGAGGTGGTTGGCGAGCCACGTCCTGTCCGCGTCGGACAGGGCGGAAGCGGTCGAGATGCTGTCGTGCAAGCCCTGAAAGGGATCGAGCACGGGTAGCGGGGGATGAGCGGGTGGTTGGAGGGCGTGCAGGGTGCGCAGCGTCGCGCCGAGTTCGGCCGGTGTGGCGTGGCGGTGCTCGGGCAGGGTGGACCACCAGGTGACCGGTCGGCGTTCGACCACGACGGGTTGGTCGACTTCGGCAATGGGGTGGATCGCGGGAACGTGGTGCTCGGCCAGCCAACGGGCCACCGCGATCTGGTGGTGTGCGGTGGCCTCGGTGCCCGGTGGTCCGATGCGGGCTGTCACCCCGTCGGGCAGGCGGAAGAGTGCGTTGGAGCCGTCACGGATCAGTTCCGCCCCGGTGGTGCGGATACCGGCCAGGCGGCCCGCGGTGGCCAGGACGGTGGTCGTGCGCGGGTCGGCTGCGGTCACGCGGGCGATTGTCTCAGCGTTCGCCCAAGACCGCGGTGAGCCCGTGGCGCAGGTCGGCGACATCGGGCACGTCGGCTCGACGGCGTGCCGCCTCGTCGAGCGCGCGCAGTTCGCCGACCACCCTGCGGGACCGGAGGGACGTGGCGTCGCCGAGCGCCTGGCAGCCGATCACGGCCGCTTCGACCGGGTCGCCCACCGACATGGTCAACGACGCGAGCCTGATGCGGGAGAAGGCACGTGATCGGGGGTAGTTCGAGCCGTGCAGGCGGACCGCGGCGGTGAGTCGCTCGGCCGCGTGTCCCGGGTCGCGTTCGGCGATCGCGACGGGGATCAAGGCCCGCCCGGTGGTGCCCTGGTGCTCGGCGTCGTCGTAGTAGACGAGCCACGGCGGGTCCTCTTCGGGGCGACGCACGGCGAAGTGGGCGTCGGCCCGGTCCACCTCGGCGACTGCCTCGCCCACCCGGCCCAACTGGGCCAGCCTGCGGGCCCGCAGGCTGGACAGCATCGCCTGGGCGGTGCCGGAGAGGCGATCGGCACGCACTTGGGCCAGTTCGACCAGGGACAACGCGTCGTCCACGTTTCCCAGGTAGGCGGCGTGTCGTGCCATGTCGGCCAACGTCGCGGCTCGCAGCGCCCACGACCGCCCCCGGCCCGCGCACCACAGCGCGAACCTGAAGCAGTCGTCAGCGGCGGAGTGGTTGCCGCTGTCGAACGCCGAGAACGCCACGACCCCGGCCAGGTTGCCCACGGCCTCGAACAACGCCTCCTTGACCACCTGCTCGGCCCTCGCGTCCACCAGCCCGGCACTCCACCTCAGGTGTGCAGCCGCCGCCTGACCGGCCAGCGCACCCCCGAACAGGTTCTCCACCGCGGCCAGGGCGGTCGTGGTCGCCCGAACCTGCTCCACGTCGACCCGGCCGACGCTCGTCGGTGAAGGGGAATCGACCACGATCCGGTCGACGAACTCCCTGGCACCGGAGCCCAACTCGACCTCGGCGCCGAAACGCGACAGGTCCAGCGTCGGGCGGTCCGAAGCAGCGGAGGCGACGCTCGTCGTGCGGAAACCGAGCTCGGCGTCGGCTTCCACACCGAGCACGTGGCGCAGCCCGGCCCGGTAGTGCTCACCCGGCCACCGGACGGCACCGCGCTCGTAACGGGCGATGGTGTGCGCGTCGAGGCTGTACCGCTTTCCCGTCGCTCTCCACAACCACGTGTTGACCGCTTCGGCGAGCTCTCTCCGAGACATCGGCTCGGTGGGGATGACCCCGGAAGGAGTGCGCAGCCGCGCATCCCGCAACGATTCATTCGGCTGTACCACCGGACCGCTCCCTCCTCCATTCCCACGGCCAAGGTAGTGAACCCGACGCGGGGTACGGCCCGTTCTCGCCGGTGTCACCGATATGCCCCGGGATCTGCCCCGCATCCCGCCGCCACAGCGCCCACGGCTCAGACAGCGATGCCGGGCGCGCCTCGTCGTCTTCGCCGAACTCGTGGTGGACGTCGCCGGGCTTGAGCAGGAACGGGCTCGTCGGAGGAGGGGTCTTCACCCAACTCGGCGATGATCAGGTGGTCGTCGGTGTCGAGCCTGTGTGCAGCTCGGGGAATCCGGCCGGGATGTCACCATCGTGGGTGATGAAGGCGGTCAGGATGTTGCGGACGGTGGACAGGGGGACGATCTCGCGTGCGGGGACCTCGGTGGCGTTGTCCATGTAGTCGAACACGACCTCGCCCGTGGCCGTCGGGTCGCCGACGGTCGTGCGGTATTCCGGGTCTCCGGAGACCCGGACGAACCCGTGGTCGGCCCCGATGCCGGCATGCAGGACCTGGTGGGCCCAGGGGTCGTCGGCCCGCCGTATTTCGATCATGGAGGGCACGGCCTGGGTGGCGGAGGCGGTGCTGACGTGGTCGAGCAGTTCTTCCACATCCTGCCGCGTCCTGATGACCAGCGGTTGGTCCCGGTGGTCGACCGCTTCCAATGCGGTGATGGCATCAGCTGCCTTCCCGAGCCCCAGTTCGACCAGTTGTCGAACCTCGCCGAGTGAAGCCACCCCACCCCTCCCTCCTCGGGTCGATTGTCAGCTGTGACGCGTAGGGCGGTGTCGGCGGCTCGGGGTGCCGGCACGTTGCCCACGGCGACGACCTCGGCGTGATCGTGGGAGGCGTGGTCGAGGATGGCCAGTGCGTCCTCGAAGCCGGGTCGGTGGCCGGGACGACACGGACGTGCCTCACCCAATCAGGTTGATCGGGTATGTCGCCATCACTCGTTCGAGGGTTGTGCCTCTAGGTTCGAGGCGTGCGTGTGTGCGTGTACTGCGGTTCCTCCGGTGGGAGCGACCGGTACCTGGCCTCGGCCCGCGAGGTCGGGGCGATCCTGGCCCGGCGCGGGATCGAGGTGGTCTACGGCGGTGCCCGGGTCGGCATGATGGGCGCGCTCGCCGACGGCGCCCTGGCGGCCGGCGGCCGGGTGGTCGGCGTGCTGCCCGAGGCGCTGGTCGGCTGGGAGGTCGCCCACGAGGGCCTGACCGAACTGCACCTGGTGGGAGGGCTGCACGAGCGCAAGGCGTTGATGACCGCCCTGTCGGACGCGGTGCTGGCGTTGCCCGGTGGTGCGGGCACCCTGGACGAGTTGTTCGAGACCTGGACGTGGGCCCAGTTGAAGGTGCACGCCAAACCGGTCGGGGTGCTCAACGTGGCGGGCTTCTTCGACCCGATGCTCGCCATGCTCGACCACATGGTCGCCGAGGGTTTCCTCAAGCGGCCCTACCGGGACATGCTGCTGGTCGACGACGACCTGGACCGCCTGCTGGACCGCTTCGCCGGCTACCGCCCACCCGACTACACCTGGTCGGACGACCCGGGGGACGCCGCCGGGTCGTCAAGCCTATGAACACGGTGCTCGGGCATGTCGCCGAGCGGTGTCCCGGGTGCCGAGGCGGCCTCGGGGTGACCGGTGGTGTGCTGTGAGTATCCATTGTGGACACTTTCGGCGGATGGCGGTCGACGGCGACCGGTGACACCGACTCGGCGACGGACGCGGGTCGAGGTTCACCCGAACAGAGCGGCGCGTGGGCTGTGCGGGTGAGTTCGTGGCGCCGTTGGGCACCGGGGAGTAGTTGGTGTGCGTCGGCACGAGACAACCGACCTGTGGGCGTGCGACGGGATCGGCGCTGGTGGTGGTCGTGGCGGGGGGCCGGAAAGTGTTCACGGAGGTTGCTCCCCTGCCCGATCGGCGCAAGGGCGGCTCCGGGAAGTTGTCACCTTTTAACCGGTTGCACGCCCTTGTCGTTGCTTGTCGAGGGTGTTGTTGGGTAGCGTCGCCGACGGGCTTTCCGGTCCGCGGGTTGGGGCGGTCACACGGGTCGTGCGGGCGCAGCTCATATCCACCTCACGTCGAATCCGATCATTCTACGTGACGAGGGTTCACGCTTTGCAAATTCTCCTGAAGGCGACTCGGCGGTGCTGTGCAGACCGCCTGCACGGTGTGGAGGAAAAATGAGCGCAAACGCCGACGGCGGAGAACCCGCCGGGAGGCGGACACTGGTCGGGCAGGTGGCGACCGTCCGGCGGATGGTGCGGATCCCCATCCGGGTCGGGCAGCAGGGGACGTGGCTGGGCGCGGACGTGGCGACTTTCGGCGGGCTGGTCGACGGGCTGGAGCACCTGGCGCTGGTCTTTCCGGGTTGGCAGGGGATTCCGCTGGTCAGGCTGCACTCGGAGTGCCTGACCGGCGACGTGTTCGGGTCGGCTCGGTGCGACTGCGGGCCGCAGCTGCACGAGGCGATGGGGGTGATGCGCGATGGCGGCGTGATCCTCTACCTGCGCCAGGAAGGGCGCGGGATCGGCCTCTACAACAAGTTGGACGCCTACCGGTTGCAGGATTCAGGGATGGACACGTTCCGGGCGAACCGGGAATTGGACTTCGCCGACGACCCCCGCGACTACACCTGCGCCGCGCAGATGTTGTCCGCGCTCGGCATCGATTCGATCAGGCTCCTCAGCAACAACCCGGACAAGGCGGCACAACTGCGTCGCAACGGCGTGGACGTGGTCGAGCGCGTGCCGACCGGGGTGTACGTGAACGAGGTCAACCGTGGTTACCTGCGGGCGAAGATCGAAATCGCGGGCCACCAGATTCTCGACGTGGAGGAATTGTCATGATCCAGCACCGGGGACCGATCAGCGGGGTGGCCGCGTACCGGGATTCCTACGTGCTCACCGCCGGGTACGACAACCAGGTCATCCTGTGGCGGCAGTCCGACAAGCGGCCGATCGCCCGCAGCTGGCACGACCACCTCGCGAACCAGGCGTCGTTCTCCCCGGACGGCCGGTACGCGCTGACGTCGTCGTCGGACTACGGCGCGCGGCTGTGGACCGTACCCGACCTGCGGTTGGTGGCGGTGTTCGCCGAGCAGGACGACGACGTCGAGATGTCGGTCTTCCACCCGGCGAAGGAGTGGGTGGCGACCGCGTCCCGCGACCACCGGGTGCGGGTGTACGACTTCTCCGGCGCCCTGGTGAGCACGATGACGGGCCACACCGCCGACGTCATCTCCGTGGAGTGGGCGCGCGGTACCGACGAGCTGATCTCCTCCAGCGACGACGGCACGATCAAGCGCTGGGCGGTGCCCTCCGGCGAGCTGCTGGCCGACCTCGACATGGCGGGCGTGGAGACCGACACGGTCGCGATCTCCGCCGACGGCACCATCTTCGCGGGCAACGACAACGGCGAGGTGATCGTCGTGCGCGGCGCGGACCGGACGGTGATCCCGGCCCACGGGGCGGGTATCAAGCGCCTGGTCCTCGACAACGCCCGCGGGCTGCTGGTGAGCCTGAGCTACGACCGCACGATGCGGCTGTGGGACGTCTCCGGCGACCTGCCCACCGCCACCGCGACCACCGGCCTGCCCGCCGACGTCTGGCCGCGCTCCTGCGCGTTCGCCGGGGACTCGTCGCTGGTGTTCGCCACCTTCGGGTCCACGTACCGCACCTACGACTACGTGGCGGAGGTCTGGGAGGACGAGCCGATCGAGCCCACCTACGGTGTCAACTCGGTGCTGGCCGAGCCGGGCGGCACCGTGCTGACGATCGGCGACGCGGGCATCGTGTGGCGCGACGGCGCCGAGGTGGCCACCACCGGCAGCCTGTGCAACTTCCTGACCCCCGCACCGGGTCTGCTGTTCACCGGCGGGCAGCTCGGCAAGGTGTTCGACGGGCTCACCGGCGCCGAACTGCACCAGCACCGGTCGCCGCTGAACTGCGGCGCGGCGTTCGAGCGCGACGGCGTCCCGTACGTGGTGGTGGGCGCTTACACCGGTGAGGGCCTGCTGTTCCGGGTGCCCGAACCCGGGGTGGCCGAGTACGTGCGCGACCTGCCGCTCAACGGCAACGCGGTCAAGGGCGTGGCGGTCTCCGGCGACTACCTGTTCGCCGTCGCCGCCGACGCCAGCGCCACCTGGTACCGGATCTCCACCCTGGAGGCGGTGGAGACCGTCGACGAAGCGCACGACCGGATCGCCAACGGCTGCGCCGGGCTGGGCGGTGGGTACTTCGCCAGTGTCAGCCGGGACCTGAAGCTGCGCATCTGGTCCCCGGACCGCACCGCGGAGGTCATCGACTCGCCGCACCCGAACTCCATCAAGTGCGTCAGCGCCTCCGACGACGGCCGGTACGTGGCCACCGCGGGCTACGCCGGTCTGGTGGCGGTCTACGACCGGACCGCGCGCGAGTGGCTGCCCACCTCGCGGCCGACGACCGCGGGGATCTCCTCGCTGGCCTACGACGCGGAGGGCGGCCGGTTCCTGGCGGGCTCCTACGACGGCCGGGTCTACCCGGTGGCGCTGTAGATGTCCGAACGCGACACCCGGTTCGACGCGGCGATGCGCACGGCGATCGGGCTGGCGGGGCTCGCCCTGGGCCGCACCAGCCCGAACCCGGTGGTCGGGTGCGTCGTGCTCGACCGCGACGGCGCGGTCGCGGGCACCGGGCACCACGCGGTGGCCGGTGGCCCGCACGCGGAGGTGGTGGCGCTGGCGGCGGCGGGTCCGCGCGCCCTCGGCGGCACCGCGGTCGTCACCCTGGAGCCCTGCGCGCACACCGGCCGCACCGGGCCGTGCGCGGACGCCCTGCTCGCGGCGGGGATCGCCGCGGTCGTCTACGCCGTGCCGGACCCGAACGCCGCCGCGGCGGGCGGCGCGCGACGGCTGCGCGACGCCGGGGTGCGGGTGCTCGGCGGGGTGCTGCGCGCCGAGGCCGAGCGCGGCAACGAGATGTGGCTGACCGCGGTCCGCACCGGCAGGCCCTTCGTGACCTGGAAGTTCGCCGGGACGCTCGACGGCCGCAGCGCGGCGGCCGACGGGTCGTCGCGGTGGATCACCGCCGGGGCGGCCCGGCGTGACGCGCACGCCCTGCGCGCGGCGCACGACGCGGTGGTCGTGGGCGCGGGCACGCTGCGCGCCGACGACCCGCAGCTGGGCCTCCGGCACGGCGTCGGCGGCACCCCGCCGGTGCGGGTGGTGGTGGTCTCCGACGGTCGCGTGCCGCCCGGGGCGCGGGTGCTCGACGGCAGCGCCCCGACGCTGGTGGCCATGGACCGCGACGCCCCCGACCCCGGTCTGCCCGGGGTCGACGTCATCCGGCTGCCCCGGACGCCCGGGGGTCTGGACCTGGCCGCCCTGCTGACCGGGCTGTACGCGCGGGACGTCCGCTCGGTGCTGGTGGAGGGCGGGGCGGCGCTGGCGGCGGGGTTCGTCGCGGCCGGTCTGGTCGACCGGGTCGTGGCCTACCTGGCCCCGGCGCTGCTCGGCTCGGGACCCGGCGTGCTCGGCGACATCGGCGTCACCGGGATGGGACAGGTCCGGCGGTTGCGGGTGGACGGCGTGGACCTGATCGGCGAGGACGTGAGAGTGGTGCTGCGCCCCGGCGCGGCGAGGACCCCGGAGGACGCGCATGCCTGAGGACACCCCGGCCGAGACCGCCACCGCGCGGGCCCGGATCGGCGCGGTCGCGCTGGTCGACGCGGACGTCAACGCGCTGACCGACCGGGCGGCGATGGGGCTGCCCGACCACTACCTGCCGCCGAGGGCCGAGCGCGTGCGCCCGGTCCCCGACGACCTCGGCGCCGGGCCGGCGGACCTGGCGTCCCGGGTGGAGGACGGGTCGCTGCCCCTGGAGCGCAGGCTCGCCGCGGGCGCGCTGCTGGCCCTGCACGGCGACCCGCGCACCCCGACCCTGGCCCCCGCCATGCTGGACGTGCCCACCGGCACCGCGGCGCTGGGCACGGAGCCGTCCGATGTGGACGAGCTGCACCGCGACAGCGAGCGGTTCGGCGTCCGGCGGGACTGGATCGCCAAGGAGTGCCCCCGCCACCACCGGCACGTCCCCGCGTTCCGGGTCGCGCGGTACCCGGTGACCAACGCCGAGTACGCCGAATTCCTCACCGACACCGGCGAGCACGAACTGCCCAGCGCCTGGCTCTACGGCCGGTTCCACCCGGCGGTGGCCAACCACCCCGTGTACACCGTGACCCCGGAGGCGGCGGACCGGTACGCGGCGTGGCTCGCCGCGCGCACCGGGCGCCCGTTCCGGCTGCCCACCGAACCGGAGTGGGAGTACGCCGCGGGCGGCTCCTCGGGCACGCGCTACCCGTGGGGCGCGGAGTGGGCGGAGGACCACGCGAACACGCTGGAGACCGGTCTGCTCGGCACGACCCCGGTCGGCGCCTTCCCCGCGGGCCGGTCGTGGTGCGGGGCGGTGGACATGGCGGGCAACGTGGAGGAGTACGTCTCCGACCGCTACCAGGCGTACCCCGGCGGCGAACTGGTGCACGACGACCTGTTTCGGCGGATGGGCCACTACCGCATCGCCAGGGGCGGTGCGTTCAACCGGTTCCGCGACCTGGCCCGCAACCAGCGCAGGCACGGTCCGTACCCGAGGTCGTTGTACGCCATGGGTTTCCGGGTCGCCGAGGACGCGCGGGGCGGTTCCTGATGCGGGTGCTGCACGCGCACTGGACCGCGCTGCCGACCACCGGCGGCGTGGAGGCGCACTGCGCCTCGGTGGTCCGCCAGCTCGGCGCGCTCGGGGTCGACGCGGGGCTGCTCTCGGGCACCCCGGACCCGGACGCGGGCGGGTACCACCCGGCGTTGGCGATCGGCACCACCCCGACCGAGGCGGAGCTGGCGGACCTCGTCGACCGGCTCGCGGAGGCGGACGTGGCGCACCTGCACAACCCGCAGTGGCACAAGCCGGAGGTGGCCGCCGAGGTGGCGGGGCGGCTCCGGGGCCGCGACACCCGGCTGGTGTTCGACCTGCACAACATCGACGCCGACGACGCGCAGTGGGCGTTCCTCGCCGGGCTCGCCCCGGAGTACGTCGTGCACTCGGCGTTCGTCGCCGGGGAAGTGGCCGCGCACGTGCCCGGGGTCGGCACGACGGTGCTGCCGCTCGCCCTCGACCGGGTGGACACCGACTACCGGCTGCCGAGGCCCGGGGCGGTCACCGTGCTCCAGCCGACCAGGCTGACCACGTGGAAGGGCTCGGACCTGACCCTGCGCGCCGTGGTGACCCTGCTGCGGCGGGGCGTGGCGGACCTGGGTTTCGTGCACGCGGGCACCCGGCACCTGCTGTGGCCCAGCAACATCCCGCGGTCGCTGCTCGACGAGGTGGCGCTGTGGCGGGCGCGCGGGTCGATCGAGTTCACCCACTACTCCCCGGCCCAGAGCTGGGCGGCGATCGCGGCCGCGGACGTCGTGACCCACCCGACGGCCGACCGGGGCGCCCACGGCGAGCCGTTCTCGCTGGCCGTCGCCCAGGCCGTGATCTGCGGTAAACCGGTGGTGGCCAGCGACTCGGGCAACCTGCCCGCGCTGCTGGCCGACTACTCGGCGGCGACCCTGGTGCCCTCCGGCGACCAGGCGGCCCTGACCGAGGCGCTGGCCTCGGCGGTCACGGACCCCGCCCCGGCCACCACCGTGGCCGACCGCGACCTGGCCGGGCGGTTGCTCACCGGGTTCGCCACGGCGGGGGCGCGGCACCTGGACTTCTACAAGGCGATTACGGGAGGACCCTGATGCCGATCCCGATCATCCTGGACTGCGATCCGGGCCACGACGACACCTTCGCCATCCTGCTGGCCGCGGGCAGCGACCGGATCGACCTGCTCGCGGTGACCACCGTGGCGGGCAACCAGGTGGTGGAGAAGTCGACCCTGAACGCCCGCCGGGTGCTGAGCCTGGCGAAGGTGCACGGCGTGCCGGTCGCGCAGGGCCACGGCGCCCCGCTGCTCGGCGGCACCGGCCACGGCGAGGGCGACCGCTACGGCGGCGGCGACGTGCACGGCGACTCCGGCCTCGACGGCTGGGAGTTCGACGAGCCCACCGTGCCTCAGGACCCGAGGCACGCCGTGGAGCTGATGGCGCAGGTGCTCACGGCGGCGCCGGAACCGGTCACCATCGTGGCGGTCGGCCCGCAGACCAACGTGGCCGCGCTGCTCACCACCGCGCCGCACCTCAAGCCCGCGATCAAGGAGATCGTGTGCATGGCGGGCTCCACCACCCGGGGCAACTTCCTGCCCTACTCCGAGGCCAACGTGCTGTTCGACCCGGAGGCGGCGGCGGTCGTGCTCGCCGCCGGCGTCCCTATCACCTACGTCGGCCTCAACGTCACCCACCAGGCGCTGGTCACCCGGGACGTGCTGGCGCGGATCAGCG
This sequence comes from Saccharothrix lopnurensis, assembly GCF_042658445.1. NCBI lineage: Bacteria > Bacillati > Actinomycetota > Actinomycetes > Pseudonocardiales > Pseudonocardiaceae > Saccharothrix > Saccharothrix lopnurensis. The sequence goes on along the minus strand of NZ_JBHSQO010000038.1, from coordinate 66,860 downwards.
CGGTGCCCCGGCTCGGGGACGTCTGCGAGGCGCTGCTGCGGTTCCGCTCCGGCGCCTACGACGGCATCTGGCAGATGCCCGACCCGCCGCTGCACGACCCGGTGGCCGTCGCCCTGCTCATCGACCCGGACCTGGTGCGCTGCCGGCGGGCCAACGTGGTGGTCGAGGTGCACGGGCAGTACACGAGGGGCGCCACGGTGATCGACCTGCTCGGGGTCACCGAACGGGCGCCCAACGCCGAGGTCGCGCTCGAACTGGACGCGCCCCGGTTCTGGGACCTGCTCGTGGGCACCCTCGAAGGGCTGGCGTGAGCCGATGGCCGAGGACATGATCGACACCGTGGCCGACCACCTCGTCGCGGAGCGGCTCGCCGAGCACCACACCGCTCAGGACGCACCCTGGGCGTGGCTCGCCGCGGCGGAGCCGTACCGGCTGCGCTTCGGGCACGAGTTCGCCACGTTCACCCACTTCACCCCCGGGTTGCTGGCCGCGCTGGCGCGACACCCGGTGACCGGTGGGCTGCTGGTCGCGGCCGACGACGACCCGTCCGCCGTCGACGACCTGGCCGAGGCGACCGCGATCGCGAACCTGCCGGAGCTGACCCTGGCCGACCGCACCTCCTACCGCGACGCGCTGCTGCGCCTCTACCGCAAGCTGCCGCTGCGGGCCCGGGACGTGACCGGGGGCGAGGTGTTGTGCGTCGGCCCGGAGCGCGAGGGCCGCCAGCTCGCGGAGGACCTGGGGGCGCTGCCCCGGGGGCGGTCGCTCACCCCGTCGGCGAAGCGGATCTCGCTCGACGGCGGCATCCTGGTGGGGATGAGCGCGCTGCCCGGGGAGACCCCGTACCGGCACTGCGCCATCATCGACGGCGTGGTCGCCAGCGGGGCCACCGTGATGGCGCTGATGCAGGCGCTGCCCCGGGGCGTCGAGCGGGTCACCCTGCTGACCGCGCAGTCCACCGCGGCGGGGGCGCGCTCGATCCTGCGCTACGGCGAACTGCTCGGCCTGCGGACTCAGGTCGTGGTCGGGGTGGTGTCCGGGGTGCTCGACAGCAGCTTCTACGCCCACGACGAGCACGACCCCGACCGGCTGGTGCTCGGCGACGTGGGCGACACCATCAGCGGACTGAGCGCGGGAGGCACGCCGTGACGGCACCGGACAGGACCGAAGGGGACACATCCGTCGGTGCGCTCGACGACGCGCTGGACTACCTGGCCGACTGCGGCCCGGAGTGGGGTCCCGGTGTCAGCAACCACGGCCCGATGGCCGCCGAGGCGCTGGTGGCGCTGGGCAGGCCGGAGGCGGTGGGGAGGTTCGTCAACGACTACCGGCCGATGCTCTACCGGGACGCGCCCGTGCCCTCGGTGACCATCGACGAGGCCACCTGGCGGCCCGCGCTGGGCAACATGCGGCTGCTGGGCGACTGGAACGCCTTCTTCCGGGCCCGGCTCGCCGAGGCGCCGTGGCGCGAGGTGCTGGCCGCGTGGTGGCCCCGCCTGCTGCCCGGCCTGCCCGCGGGCGGCGGGCACGGGGTCATCCGCACCGGGCACGCCGTGCGCGCCCTGGCCTCGGCCGAGACTCCCGGCCGGGTGGAGGAGCTGGCCAGGGGACTGGGCTACTGGGCCGCGCGCTTCCAGCAGGTGCCCGGCACCCAGCGGTTCGCGGGCGAGCGGGAGCTGCGGCAGGCGTGGGACTCGGTGCCCAGGCTGCTGGCAGACCAGGGCATCGGCGAGATCTTCCGGATTCGGCTGGAGGCGCTGGACCTGCTGCCGGAGTTCGGCCGAGTGGTCGACGCGACGGCCCGGCCCGAGGACCCGCAGCGGGCGCTGAGCATGATCACCAACCTGGCCGCGCACGCGTACCTGACCGACGAGCACCGCAAGTACATGGGCTTCGTGCACGCCCTGACCGCCCCGGCCGCGGTGCGGCTGGTGCTGCCGCACCTGCCCGCCGAGCTGCACTGGGACAGCGTGGCCGCCGCCTGGCAGTTCACCGCGGCCATCCGCGCGGCCTACGGCACCGGCTACCGCGAGCCCGAGTCGCTCGTCTCGTCGATCGACTACGCCACCCTGACCGACCGGGCCATCGCCACCGGCGACCCGCACGCGATCAAGTACGTCGAGGCATGCCGAAGAGAGGACGCGCTCGCCGGTGACCCCATCTACGCCATCGTCGCCACCGACTGGATCCGGCGTATGGAGGACGGTTCCTGGGTCACCTGAGCCGCGGTCCCCCTGGTGGCGGTCGGCCCTGGTCTACCACGTGTACCCGCGCAGCTTCGCCGACTCCGACGGCGACGGCGTCGGCGACCTCGACGGCCTCACCGGCAGGCTCGACCACATCGCGGGCCTGGGCGCGGACGCGCTGTGGCTGTCGCCGGTCTACTCCTCGCCGATGCGCGACTTCGGCTACGACGTGGCCGACCACACCTCGGTCGACCCCCTCTTCGGCGACCTCGCCGGGTTCCGGCGGTTGCTGGCCGACGCGCACGCCCTGGGCCTGCGGGTGCTCGTGGACTTCGTGCCGAACCACACCTCCGACCTGCACCCGTGGTTCACCGCGAGCCGCTCGTCGCGCGCCGATCCGCAGCGGAAGTGGTACCACTGGCGCGACCCGGCACCCGGTGGCGGGCCGCCGAACAACTGGTTGGGCACCTTCGGGGGCCCCGCGTGGACGCTCGACGAGCGCACCGGCCAGTACTACCTGCACTCGTTCCTGCCGCAGATGCCCGACCTGGACTGGCGCAACCCCGAGGTGCGCGCGGCGATGGCCGACGTGGTGCGGTTCTGGCTCGACCTGGGCGTCGACGGGCTGCGGGTGGACTGCGCGGCGGCCATCGGCAAGGACCCCGGGCTGCGCGACAACCCGCCGGCCCCGCCCGGCGCCCTGGCCATGCACCGGCCGCTGGCGGAGTACGACTCGCAGGCGCACGTGCACGACGCGGGGCACCCCGACGCGCACGACTGGTACCGGGCCCTGCGGGCGCTGGTCGACGGCTACCCCGGTGACCGCGTCGTGCTCGGCGAGGTGCACGAGCGGGACCCGGCGCGGTGGGCGGCCTACTACGGCCGCGACCTCGACGGCATCCACCTGCCCTTCGCGTTCGGCCTGCTCGCCTGCCGGCCGACCGCCGAGGGCGTGCGCGCGGTGGTGGTCGACGCGCTGGCCGCCGTGCCCGCCGGGGCGGTGCCGTGCTGGGTGCTGGGCAACCACGACGAGCGCCGGGTGGTCAGCCGGTTCGGCGCGGACCGGGCGCGGCTGCTCGTGGTGCTGCTGCTGACCCTGCCCGGTGCGGCGGTGCTGTACTACGGCGACGAACTGGGCCTGCCGGACGCGGAGACCGCCCCGGGGCAGGTGCGCGACCCGTGGGCGCTGGTGCACCCGGACCTGGGCCGTGACCCCGCTCGGGCCCCCGTGCCGTGGACCGACGAGCCGGGCCGGGGGTTCACCACCGGCGAGCCGTGGCTGCCGTTCCCCGTCGCGGCGAGCGTCGCCGCGCAGGACGCCGACCCGGGTTCGACCCTCGCGCTGACGAGGGCGCTCGGCCGGTTCAGGGCGGGCTCCCGGGTGGTGCGCGAGGGGTCGCTGGAGTTCGTCGACACCGGGTCCGCGGGCACCGGGTCCGCGGGCACCGCGCTCGGGGACGTGCTCGCGTACCGGCGGGTGTTGCCCGGCGAGCCGGAGGTGCTGGTGCTGCTGAACTTCGGCGACGGGGCGGTCGGGTTCGACCTGCCCGCCAACCGCCGGTGGGCGCCCGTGATGTATACCGTGCGTAGCCGGCCCATCGCCAACCGTGTGGAGATCGGGCCGCTGGAGGGCTTGGTCGTGCGAGAACAGGGGCTGGGGTGACCGGCGTGGACACGCGTGAGGGATCGGGCACGGGCGGGCGATCGGGGACGGGGAGGGCCGGGAGGTTCGGCGGGGCACCCGGCAGCGGGACGGGCAAGGCGCGGTTGCTCGCCGGGTTGGCGCTGTCGCAACTGCTGGTGGCGCTGGACTTCTCCATCATCTACGTGGCGCTGCCGACGATCGGGGACGCACTCGCGTTCAGCGCGGTGACGTTGCAGTGGGTGGTGAGCGCCTACGGGGTGTTCTTCGCGGGCTTCCTGCTGCTGGGCGGGCGACTGGTGGACGTCTTCGGGGCGGGGCGGGTGTTCCTGGTCGCGCAGGCGCTGTTCACCGGCGCGGCCGTGGTGGCGGGGTTCGCGCCGGACGGGACCGTGCTCATGGTGTGCCGGGCCGCGCAGGGCATCGGCGCGGCGCTGCTGGCCCCGGCGACGTTGGGGTTGCTGCACGCCAACTACCCCTCCGGGCCCGAGCGCGACCGGGCGGTCGCGGTGTGGGGCACCACGGGGGCGATGGGGCTCGCGCTGGGTGTGGTCGTCGGCGGGGCGCTGCTGGCGGTGGCGTCGTGGGCGTGGATCTTCTGGATCACGCTGCCGGTCGCGCTGGTGTGCGTGGTGCTGGCGGGTGGGGCCGCGTCGCGCAGCAGGGCGGCCAGGGCCGGGCGCAGGGTGAACCTGCCGAGCGCGGCGCTGGCCACGGCGGTCGTGAGCGGGGTGAGCATGGCGTTCACCGAGCTGGCCCTGGACTCGCCGAGGACCTGGGTGGTGCTGGTGTCGGTGGGCGCGGCCGTGCTGCTGGGGGCGGTGTTCGTGCTGTTGCAGGTGCGCAGCGACGACCCGCTGATCCCGGCCGGCCTGCTGCGCACCGGGTCCCTGCGCGGCGCGTGCCTGATCGCCGCGCTGTTCATGGCCAGCCTGGGCGCGGAGTTCTACCTGGTGACGCTCTACCTGCAACGCGAACTCGGCCTCGGCGCGCTCGCGTCGGGCATCGGGTTCCTGCCGCTGGCGCTGACCATCGCGATCGGCAACGCGCTGGCCGGGCGGCTCGCGGGGCGGTGGTCGCCGGCCCGGCTGCTCGGTGTCGCGTTCGGGATCGGAGCGGTGGGGCTCGCCGCGCTCGCCGCGGGCACGCTCGTCGGCGGCTACTGGCTCGGCGTGCTGCCGGGGCTGCTGGTCAGCGGCATCGGGCAGGGCATCGCGTTCACCGGGATGTTCATCGCCGGGACCCGCGACCTGCCCGCCACGGCCGAGGGCACCGGCAGCGCCATGATCACCGCCGCGCAGTACACCGGCGGCGCCGTCGGGCTCGCGCTGCTGGTGTGGGTGCACGGCGGCGAGCCCACCGCCACGAGCCTCGGCCTGGCCTACACCGCGACGGTCGTCATCGCGCTCCTGACGCTGCCGGTGGCCGCCACCGTGTTCCGGCGCCCGGTACCCGGTCCGGGGGCACGGGCATGACCCAGGTGCGGCTGCACGACCGGGTGGACCGCGCGTTCGGGCTGCGGGAGAGGGGCTCGACGGTCCGCGTCGAGGTGCTCGGCGGGGTGTCGACGTTCCTGGCGATGTCCTACATCGTGCTGGTGAACCCCGCCGTCCTCGCCGAGGGCGGCGTCCCGTGGGCCGCCGCGTTCACCGCCACCGCCCTCGTCGCGGGGCTGGCGACGCTGGCGGTGGGGCTGTGGGCACGGCTGCCGTTCGCGGTGGCGCCGGGCATGGAGATCAACGCGCTGGTCGTGTTCTCGGTGATCGGCACCCGGGGGTTCAGCTGGCAGCAGGCCCTCGGCCTGGTGTTCTGCTCCGGGGTGCTGATGGTCGCCGTCACCGCGCTCGGCTGGCGGGCGAGGGTCGTCGAGGCCATCCCCGCCGACGTGCGCACCGGGCTGGTGGCCTGCGTCGGGATCTTCATCGGCGTGGTCGGCCTCACCGTCGGCGGCCTGGTCGGCGGCGACTGGCCCGGCGTGCTGGCCAGCCCCGGCGCCATCGCCCTCGGCATCGGGTTCGGCGTGGCCTGCCTGCTGCGGGCGCTGAAGGTGCGGGCCGCGGTGCTGGTGGCCATCGCCGCCGCCGCGGTGTACTGCGCGCTCGCCGGGGTCCGCGCCGACCCGCCGAAGGCGGGGGAGGGGACCGCCGCGCTGTTCGCGCTCGACCTGGGCGCCGTCGTGGAGCCCGCCGCGTGGGGCGTGGTGCTGGTCCTGTTCGCGCTCGACTTCTTCGGCAGCGTGGCGAAGATGGTGGGCCTGTCGGCCAACACCGCGATCCAGCGCGACGGCGAGGTGCCGGGCATCCGGCGGGCCCTCCAGGTCGACAGCCTGGCCACGGTAGGCGGCGCGGTGGTCGGCTCGACCAGCTTCGTGACCTTCGTCGAGAGCGGCGTCGGCATCCGGGCGGGCGCGCGCACCGGGCTGGCGGCGGTCACCACGGGCGTGCTGCTGCTGGCCTGCCTGGTGCTGGCCCCGGTGCTGACGTGGATACCGGCGGTCGCGGCCGGCGGCGCGCTGCTGTACGTCGCGCTCGGCACCCTGCCGAAACCGGCCGAGCTGCGCGGCCGGTCGCCCGCGACGCCGGTCGTGGTCGGGGTGATGGCGGTGGTGACGCTGCTGACCTCGGCGCTCGACCAGGCGCTCCTCGCGGGCCTGCTGGCGCACCTGGTGGCCTGCGCGGTCGGCAGGCGCGGACCGGGCGCGACGCTGCTGGTGATCACCGCGCTGCTGGCGGTCAGCGTGGCCGTGCAGTACTGGACCTGACCGCGGCCCGATGAGAACCGGCACGACAAGAGCCCGCACGACCGGCGACCCGACGGACCGTGGCACGACGACCGGGGAGGACCCCATGACGACCCAGGAAGAACGCCCGCTGCTCGAACACGTGGAGCAGCCCGACGGCGTGCCCGAGCGGCTGGCCGCGCAGATCAGGTTCATCGTCGAGATCGACAAGCTCAAGACCGTGCTGCGGCGCAGCCCGCTGGTGGCCGACGACCGGCTGGAGAACGACGCCGAGCACTCCTGGCACCTGGCGATGATGGTGCCGATCCTCGCCGAGTACGCCGACGACCCGATCGACGTCGGCCACACGGTCGAACTGGTGCTGCTGCACGACCTCGTGGAGGTCTACGCCGGCGACACCTTCCTCTACGACGACGAGGCCCGGCAGGACCAGGAGGCCCGCGAGCAGGCGGCGGCCGACCGGCTGTTCGCGCTGCTGCCCGACGACCAGGCGGTGCGCTTCCGCGCGCTGTGGGACGAGTTCGAGGCCAGGCAGACCCCGGAGGCGCGGTTCGCGAAGGCCATGGACCGGTTGCAGCCGCTGCTGCTCAACTTCAACAACAGGGGCGGCACCTGGCGGACGCCCGGGGTCACGGAGGCCGACGTGCTGCGCCGCAAGGCCGTCATCGGCGAGGCGTCGGCCGAACTGGGCGCCTACGCGCGCACCCTGATCCACCTCGGCGCCGACCGGGGCTGGGTGCCCAGGGCCGGCGCGGAGCCGGACGCGGGCTGACCGCCCCACCACCGAACACCCGGGGGAGAACGCGATGCGGCACGGGGAACGGCGCGCTCCGAGCGCCGCCGAACGCTCCTTCCTGGCGTTCGACTCGCCGCGCACCGCCCAGCACTTCGGCGTGGTGTGCCGGTTCGAGCCGTCGGGCTCCCCGGAGGGGTTCGCCCGGCGGCTGGTCGACCGCCTGCGCGCGGCGGGGCCGGTGGTCGCGCCGTTCACCTCACGTCCTCGGCGCGGCGTGCTCCCGGCGCGCACCGGGGGCTGGGAGACGACGCCGGACGCCGCCGTCGATCGCGGCCACCACGTCCGCCTGACGCGGCCCGGGGGCACGCCGGCCGACGCGGTCGCGCGGGTGCACTCCACCCCGCTGGACCCCGCGCGACCGCTGTGGGAGGCACACGTGATCCCGGGTGGCCGGGAGGTGGTGCTGCTGTTCAAGGTGCACCACGCGCTCACCGACGGGCACGGCTTCCTGGCGCGGCTCGACCGGATGCTGGGCGAGCGCCGGGACGACGAGGGCGGCGGACCACCCTGGGTCTTCGCCGACCCGGCCCCGGCGGGTCCCGCACCACGACCCCCGCCGCTGTGGCGGGCGGGTCCCCTGGCGGCGCGCACGCTGGTCGACGCGGTGCGCGGCGGACCGGTTCCGTACGGGGTGCCCGCGACGCTCCTCAACGGCTCGATCGGACCCGAGCGGCTCGTCGAGTCGCGGGTGCTGCCCCTGGCCGCCGTGCGCGGGGTGGCCTCGGCCACCGGTGCGACGGTCAACGAGGTGTACCTGGCCGTTCTCGGCGGGGCGCTGCGCTCGTACCTGCTCGACCACGCGGCCCTGCCCCGGTTCGACCTGACCGCCGGGGTCCCGGTCTCCCTGCGGGCCACCGGCGACACCGCCGCGGCGAACACCTTCACCATGACCGTGATGGGTCTCGGCACCGCCGTGGCCGACCCGGTGGCCCGGCTCGACGCGGTCCGCGCGGGCAGCGGGGCGGCGAAGGGCGCGCTGGCCCGGTTGCCCCGCCCGGTGCTCGCGCGCCTGGCCGCCGTGGTCACCGGACCGCTCGCCGCGGCGCACGCCGTCGGCGCGGGGCACCTGCTGCCGCGCCCGCCCTACAGCGTGGTGGCGTCGAACGTCCGCGGCCCGGACGGGCCGCGGTACCTGCTGGGGGAACGGCTGCGTTCGCTGCACGGCGCGGGCAGCCTCTGCCACGGCACCGGGTTGTTCGCCGCCGCGGTGTCCGCCGACGACCGGTTCGAGGTGTGCCTCACGGCGGCCGCGAACCTGGTCCCGGACCTGCGCGGGCTGGCCGATGCCGTGCCGGCCGAGTTCGACGCGCTGGCGGCCGCCGCCGTGGCGTGAGCACCCGGAGTGGACTCGAACGAGGGGGGAAGTCGTGCGACCGGTCGAGACGCCTTACTACACCTACGAACTGGCCGAGGTGCGCCGCGCGCACCGGCGGCTGAGAGCCGCGCTGCCCGAGGGCAGCCCGCTGTTCTACTCGCTGAAGGCGAACGCCCACCCCGCTGTCCTCGGCGAACTGGCCCGTGCGGGTTGCCGGGCTGAGGTCAGCTCGCCCGGCGAGCTGGTCTCGGCGCTGGCGGCGGGCTTCGCCCCGGCCGAGGTCGTCTACACCGGGCCGGGCAAGCGCGAGGAGGACGTGCGCTTCGCCGTCGACCGGGGTGTCCGGCTGTTCTCGGTCGACTCGCCCACCGCGCTCGACCAGCTCGACCGGGTCGGCTCCACCTCGCGCACCCGGCTCGACGCCGTGCTGCGGGTCAACCAGCCCGACCCGCCGCGCGGTGTCGGGCTGGCGATGACCGGGGGCGCGTCGAAGTTCGGCGTCGACCTGGGGTGGGTGGTGTCGGACCCGGACGCCTTCGCCGACCGGGCCCGCGTGACCGTCGTGGGCGCGCACCTGTACATGGGCAGCAACCTCGGCACCGAGGAGGCCCTGCTCGGGGTGTTCGAGCACGCGGTGGCCGCGGCGGGTGCGGTCCGCGCCGCGCTCGGCCGCGACCTCGCCTTCCTGGACCTGGGCGGCGGGTTCGGCGCGCCCTACGCCCAGCCGGGCCCGCTGCCGGACCTCGGCACCCTCCGCGAGCGGCTGGGCGACCTGTTCGACCGCACCGTGCCGGGCTGGCGGGCGGGTGCGCCGCGGATCGCGTTCGAGTCGGGGCGCTACCTGGCCACCGCCTGCGGCACCCTGGTCTGCACGGTGCTGGACGTGAAGCGGTCCGGTGGCAGGCGCATCGCCGTGCTGGACAGCGGCGTGCACCACCTGGGCGGCATGTCGGGCCTGGGGCACGAGGAGGTGATCGGGCCCCGGGTGCTGACGGACGCACCCGGCGCGCCGACACCGGGCTGGACGTTGGCGGGTCCGCTGTGCCACCCGCTCGACACCTGGGGCAGCGACCTCGTGCTGCCCGAACTCCGGGTGGGCGACCGGATCAGCGTGCCCAACGTCGGCGCGTACGCGCTGAGCGCGAGCCTGGTGCTGTTCCACGGGCACGCGATGCCGTGGGAGGTCGTCCTCGACGAGGGGACCGAGGTGGACCGGAGCAGGCTGACCCCGGTGCGGGAGCGGCCGTGACCAGGGTGGTGCACGTGGCCGACCACACCGGCCGGGTGCTGGTCACCCGGGACGACACCGACCACGCCGTGCGCCGGCTGACCGCCGCGCACGGGCACCGCTGCCCGACCCGGTTCGCCGAGGCGGCCACCGCGCTCTACCGCGAGTTCGGCAGGCGGGTCCGCACCGAACTGGTCTCGGCCCTGCCGCACCCGGCGGGTGTCCGGGTGGACGACTGGGACGCGGGCGCGCTGCGGCGGGCCGTGGTCGCCTCGGCCGGGCCGGGACCGCTGGTCAGCCTCGACCCGCTCCTGGACGCCGTCGGGTCGGCGCTGCGGGTCTCCCGCGGTTTCCGGCCCAGGGGCGTCCACCAGGTCGGCCTGGTGCCCCGGCCGGGGGCGCCGTCGCTGTCCGCGCAACTCGTCCGGCTGGGTGCGGGCGGCGCGCGGGCGGGCTGCACGCTGGTCGAGGACGACGTGTACACCGGTGGCACGCTGGCGGCGGTGGCCCGGCTGCTCGCCGGTGCGGGGATCGCCGTGGCCGGCGCCGCGTGCGGGATCAGGGTCCGGGTCGAGGGCGCGCCGGACACCCCGGTGCCGCTCCGGTCCACGGTGGAGTACCGGGTTCCCCTCGGCAGGCCGGACCTGGTGCAGGTGGCCGACCCGCGCAGCTTCCTGTTCGGTGTGGACGGACTGGTGGTGCGGGTGGGCGCGGACGGCTGGGGCCGGGCGCCGTACTGGGACCCGTTCGTCAGCGCCGCCGCCCGGCTGGGGGTCGCCGCCGAGCGCGAACGGCGCTTCGCGACGGCGATGATCGCGGCCAACACCGCCTTCTACCGCGGCCTCGCCGAGACGACCGGGGTGGTGGTCGCCCTCGCGGACCTGCCGAACGCGGCCCCGGTCGGCGCTCTCGACCCGACCCCGGACCCCGGGACGCCGGTGGTGGACTACCTGGCGGCCGTGGTCGACGACCTCGACCGCGCCACCGAGCGGGTGGCCGCACTGGACCGGGGCGGCGTGTCGCAGGCGGTGGCCGGGTGAGGCTGGTGCTGCTCGACGTCAACGGCACCCTGGTCCCCGCCGGGGCGACCGAGGTGGACCGGGGCGCGCTGGCGGGCGTGGTCGAGGCCGTCGAGGGGCTGCGCGGTCGTGCGCAGGTGGGCTTGTGCTCGGACTCCCCACTGCGGTCGTTGCGGGACTTCGGGACGTCGCTGGGGCTCGCGGAGGGGTTCCCGGTCGTGGCGGAGAACGGGAACGTCACGCGGATCGGCGGCGTGACGCGGGTGCGGGTGCCGTTCCCCGGGCTCGCGGAGGTCCGGGCGGTGATCGCGGGGACCGCGACCGAGCACGGGCTGCGCCGGCGCGGTGAGCAGGAGTCGCCGGAGTTCGGCGGTGCCCCGGTCGAACCGGGGGTGTGGGCGTTCGGTGCGGGCAGGGTGGCCTCGGTCGCAGTGTTCGCGGAAGGCTCGTTCGTCGAGGCCGCCGGGCGGCGGGTGGCGGAGTGGGCGGCGGACCGGGCCCCGCTGGCGGTGGACAGCAGCCCCGCCCACGGTTTCCTCGGCGTGCACCCCTACCCGGTGCTGCGGTCGGGGAAGGCGGCGGCGCTGACCGCGCTGGCCGAGGCCGGGTGGGAGCCGGTGATGGTCGGCGACACCATGTCCGACTGGGTGCCGCCGGGGACGGGGGTGCGCTGCGGGTTCGTCGGCGGGGCGCTGGTCACCGCCGAGGTGCGGGCGGCGGCGTGGGCGCTGGCCCGGTCGCCCGGCGCCGAGGGGGTGGCGGAGCTGCTGCGCAGGATCGCGGAGGAAGCGGACGAGAGGGGAACGGTGTGACTGTCGTGCGGGTCGGGGTGGTGGGGTGCGGGATGATCGCGCAGCTCATGCACCTGCCCTACCTGGTGGAACTGGCGGGCGAGTTCGCGGTGACCGCCGTGTGCGACCTCGACCGCGACCTGGCGGCGGAGGTGGCCGCGCGCTTCGGCGTGCCGGGGGTGTACGGCTCGGTGGCGGAGCTGCTCGACGCCGGGCAGGTCGACGCGGTGCTGGTGCTCACCCAGGACCACTTCGCCCCGGCCGCGGCCGCTCTCGAACGAGGGGTGCACACCTTCACCGAGAAACCGCTGTGCCACACCCTCCGGGAGGGCGAGGCCCTGGTCGAGACGGCCGAGCGGACGGGCGCGGTCCTCATGGTGGGCCTGATGAAGCGCTACGACAGCGGTGTGCGGCAGGGCCTCGCCGCCATCCGCGGCCTGCGGGAACCCGCGCTGGCCCGCTCGCACGTCGTCGTGGGCCCCCACTACGGCAACTGGATCGTCCCCGAGCTGCACACCGGCATCCGCGGGGGCGCCACCGCGCCGGGGCCCGACCCGCGACGCGACCGCGTCATCGCCGAGTTCGGTCCCGCCCCGGCGGCGATCGTCGACGCGTACATGGACATGTTCGGCGTGTGGAGCCACGACATCAACCTGCTGCGCGCCGCGTTCCCCACCGACCCGCACACCGTCCGCGCCACCGCCTCCCCGGACGGCACCGCGCTGACCGCGACCCTCGACCACCCCGGTGGCCTGCACTGCGTGTTCCAGGGCGGCAGCGTCGACGTCCCCCTGTTCGACGAGGGCCTGGCGGTGTGGTCCCGCGAGGCGGTGGTGGAGCTGACGATCACCAACCCGTTCCTGCGCAACACCCCGTCCACGGTTCGCACCCGCCACGCCGGACCGGCGGACGGCACCACCCGCCCGCCCCTGGTCGACACCACCACGACCGGCTCGCACGACGAGGCGTTCCGCGCCCAACTGCGCCACTTCCACCACTGCGTCACCACGGGCAGCCAACCGCTGACGAGCGGCCGGGAAGCGCTGGCCGACACCCGGCTCATGCTCGCCATCCTCCGGGCGGCCAACGACTCCGCCACCGGTCGCCGGTAGGGGAGGTGGGCTCGTCGCTGGTCGTCGCCCAACCCGTGCGCGGCGGGACCGCGCTCCAAGGCTTCGGCGAGCCGGTCCAACCGTGGCCGATCCAGTCGACACGACCCGCCCGGCCCCGGGTACGGGTCAGAGGAAGGTCGTCAGTGCGACGGGCACGGCCAGGCCGGACAGGCCGTTGAACAGGCAGTCGAGGTTGGGGTTGGCCACACCGACCGTCTGCGAGGTGGTGCCGGCCAGCGTGCCGCCGGTCTGCCAGGTGGTCAACTGCACGGTGCCGTCGAGCACGTTGGTGCGGACCGTGAAGTCGAACGTGGTCCCCTCGTCGCCGGGGGACCACTCGATGACGCCCGAGCCGGTGAGGGTGAGCAGCAGGTTGCACGGCACGCCGCCGAGGCTGGTCGCGGTGCCGGTGACGGGGGTCGCCACGCCGCCCGCCAGTTGCGGGTGGGAGCCGTTCGGGGACGTGCAGTTCGACAGGCCGGCGACGGCCACCACCGACGCCGTGGTCTGCACGGCGGTCATCGCCGGGCTGAAGCTGAGCTGGACGTTGATGGTGCAGGTCAGATCGGCGACCGCGGCCGCCGCGGGCGGCGCGACCGCGGTGGCCGGACCCAACGAGATGATGGACGCGGCGGTCACTGCCCAGACCCTGGCCCGGTTCCGCGTGGTCATCCCGAGACGTCTCGACATGTGCACCTGCCTCCAAGCGGGCATAAGATCGACAGTGACAGCTTGTGTACTCATCGTGATCGACAGCAAGCGGCCGAACGAGTAGCGGTCACCGGAAGCGGCGCTGGGAACCGGGTTCGGGGCAGTCGGGGGCCGGTGCGGCACGAAGGCGGTGTCACGAACCGTCCGCGGCGTCGAGGGGTGGTCCGACGACCCGGGAGTCCCCGACGAGGTCGTCGAGGTAACCGGGCAGGGTTCCGGGGCGGGCGTCGTCGACCGAGAAGCGCGCGCTCCGCCGTTGCCAGTCGTGGTTGCCGCGCACCACCGACATCAGGGCCGTGCGCACGTAGCGGTCGACCAGATCGCACTGCTCGGCGGTGAGGTCGAGTGCCGCACACGTCCGGGAGGTGCGGCCGCACAGTCGCCGGAAGGCGACGAGGCGGTCTTCGACCATGCGCCGGACGCGCGACAGCCCGTCCACGCTCCGATCCGTGGTGCTGTTCGAGGAAGAGCACGGCGTTGAGGGTGTCGCCGCGGGCGCTCTCCTTGACCGTGGAGGCCACGTCGTTGCACAGGACGACCACCTCGGTGGCCAGGTCTCGCAAAGCCTGGACGTGGTGGCTGTCCAGGACCTCGTCCGGGATCTCGAAGTGCTGGGTGCGTTCGCACAGGTCGTACACGGGCGCGGTGCCGATGGTCAGCGCGCGCAACCGGAGGTAGTCCTCCACGGACTCGCCGGGCACGTCCTCCCGCGCGACGGACTCCTCCAGGTTCCCGGTGAAGTACCGCCGCCACTCGCGGGCCGCCCTGACCCGCCACGCCGGTGACATCCCCCGGCAGGAACGCTCCCAGAGATCCGCCCACGCCGTGACCACGGGGCCGGCCCCCACGGGCGCGGGACCGGCGGGCAGGGACGTCAGGCGCAGCAACTCCTTGCTGACCGCGACCACCTCGGGCCGCAGCCCACCGGGGTGGTCGAACTGGTCGTCGAACAGGAAGAAGAACCCCATGGCGTCCGCGCCCAGGCGCAGGTCCTCACCACGGGCCTCGGGGAAGAAGCGGCCGGCCAGTTCGGTGAGCCGCCACCCCTCCACCCGTCGTGAGGCCGCGTCGCTCCGGAGCATCCCGTGCCGGCGCAACCACGCCATCGAGTCCGGGTGCACCGCGGGCACGTCGGGGCTGACCGCGCGGGGAAACGGGATGTGGAACGCGGTCTCCTGCGGTGCGGCCGATCCGTCCACCCGCTCCACCCTCCCCTGGTCGGCAGAGCCAGGATCACTGAGAAGGGTCGAGGAAAGCAACGGCCGACGAGGTGCCCGATCGCGCGACTGCGGATGGAACGGCCCTCCTGCCGACACCTCCGACCACGGCGCTGTCCGCGCGGAGGCGGACCGACGACCCTGACGGGTGATCCGCGGGAGGTGGGGAATCGAAGTGCGGCAGTGCTGCGACACCGAGCCGTTTTCGTCGTGACGTCGCAGGTCACGGTGCAGGCTGAGCAGCGGGAGCGCGGTAGGTGGGCGGGGACCGGCGCCCGGTCCCCGCCCACCGGGTCGGCGTCAGGGGGTCCAGCGGACGTTCGGGTTGAGGCGGCCGGACCAGTCGAAGACCGCCATGTTGTCCCAGCCGTTGCCGCTGCCGTTGATGTCGGCCGGGTCCCAGCCGTTGCCGGGGACCGCGTACCAGGTCGGCTCCCAGTAGAAGACGCCGATGGCGCCCGCGTTGCGCGCCGTGTTCTGCACGTGGGCGAAGTTCGTGGCCTGTCCCGCCCACGTCAGCGGGTAGTCCGCGCAGCCGGAGGTGACGGAGTTGCCCGTGCCGTCGGCGTTCTGGCCGGTGAAGGGGTACGCCGTCTCGGCGAGCACGACGTCCTTGCCGTAGCGGGAGCGCACGTCGGTGATGACGGTGTGGAGGTTGGCCAGCGTGCCGTGCCACGAGCAGTAGTAGGACAGCGCGGTGATGTCCCAGGGCACGCCCTTGGCCCTGATCCCGTCGTAGAACCAGCGGGCGTGGTCGAGGCTGTCGGCGTTCGCCGTGTGGATCATGACCTTGGTGCCGCCGTTGCACGCCTTGGTGGCGTTGTAGCCGGCCTTGAGCAGGAGGCTGAGGTTGGTGAAGTCGTTGTTGACCACCTTGCCCTCGTTCCAGAGCATCCCGACGTTGATCTCGTTGCCGATCTGCACGCTGTCGGGCGTGGTGCCCTGCGCCTTGAGGCCGCTGCACACCTCGTGGGTGTAGTTGTAGACGTCGGTCTGCAACCGGCCGATGTCGTGGCCCGACCAGGCGGCCGGCTTGTACTGCTTGCCGGGGTCGGCCCAGGTGTCGGAGTAGTGGAAGTCGATCAGCAGCTTGAGGCCCTTGGCCTTCACGGTCCTGGCGTAGGCCAGGACCTTCGCCTTGTTGTTGTAGCCACTGCGCGGGTTGTTCCAGACGCGCAGGCGGACGTAGTTGACGCCCACGCCCTTGAGGATGTCGAGCGGGTCCCGGGCGGTGCCGGACGCGTCGTAGTACCTCGCGCCGAGCTCCAGGGCGCGTTGCGCGGTCGAGACGTCGGCCCCGAGCATGGTCAGGGAGCCGGCCGCGGAGACGGTCGGGGTGATCGCGGTCAACGGGAGCACGGCGGCCGCCAGGGCGAGGGCGGCCCTGGCCGCCCGGTTCGGTCCGGACATCCGATCTCCTTCGATCGAGGGTGCGGTGGCCTGCGGCGGACTCGTGTTGTGAACGTGCACAACAAGGGAAGCGCAGATGCGGACCCGAATCAAGGCCGGAGCGGACCGAACCGGGTGGGAGCGTGCACAGGGCCGCCCCGAACCTCAGCAGCAGACGTGGTTGCCGATGTTCGCGCAGTTCTCCCCGACCTGGGCGATGCCGATCCGCGCCGCGGGAAGGGGCTGCGCGCCGGCCTGCCCGGCGCCGACCGCGGTGAGCGCGGCCAACACCAGGAATGCGGCGGAGAGCGCACGGGTGAATCGCACTGGCTTCCTCTCGATCGGTTCCCCGCGGACGGCGGACGGCATTCCGGGGACACCCTCCCGCCACGTGGGTGGGGGGTGTGGTGAAACGCGCTTCACCGCCGGTGGGATTTCGGCGCCCCGCGGCGCCGGATCGCCCCAGTCAAAACCGCCCGGTCACGCGGTGTCGAAGAACCGACACGCGGCGTTGTCCCGCGGCGGGACGGGGACCCCCGCCGGCCTGCCCGGACGGCCGTTCCGCGGCGGGACCACGGACGGGGGAGCGCACGTCACCGGATTGGCCTGTGCGGAGGACGGGTACCCGCGTTACCTTGGGAGCGCTCCCAGAGCGCTCTGCGCCATCGCCGCCGCGGAACCTTCGAGAGGAGTTCCATGCGAAGCACCCTCCGGGCCCTCGCGCTGACCGGCCTGCTGGCCGCGAGCGCGGTCGTGGCCGCCGCCGGCCCGGCCCAGGCCGACGTGACGATCTGCCAGCAGTACGGGACGACCACCATCCAGGGCCGCTACGTGGTCCAGAACAACCGGTGGGGTTCCTCGGCCAACCAGTGCATCAACGTCACCTCGACCGGGTTCCAGATCACGCAGCAGCAGGGCTCGGCGCCGACCAACGGCGCGCCCCTGTCCTACCCGTCGGTGTACCTGGGCTGCCACTACGGCAACTGCTCGCCGGGGTCGAACCTGCCCATGCAGGTCAGCCGCATCCGCAGCGCGACCTCGTCGATCAACTACCGGTACGTGGGCGGCACCTACAACGCCTCCTACGACATCTGGCTCGACCCCACGCCCAAGACCACCGGGGTGAACCAGATGGAGATCATGATCTGGTTCAACCGCCAGGGCTCCATCCAGCCGATCGGCAGCGCCGTGGGCAACGCCACCGTCGGCGGCCGCACCTGGCAGGTGTGGCGCGGCAACAACGGCGGCAACAACGTGATCTCCTACGTCGCGCCCTCGCCCATCACGTCGTGGTCGTTCAACGTGCTCGACTTCATCAACGACGTGCGCAACCGCGGCGCCATCACCACCTCGTGGTACCTGACCAGCATCCAGGCCGGGTTCGAGCCGTGGAACGGCGGCACCGGGCTGGCGGTCGACAACTTCTCGGCCTCCGTCAGCGGGTAACCGCACCCCGCCGACGACCGCACGCCGGGGTGCGCCCGACCGCCAGGGCGCACCCCGCGCCGTGATCGTCCGTTCGGGTCGCCCGCTTCCCCGGGCGGGCGGTGCTCGGCACACTCGGGCCATGCGGACGATCGACTGGGCGGACGGCCGGATCATCGCGATCGACCAGACCCTGCTCCCCGGCGAGCTGACGACCCTGCGCATCGACACCGTCGACCAGCTCGTCCACGCCATCCGCCGGTTGGCCGTCCGCGGCGCGCCCGCACTCGGCGTGGCCGGCGCGCTGGGCGTGGCGCTGGCCGCGTGCGGCGGCGGGGACGTGCGCGCCCAGGCCGCCCGGCTGCGGGCCGCCCGCCCCACGGCGGTCAACCTGGCCTGGGGCGTCGACCGGGTGCTGGCCCGGCTGGACGAGGGCCTGGACGCGGTGGTCGCCGAGGCCGTCCACGTCCTGGAGGACGACGTCCGCCGCAACCGCGACCTCGGGCTCAGGGGCGCGCGGTGGCTCCTCGACCGGCTCGGCGGACCGGTCAACGTGCAGACCCACTGCAACGCCGGCGCGCTGGCCTGCGTCGAGTGGGGCACCGCCCTCGGCGTGGTCCGCGCGCTGCGGGACGCCGAAGCCCTGGGCCACGTCTACGTCGACGAGACCAGGCCGCTGCTCCAGGGCAGTCGGCTGACCGCGTGGGAACTCGCCCGGATGGGTGTCGAGCACACCGTGGTGGTCGACTCGGCGGGACCCACCGTGATCGCCCGCGGCCTGGCCGACGCCGTCGTGGTCGGCGCGGACCGCATCGCGGCCAACGGCGACGTGGTCAACAAGATCGGCACCTACCCGCTGGCCCTCGCCGCGGCCAGGGCCGGCATCCCCTTCCTCGTCGCCGCCCCCGAATCCACGATCGACCCCGCCACCCCCGACGGCGCGGGGGTCGACATCGAAATCCGCGACCCCGCCGAAATCGTCGGCGACCACCCGACCAGAGCGCTGAACTACGCCTTCGACGTCACCCCGGCCGACCTGGTCACGGCCATCATCACCGACGAGCGGACGATTCGTGGAAAACCGCTGGGCTGAAACGCACACCGACCCCCTCGACGCCTGCGCGTACGGTTCCCGGCTGCTCGGCCGCGAACCGGACCTCGTCCTGCACGGCGGCGGCAACACCTCGGTCAAGGCGGTCGTCACCGACCTCACCGGCCGCCGGGTGGACGTGCTGCACGTCAAGGGCAGCGGCTGGGACCTGGCCGACATCGAGCGGGCCGGGTTCGCGCCCCTGCGGCTGGAGCGCCTGCGCGAGCTGCTGACCGTGCCGAGCCTGCCCGACGACCGGATGATGAACGAACTGCGGTGCGCCCTGCTCGACGCGGGCGCGCCGGACCCGAGCGTGGAGACCCTCCTGCACGCGGTCCTGCCGCACCCCGCCGTCCTGCACACCCACGCCGACGCCGTGATCACCCTGACCAACCTGCGCGAACCCCTGGTCGAGGAGGTCTTCGGCGACCGCGTCGTGGTCGTCCCCTACGTGATGCCGGGCTTCGCGCTGGCCAAGGAGTGCGCCGAGCTGTTCCCCCGGCACGCCGGCGAGCGCACCATCGGCGTGGTCCTGATGAACCACGGCCTGGTCACCTTCGGCGAGGACACCGAGGAGGCGTACGCCCGGCACGTCGAGCTGGTCAGCGCCGCCGAGGCGCACCTGGCGCGGCACCGGCCGACCCGCGCGCCCGCCGCGCCCCTGCCCCGCGTCGACCCCCGGGACCTCGCCGCCCTCCGCCGGCGGATTTCCGAGGCCGCGGGCCACCCGGTGATCGTCACCCGGCACACCGACCCGGCCATTGCGGCCTTCGTGGCCAGGCCCGACCTCGCCGACCTCGCGGGGCGGGGCCCGGCCACCCCCGACCACGTCATCCGCACCAAGCGGGTGCCCCTGGTCGGCCGGGACGTGGAGGGCTACGCGGCCGAGTACCGCCGCTACTTCGAGCGGCACGCGCGACCGGGCCTGACCATGCTCGACCCGGCGCCCCGCGTCGTGCTCGACCCCGAGCTGGGGATGCTCACGATCGGCCGGCGGGCGCGGGACGCCGACATCGCCCGCGACATCTACGCGCACACCATCGACATCCTGGAGCGGGCCGAGGAACTGGGCGGGTACCGCGCCCTGCCGCCGCGCGACCTGTTCGAGATGGAGTACTGGGAGCTGGAGCAGGCCAAGCTCCGGTTGGCGGGGCCGCCGGCCGAGTTCACCGGCGAGGTCGCCCTCGTCACCGGCGCCGCGTCGGGCATCGGCCGGGCCTGCGCCGACGCGCTGCGCGCCAGGGGCGCGAGCGTCATCGGCCTGGACCTCACCCCTACGGGAAGCCGTACCGACTACCTGGGCCTGCGGGTCGACGTCACCGACACCGCCGCGGTGCGGGCCGCGGTGGAACGCGGCGTCGAGCGGTTCGGCGGGGTGGACGTGCTCGTCGCCTCCGCCGGCGTGTTCCCCGGCAACACGCCCATCGCGGAGCTCGACCCGGACACCTGGCGACGCACCATGGCGGTCAACGCCGACTCCACGGCCGTGCTGTTCCGCACGGCGCACCCGTTCCTCGAACTCGCGCCGCGCGGCGGCCGGGTCGTGGTCATCGCCTCGAAGAACGTCCCCGCGCCGGGACCGGGCGCCGCCGCGTACTCCGCGTCCAAGGCCGCGGTCACCCAGCTGACCAGGGTCGCGGCCCTGGAGTGGGCGGCCGACGGCATCCGGGTCAACGCGGTGCACCCCGACGCGGTCTTCGACACCGGTCTGTGGACCGAGGAGGTGCTGGCCCAGCGCGCCGCGCACTACGGCCTCGACGTCGAGGCGTACAAGCGGCGGAACCTGCTGGGCGCGGAGATCACCAGCGCGGCGGTCGGCAGGGTGGTCGCGGAGATGTGCTCGGACACCTTCGCCTGCACCACCGGCGCCCAGGTGCCGGTCGACGGCGGCAACGAGCGGGTGGTGTAGACCGATCCCCCGCTGTTCGCCGGCTGTTCGCCCCGGCGCGACCATCGGCGGGTTGACGGCGGAGGGCCAGGATCGGGAACCTCGTCACCGGCCGGATGATCTCCGCGAACACCGGCCGGCGCTGAACGTCCCTGCCGCTCGACCCCGGATGGAGAGCATGGTCGCCGTGACCGCCCGAACGACGGACCGGACCCGCACCACCTCCCGCACCACCTCCCGCACCGCCCTGAGACTGCTCACCGCCCTCCTGGGCGCCACCCTGATGGCCGTCCTCGTCCCCGGGGCCGCCTGGGCCGCGCCGCCGCAGGCGCTGCCCGGGAACGCCGCCGCCGCCGACGCCAAGTGGCAGCCCGCGTTCGACTACGACACCGACGGCTGCTACCCGACCCCGGCCATCTCGCCGACCGGCGTGATCGCCACGGGCCTGAACAACTCCGGCGCCCTCAACGGCAACTGCCGCGACCAGTCCGACCTGGACAACACCAACTCGTACTCGCGCTCCAAGTGCAACAACAACTGGTGCGCCTACCTGTACGACCTCTACTTCGAGAAGGACCAGGCCGTCCCCGGCATCGACTGCTGCGGCCACCGCCACGACATCGAGCACGTCATCGTGTGGGTCAGCAACGACCAGGCCCAGTACGTCTCGACCTCCGCGCACGGCAACTACTCCACCTACCCCCGCTCCCAGGTCTCCTGGGAGGGCACGCACCCGAAGATCGTCTACCACAAGGACGGCCTGAGCACCCACTGCTTCCGGATCGCGAGCTCCACCGAGCCGCCGGAGAACCACTACGGCACCTGGCAGTACCCGGACCTGGTCAGCTGGGACCACTTCCCGGCCGGCATCCGGAACACCCTGGTGAACGCCAACTTCGGCAGCGCGAGCCTGGCCATCAAGGACGGCGCGTTCAACCACAACCTGTCCCAGGCCAAGCCGAGCGGCATCCCGTTCGACCCGAACGCCTGATCGACCGGTAACCGGAATTCCCGGAACCCGGTCGTCGGGAGCGGTCCGCTCCCGACGACCGGGTTCCGCCGTACCTGGCCGGGGTCGCGCGAAGGTGGGACAGCTCCGCGGTGACGAACCCGGGGTGCTCCTCGACCCGACAACGCCCCGACCCCGACCCCGGCACCTCCACCCGCTCGTGCTGCTCGTGCTGTCCGGGTTGGACGGTGAACGCGTCCACGTCCGGTCGCGCGACGGAGGAACCTGACCCCTTGATCGGGTTGCCGCGCCCGCAAACCCCGCCGAACGGCCACTGTGCGTAGCGCTGTGTCCGCTGTGGACTGTTCGTCGCGAACCTTATGGGTGATGTGGCAAATGGGCGTGTCGTCTCACCCGAGCGGGGTAGCCGATGGGGCGACCGGCCCTGACGATCCCGAGTCGAGGACGCGCCGGGGGCCGCCTGTAGGCGACGGGAAGGACCAGAACGGACATGTCGACCACGACACTGGCCGCCATCGACCTCAGCCAGGGCATCTCCGACGCCTGGCGCGCGGTGGCCACCTTCGTGCCCAAGCTCGTGGGTTTCCTGCTGATCCTGCTGATCGGCTTCTTCATCGCCAAGTTCCTGGCGAAGGCCGTGGACAAGGTCCTGGAGCGCGTCGGGTTCGACCGCGTCGTCGAACGCGGCGGCGTCAAGCAGGCCCTGGCCCGCTCGAAGTACGACGCCTCCGACATCATCGCCAAGCTCGTCTACTACGCGGTGCTGCTGATCACGCTCCAGGTCGCCTTCGGCGCCTGGGGCCCCAACCCGGTGTCCACGCTGCTGACCGGCATCGTGGCCTGGCTGCCCCGCGCGGCCGTGGCGATCATCATCGTCGTGGTGGCCGCGGCGGTCGCCAGGGCGGTCAAGGACCTCGTCGGCAACGCCCTGGGCGGCCTGTCCTACGGCCGCGTGGTGGCCACCACCGCCTCGGTCTTCATCATCGGCCTGGGTGTGATCGCCGCGCTCAACCAGATCGGCGTGGCCACCACCGTGACGATGCCGGTGCTGATCACCGTGCTGGCCACGGTCGGCGGCATCGCGGTCATCGGTGTCGGCGGCGGCCTGGTCCGGCCGATGCAGCAGCGCTGGGAGCAGTGGCTCAGCCGGGCCGAGCAGGAGGTGCCGCAGGCCCGCGCCCACGCCGAGGCTTACCAGCGGGGCCAGGAGGACGTGGCGCGCACCGCGACGACCGACGCGCCCACGCAGCAGGTGCCGACCCCGCAGACGACCGCGGGCCAGGTCCGGGGCGACGGTCCCGCCCGCGGCTACTGACCGCGGCCGAAGGAGCACACCTCCCGGGGGCCGACCCCCGGGCCACCAGCCGACCCGCGCGTCCGGGTTCCGCCCAGGACCACCTCCGCGAGCCGCGGGCGCACGACAGCGACGAATGGAGAACGACCGTGACCAACTCGATCCGCGAGCGCATCACCCGCTGGACCGGCCGCGACGTCCACGACCCCGCCGGTGAGAAGATCGGCGGTGTCGAGCAGTTGTGGTTCGACGACCAGGACGGCGAGCCCACCTGGGTGTCGGTCAAGACCGGTCTGCTCGGGCTGCGGCAGTCGTTCCTGCCGGTGCGCGGCCTGACCGAGGGCCCGGACGGCGAGCTGCGCACCCCCTACCCGAAGGAGCAGGTCAAGGACGCGCCCAACGTCGAGGCGTCGGACGACCACCTCGACCCGGACGAGGAGCGGCGCCTCTACAGCCACTACGGCCTCACCAGCGGCACGGGGAACCAGGCGGGCACCGGGCAGCAGGCCGCCGCCGGGAGGCAGGCCGCCGCCGGGAGGCAGAACGATGCCGGGAGGCAGAACGATGCCGGCCGACAGACCGCCACCGGTCACCAGGCCACCACCGCCGCCGCCGGCCGCCGCACCGCCGCCGACACGGGCCACGACACCTCCGGTCCGAACACCGACGACGCGATGACCCGCTCCGAGGAGCACCTGCGGGTGGGCACCGAGCAGCACGAGGCCGGGCGGGCCCGGCTGCGCAAGTACGTGGTCACCGAGACCGAGCAGGTCGCCGTGCCGGTCACGCGCGAGGAGGTGCGGGTCGAGCGCGAGCCGATCACCGAGGCCAACCGCGGCGCCGCCCTGTCCGGGCCGACCATCTCGGAGGAGGAGCACGAGGTGACCCTGCACGAGGAGCGCCCCGTGGTCGACACCGAGGCGGTCCCGGTCGAGCGCGTGCGGCTGGCCAAGGAACAGGTCACCGACACCGAGACCGTCGCCGGTGAGGTCCGCAAGGAGCGCATCGACACCGACGGCGACGTCCAGGGCGGTCGCAGCCCGCGCTGAACCCGCTCCCGCCGCCCCCCGCGGGGGGCGGACCGGGCACCGGCCGGGTTGAGGTCCGACCTTCCCTTCCCACGACCCGACCCGGACCGGCGACACCGGGACCCCGACCGTGCCGATCGCGGTCGGGGTCCCGGCCTACGCGGCCTCGGCCGTCGAGCTTCAGACCGCGGCGACGCCCTCGACGACCGACAGCCGGGTGTCGGTGGGCAGCACCCGGGTCAGCCGGAGCCCGGCGCGGGTGAACAGGGCGTCGAAGTCGGCGCGGGTGCGTTCCCGCCCGGTGAACGAGCTCATCATGAGCAGGTCGATGACCTTGCCCGGGTCGGGGTCGTTGCCGGGCGGGACCACCGCGTCGGCGACCAGGACGCGGCCGTGCGGGGACATCGCCCGCCGGCAGTGCTCCAGTACGCGCAGGGCGTGCTCGTCGTCCCAGTCGTGCAGGATGCGCTTGAGCAGGTAGGTGTCGCCGGGCGGGGCCTCGGCGAAGAAGTCGCCCGCCACGAGGTCCCAGCGGTCCTCCGCGCCGAGTTCGCCGAGCCGGTGCCCTTCGAGCACGTGCGGCTGGTCGAACAGCACCCCGCGCGCGCCCGGGTGCTCCCGCAGCACGGCCAGCAGCAGTCCGCCGTGACCGCCGCCCACGTCGACCACCACGGCGTCGGGCGGGAGGTCGAGGGCCCGCGCGACGAGGGGGTTCTCCGGGTCGGACATCGAGGCCATGCCGTCGTGGAAGACCGCCGCGGTCCCGGGGTCGCGGGCGAAGTGGTCGAAGAACGGCATCCCGAACAGCCGGTCGAACGGCGAGGTCCCGGTGCGCACGGCCTCCTCCAGCTCGCCGGCGGGGCGCCAGAACGTCGCGTCGGTGAGCATCAGGATCGCCGCGCGGAAGGACGACGGCGCGTCGGTGCGCATCGGCTCGGCCGCGGGGGTGAGCGCGAACCGGCCCTCGTCGTCCTCGGTGAAGATGCCGTGCGTGGCCAGCAGCCGCAGCGCCCGGCGCAGGTTGAGCGGGTGGGCGCCGACCGCCCGCGCCAGGTCCGCGACCGGGCGCGGCCCCCCGGTCAGGTGGTCGGCCACGCCCAGCACCGCGACGGCGCGCAGGGCGGCGGGCACCAGGTAGCTCATCGCGAGGTCCATCAGGGCGAAGCGGGGATCGGCTTCCGCCGGCGGTGCGACAGGTCCCGGGGAGTTCTCGGCGCTGGTCACCCACGGCACTGTATCGATTACCGAAAGTGATCACCAGTGCCGTGCTCGGGTTTCACCGGCCCCGAACGTGACTGCTCGTTAACACTTGGTGATCAAACGAGTACCGTCGGTATCAGGATAGGGGAGGGGTGTCATGGGTGTTCCCCGGTGGGGGCGGCACGGGGTGCGAGCCGTGCACAACGCGTTCGACGGCCACGCGGGCACGGTCCTCCAGATCGGGGTGGTCGCCGGCGACGTCGTGGCGCCCCGGGCGGGTCCCGGCCTGGACGGGACCGCGGACGGCCTGGCGGCCGTGGTGCGCCGGCAGTGGGAGGCCGAGGCGTCGGTCCGCTCGCTGCGCCGGCCCGAGCCGCTGCGCCTGCGCTGGGCCCCCACCCGCCGCCGGGTCGCCTGCCCGACCGCGCCCGTCGTCGAGGGCGGTGACCTCGACGACCTGACCCGGCGGTTCACCTCCCTGGCGGACCGGCGGCTGGTGCTGCTCGGCGGACCCGGCGCGGGGAAGTCGGCCACCGCGCTGCTGCTCACCCTGGACCTGCTCGCCCGGCGCGGGCCCGGCGAGCCCGTGCCGGTGCTGCTCTCCCCCTCGTCGTGGGACCCGCACGGCGAACACCTGGAGGACTGGGTCATCCGGCGGTTGGAGACCGACTACCCGGCCCTGCGCAACCGGAGCGCCCACGGCCGCCACGCCGCGCGCCGCTTGGTGGCCGAGCAGCGCCTCGTGCCGCTGCTCGACGGGCTGGACGAGCTGCCGGAGGCCCTGCTCGCCCCGGCGCTGGAGTGCGTCCACCGGGCGTTCGGCCGGGGCCGCCCGCTGGTGCTGACCTGCCGCGGCGACGAGTACGAGGCCGCGGTGCGCGCCTCCGGCACGGCGCTGCCCGCGGCCGCCGTCGTCGAGCTGGAGCCGGTCGCCGCCGCCGACGCGGCCGAGTTCCTGTCCACCGCGTCGCCGCAGTCGGCCGGGCGCTGGGCCCCGGTGCTCGACCGGCTGCGCACCGAGCCGGACTCGGTGGTCACGCGGTCGCTGTCCACCCCGCTGGCGGTCAACCTCGCCCGCACCGCCTACACCCGGCCCGACCGCGACCCCGGCGAGCTGGCCGACGTGCGGCGGTTCGCCGATCCCGCCGACGTGGAGCGGCACCTGCTCGACGCCCTGGTGCCCGCCGTCTACGGCGACCAGCCGACGCCGCCTCCCCGGCTCGCGCCGCTGCCGTCGGTCACCGGGCGGTACCCGGCGGACCGCGCTCGGCGCTGGCTGGGCTTCCTGGCCCGCCACGCCACCGGGCCCGCCGGCCGCGACATCGCCTGGTGGCGGCTGCCCCGCCCCCGCCTCGTGCTGGTGCCCGCGATCGCCGGCCCGCTCTGCTGGGCGGCGGTCACCGAGGGCTCGTCCCTCCCGGTCGGGTTCGCCATCGGCTTCGCGTTCACCTGGCTGATCGGCATCGCGCGCCGACGGGTGCCGCGGCGCCGGCTGCTCCTGGCCCCGGTGGTGCTGGGGGTGGCGTTCTGGTTCTTCACCTACTCGCACCCCCGGCCTCCCGGCGAGGTCGTGGTGGCGGCGGCGGGGCTGGTGCTGCTGGTCGCCATCGCGTTGTCGGCCGACCGCCCGCCGCACCGCACCGCCCTGCGCGCCCTGGGTCGCGGCCGGACGATCGCGTTCCGGGCGACCCTCGGTTTCGCGATCCCGGCGGCGACGACGGCCCCGGCGCTCGTCCTGCACGGGGTTGTGCACCCCCGGGACTGGTGGATCCCGGCCGCCCTCGGCCTGGTGGTGGCCTGGGCCGTCGGCCTCGGGACCTGGTTGACCGTGCCGCCGGACGGGTTCAGCGTGCCCCGACCCGGCCGGTCGCTGCGCGGTGACCTGGTGTCGTCCGCGGTGTCCCTGCTCGCCTGGGTCCTGGCGTTCCAGCTGCCGGTGCTGTTCGCCGTGGTCGTGAACGGCCGGTCCGTCGAGGCCACCACGGTGCTCACGGCCGCGGGTTTCGGCTCGGGCGCTGGCCTCGGGTACGTGATCGGCAACGCCTCGGTGCTGTACGCGGCGTCCCTGGCCTGGTGGGCGTTGCGGGGCAGGTTGCCGTGGCGGTTGCTGCGGTTCCTCGACGACGCGCACCGGCGCGGCGTGCTCAGGCAGACCGGCGCGGTCTACCAGTTCCGGCACAGCCACCTCCAGCGGCACCTGGCCCACGGGGACGGGTAGGCGTTCGTCGCGGTGGCGGTCCCGACCGGCAGGCGGCCGTCGCGCAGCTGCGCCGGCAGCGCCGGTCGCGCGGCGACGCCGGGGCCGTACACGTCGGTCGGCGCGCGGGGGAGGCGACGGAAGGCGGCAGCAGGGCTGAGGTGGTGATGGGGATCTCCCATGAGGTGGGTGTGGTGCGCGCCGTTGCCCGGGGTGGTGAGGTGGGCGTGGACCGCGAGGTGTGGGTGGAACGGGCCGGGAGAAGGCGTCCACCGCCGTCCCGGGTGCGACGACCTCGGGGCGGGTTGTGCGGAACAGTGGGCGAACAGCCCGGATGAGGGCCGCGTGGTGCCGCACCGTCCAACCAGCGGCACGGGCCGTACCACCTGCCGCGCCGCGCGCCGCGCACCACCCGGCGACCGCGCGCCCGAGCCCGCCGGGCACCCTTGTCCGGGCCCTGCCGGCTTCCCCGTGCGGGCGTTTCCGCACCCACTACCGAGGAATGACACGTGACACTGCCCTACGCCCCCGACGACGACCACGCCGCTGACCGCTACGTCAACAACGCGCTGCGCAGCCGAGACCCCGAGACGTGGCGACTGCTGGCCTCCGACGCCTACGTCGAGCAGACCGAGCGGGTGCTGCGGGCGATGCTCGACCGGATCACCGTGACGCGCACGCACCGCACGGCCGAGCGGGCGACCGCGCGGGCGCGGGCGCTGGAGGGGGAGATCACGCAGGCCGAGTACCAGCGCGACGCGGCCGAGGACGCCAACCGGTTCACCAAGACCGCCCACTTCGAGACGCTGGTGCGCGAGCACCAGCGGCTGATCGCGCCCGCGGCGCGGCGGCTGCGCGGCGACGACGTCCGCGACGAGCTGATGGACCTGGTGCTCGCCCTGGGCTCCGCCGTCGACGCCCACCGCGGCGCCGTGCTGGCGGGCGAGGGCGAGCCCACCGCGGCCGACCGGGCGCTGTGGGCGAGGCTGACCGCGCTCGACGTGCCGGGCACGCCGGACGGCGAGGGGCGCGCGTCGGTGGAGGAGCTGGTCAGGCGACACGCGGAGCGGCAGGACGACCTCGGGCGCGTGCTCGCGGGGATCGTCCTGGACGTGGCGGGCGACGAGGCGTCGGTGCCGCGCGCCGCGCTGCTGGCCGTGTGGAAGAAGTCGGTCGCGCCGACCCTGGCGCCCGAGCAGAAGAACGAGTTCGCGGCCAAGGGCAAGGGCTCGCTGGCGACCGAGAAGCTCCGCAAGACGATGGGCCACCTGGAGCGCAAGGGCCTGGTCAAGCGCTCGGACTCGCCGGACGGGCCGCGGCTCGACCTGCTCGACCGGGCCGGGCTGGAGGAGCTGGCCGACGGGCGGGAGCCGTGACCGCCGGGTGCCCCTCCGGTGCGCGGCGGCACCGGGGGCGCCCCGGTGCCGCCGCGCGATGTCGACCGGGGTGGTGACCTGCCCCGGCGGGGCCGGGACAGGTCGGGTGGGTTTCGACTAGTGCGCCACCGGCACGCCCGCGGTCCGCAACGCCCTGATCGCGTCCGGCACGGTGGGGTGGAGGTCGACCACCCCGTCCGGCAGCGCGATGTCCAGGGTGCGCAGGACCGCGCGCCGGGTGGAAGCCAGGGCGAAGGCCACCCCCTGGTCCCGGGCCCACGTGGTGGCCTCGACCACCAGGCGGACCCCGGTCGAGCCGAAGAAGCCGACGTCGGTCAGGTCGAGGACCAGTCCGGCGGGGCGTCGGTCGAACTGCGCGGTCAGCGCGGCGCGGATCGGCTCGTCGCAGGTCATGTCGATCTCACCGGCCACCGAGACCACGGGGATGCCGTCGCGGTCATCGACGCCGATGACGGCCACGGGTGTTCTTTCGACGGGAAAATGCCCCAATTGGGCTCCTCGGTTGGCACGAGAACCGGCAACCGAGCTTCTGCTTAACCCGAATCGTCGTTCCGCGTAGCGGACGCTTATCGCAGAGCTCCATCGTAGATCGCCACCACGGCGGGCACAACCGTGCCGGGTTCAGGCGACGCCCAGGGTGAGGCGGATGGTGAAACCGCCCTCGTCGCGGCCGAAGGTGACGTGGTGGCACAGCTGGTGGACCAGCCACAGCCCCAGGCCACCGGTGGTCCGGTCCCACGCGGGCAGCAGGCCGGCGAACGGGTCGTCGAGGCCCGCGCCGGTGTCGTGGACGGTGACGACGAACTGCCGTGGCGCCGACCACACCCGCAGCCGGACGGGCGGGCGACCGTGGCGCAGGGCGTTGGCCACCACCTCGCTCACCGACAGCACCAGGTCCTCGACCTCGGCCCGGGGCAGCCCGGTCCGGTCGTGGTCGAGCACACCCCGGCGGGCGGCGGCCGGGGTCGGGTCGACCAGTTCGAGCAGCGGCGGCGTGCGCTGGAGCGGGTGGTCGACCACCGGTCGCGGCGCGGTCAGGAACGAGGGCGGGTCGACGTAGCGCTCGTTGACCAGGCGCCGGCCGTCGGCGGTGACCACGAACGGGTGAGTCGCCGCGACGTCGTCCAGGATCCGCCGCGGGGTGGTGCGCGTGTCGTAGCCGCACATGCTGCGCAGCGGGAACTCGTCGAAGACGTGGTTGACCGCCGCCTCGTAGCGCGCCCACCAGTCCCAGCCGGCACCCAGGCCCGAAGGGGGGACCTCGCCGAAGATGCGGATGCGCCGCGCGCCACCGGCCACGAGGTCGGCCATCAGCCCCCGGTAGGACTTGATCGCGACGGCGGGTCGGGCGTAGAGGTCGTCGGAGGTCGGGAACACCACGTCCGAGGCGTCCGGCAGCGCCTCCCGCACCAGCTCGGCCTTGTGCCGCTCCAGCGACACCACGGTCGCCTCACCGGCGTCCAGCCCGGCGCGGACGAACGGCACCGCCACGGCCAGGAGTTCGTCGTGGGAGCGGTAGTGGACCGCGGCGTGGTCGTAACCGCGCGGCCGGGAATCCGCGCCGGTCCTCATGCCGCCCGCTCCATGGCACCCGCTCCGCGCGAACCGGTTCGGGTCCTGCACCTCGAAGGATCGAGCGGGACCGGACGACGGCGGTCGCAACACCGTCGCCACGAGGTATGCGCAGTGTAGTGGATTCGCGGGGTACCGGTGTCGGGCGGCGCGGGCACGTCGCGCCCGAGGTGCCTCGGCTCGACCCATGAGCGCGGCGGGCCGGCACGGCACCGGGTTCTGGAACCCGCGTGATCCCGCTACCGGATCACCGATCCGATCGGGATACCGCAGGCGAGTGCGTAAGGGCCGTGCGGGACCAGTTGGCGTACATGCCGTAGGCCAGTGCGCGAAAGGTTGTTCCTGGCTCCCTTGGTCGTTGTCCTATCGCGACTGTGTGGGGACTTGTCGGGCTGGGGCACCACGTTCGTGGATGGGATATCGGTGTCGCCGATATGCGCAGGTCGGTGCGCATCCGCGTGGCTACACTCGGGTCCAGTCGCAGGTCAGGGGTGGTGATGGGGGCAAGGCGGAACCGTCGGGGCTGCCGGGGGCGCGGGGCTCGGCTGGCGGCGGACAACAGCACGGCGCTGTGTTCGGCTTGTGCGCGGAGGGAGGCTCGGGTTGTCCACGCGCCCGAGAAGCCGGCGAGGTTCTGGGCGACGCCGGAGTTCCGGGAGGCGTTCGCTCCTCGCCACTTCGGGCGGGTCCTGAAGGTGTACCGGTATGCCCACGACCCGCCGCTGACGCAGGCTCGGTTGGCGCGCTGGCTCTACATGTCGCAGCCGCAGGTGTCGTACCTGGAGCGTGACCGGACGCCCGCGCCGAGTGACCTGGTGCGGTTGGAGCGGTGGGCCCGGGCGCTGCGGGTGCCTGAGGCGCTGTTGTGGTTCCGGTTCAGCTCGTCACCGGATGTGGCGGGGGAGCAGCAGGGACGCTCGTTCGGGTGGTTCACGGTGGGCGCGTCGGTGCCTGCTGCGGATCGGGTTGTGGGGCTGCCGGAGGTGGAGACGTTGCGGGCGATGACGCGGACGTTCCGGCGGCTGGACAACCGGTTCGGCGGTGGGCACGCGCGGTCCACGGTGAGCCGGTACCTGGTGGCTGAGGCCGTGCCGCTGCTGTGGGCTGGGCGGTTCCGGGACGGGGTGCGGCGTGAGCTGTTCGGGGCTGTTGCGGAGATGAACCAGCTCGCCGGGTGGATGGCGTACGACGTGGGGGACGTCGAGGTCGGGCGGAAGCACCTGCGGTTGGCGTTGCGGTTGTGCAAGGACGTGGGAGATCACGCTCTGGCGGCGGAGATGCCGGCGGGGATGAGTCATCACGCGGCGTTCTTCCGGTCGTCATTGGTGGCGGTCGACCTGGCGCGCGGCGCTCGGGACAACGCGTCGCGGACCGGGCTCGGGGTGCTCCAGGCGGAAGCCGCAGTGATGGAGGCGCACGGGCTCGCGTTGCGGCGTGACTCCAAGGGAGCGGTCGCGGCGCTGCGGGACGCCGAGGCGTTGTTCTTCGGTGCCGAGGGCTCGGCGGTGCCGGAGTGGCTGGACTACTTCGACGCGGCGTACCTGGCGGCGAAGTTCGCGCACACCTTCCGTGACCTCGGGCGGCCTGACGAGGCCGAGGGGTTCGCCCGGCGGTCGCTGGAGATGACCGAGGGCTACGAGCGGGGGCGGCTGTTCAACACGGCGTTGCTCGCCTCGATCCTGGCCGATCAGCGGCGGGTGGAGGAGTCGGTCGAGGTCGGGTTCTCGGCGCTGCGGATGGCGGGCAACCTGAACTCGGTGCGAACGGTGGCCTACCTCGCGGACGTGGCCGCTCGGCTGGCACCCTTCAAGCAGGAGGCGGTGGTGGTGGAGCTGTTCGCGGAGATGCGGGCCATGGAGATCATCGGGTCACCGGAAGGCCAGCACGTGTAGCAGACCGATCTGCGCGGCGGCTCCGATGATCTCGCCGCCTGCGAGCATGTCCTTGATGTCGGCGAGGGGAATCCAGGCGACGCGCTCGGCCTCGTTGATGTCGGCCTGCCGGCCGGTGTCCTCGGCCCCGTGGCCCACGTAGATCAGGTTCTCGAAGTCGGCGGTGCCGGTGAGCGGCTGGAAGGTGGTCAGCAGCTCGACGCCGCGGGGCTTCCAGCCGGTCTCCTCGACGGCCTCGCGCAGGGCGCAGTCGGCGGGGTCCTCGTCCGGGTCGAGGTAGCCACCGGGCAGTTCCCAGGTCCAGCGGTCCATGACCCAACGGTGGCGGTAGATCATGAGGACGTTCTCGCGGGCGTCGTCCAGGACCAGCGTCATGACGGCCTTGGGCATCCGCAGGACCCACTGCTCGAAGTGGACGCCGTCGGGCAGCTCGACGTGGGCGATGCTGACGTTGAGCTTGCGGGTGTCGTCCACCAGGCGCTCGCCGTGGATCGTCCAGCGGGTCAGCTCGGCGGGAGTCTCCTCGGCAGCCACGTGGTCGAACGCTACCGGAACGTGACTGGCCGATCAGGAGCGCCGGACGAGCCGGTCCGGGAGCAGGATCAGTCCGGAGAAGGATTCCCCCTTCGGGGAACGTCCGAACCAGCCCCGATCCCACCCCGCGTCCGACCCGCCACCCCGCGTGGAGGCGGGGCTGAGCGCAGACGCACCGGCCTCGACGAGCGACAAGGGGGCGGCGCCGCGGCACCGCCCCCTCACCACGACACCCACTACCCCTGCCGGGATTCCAGCACCTCGATGATCCGCGGCCGCAGCTCGGCCGCCCGGACCACCGAGTCCACGGACCCGACCTCGACCGCGCGCCCGATGCTGTGCACCCGGTCGAACTCGCCCGCGACCTCGCTCAGCTTCTCGGCCCGCACCGACGAGCGCAGCTCGTCCAGCTCGGCGGTCAGCGCCGCCCGGTCGGCACCGGCCGCGGCCGCCGCCCTGGCCTGCAACTCCCGCACCCGCGGGTCGGCCGCGGTGCGCGCGGTGACCTCCCGGGTGAACACCACCGCGGCCGCGGGGGCGCCGCCGAGCACCGAGGCGAACGAGCCCTCCACCGCGAGCACGGTCATGTTCGGGTTCAGCGCCTTGGAGAACACCACGAACGCGCCGCCGTGGTAGCGGGAGATCACGCAGAACACGATCGGTCCCCGGAAGTTCACCACGGCCCGCCCGATCTCCGCGCCGTACTCCAGTTGGAGCTCGCGCATCGACTCGGGCGAACCGTCGAACCCGGACAGGTTCGCCAGCACCACGACCGGCCGGTTGCCGCTGGCCGCGTTGATCGCCCGCGCCACCTTCTTCGACGACCTCGGGAACAGCGTGCCCGCGGTGTAGGTGTCCGGGCCGTCGGTGGGCGGGAAGCCGCGCCGCTCCACCGGCCGGGACTCGATCCCCAGCAGGCAGACCGGGATGCCGCCCAGGTGCGCGTCCTGCACCACCGCCGTCTCGGCGTCGGCCATGCCCGCCCAGCGCTCCAGCACCGGTCGGTCCTGGTCGGACAGCGCGCGCAGGACGGACCGGATGTCGAACGCCTTCTTGCGGTCCGGGTTGTCCAGCGGGGAGAAGATCTGCCCCACGGTGGTGAAGTCGCTGCCCACCGCCTGGTGCGGGTAGCCGGTGATGTCGCGGTCGTGCGGGTCGCTCGTCCCCACCCGGCGCGGCCCGTCCTCGCCGGGCGCGACGTAGGTGTGCTCGTAGTGGGCCATCAGCACGTCCCGGGCCGAGACCAGGTCCGGCGCCCAGTACTGCGCCTGCCCGTTGGGGCCCATGACCCGGTCGTACCCGCCGATGCCGAAGTTGTCCTCCGCGGACACGCCGCCGGAGAAGTCCAGCGACTGCTTGCCGGTGAGCACCATGGCCGAGTCGGGGGTCATCACCAGGATGCCCTTGGTGTGCATGAGCATCGTGGCCTCGGCGTTCCAGTACGGCTGGGCGCCCACGTTGATGCCCGCGACCACCACGTTGATCTCGCCGCCGGCCTGGGTGAACTCGACGATCCGCTTGAGCGCGGCCGCCACCCAGTCCATGTTCTCGGTGCCGGACTCCATGGAGATCCGGGCGCCCGCGGACAGCGCGTACCACTCCACCGGGACCCCGAGCCGCTCGGCCAGGTCCAGCGCGGCGACGACCCGGCGGCACTCCGGTTCGGACAGCGCGCCGAGGGAGTCGGTCGGGTCGCCGAGCAGCACGACCCGGGTGACGCCCTCCGGGTGGCGCGCGGTCGGGGTGCTGACCACGCCCGCGACCACGGCCGCGGTGTTCTGACCCCTGGGGCGGTCCACCGGCACCAGCGCGTGGTGCTCGTCGAGGTCGTGCTCGGTGAACTCCCCGATCATGCCGGTGATCTCGTACGGGTACACCGTGTTGCGGCTGCCGGCCCGCAGCACCTTCAGCCGGTAGCCGTCCAGCGGCGGGATCGGCGCGTCGGAGGGCTCCCCGATGGTCAGCGCCGGGGCGCCGCCCGCGTCGAAGGAGATCCGCAGGGCGATCCGCACCAGCTCGCCGGTCGCCAACCGCTGCCGCAGGATGAACTCGATCTCCTCCAGGCCCGCACCGGCCGTGGTGGGCAGGACCCGCTTCGCCAGCAGCTCCAGCTCGTCGGCGGTGATGTCGCTGGTGGGCCAGACGTAGATCACGATGCGGTTGGTGTTGAACCGCGCCGACGACGGCCGCAGGGACTGGGCGCGCCGGATCGAGTCCAGGCACGTCGCCAGCGTGTCCTCGGCGGTGGGCAGGGCGGCGAGGCGCCCCTCGTGGTCGCGCAGCGCCACCAGGTCCCGGACCTGGCTGAACGCCACGATCCGCTCGTCCGCGCGGTTCTCCCGGGCGACGCAGTGGAACAGGTACACGTCCTCGTCGGAAGAGGACAGTCGCGTGAGGTCGAACTCGCGCAGCCGCGCCAGCTGCATCCGCTGCGCGATGTACGGGTGCAGGCCCCGGAGCAGCCGGTCCTCGGCCATCCCGGCGCCCGAGGGGCGGAACGTGACGTGCTGGTGCATGGCCGCGCCGCCGCGGCCCGCGACGGTGAGCGTGAGCCGGCGGACCTGCTCGGGCAGCGGGTGCGCGGCGACCACGGCCGCCAGCGCGGCGGCCAGGTCGGCGGCGTCCTCGGGCTGGTCCCGCCACGCCAGGTAGACGTCGGCCTCCAGCGGACCGTTGTCCGAGGCCAGGGCGCCCAGGCCCCGCAGCGCCTCGCCCAGCTCGGCGTGGTGGGTCGCGGTGGACACCACGGTGAAGTCGGTGCGCTCGGCGGTCACGAAGGTGCGCTCGCCGATCGTGCTGGTCCGGATGTCGACCAGGCGGTTGTTGCCGTAGTACCGCCGGGTCAGCACCTCCAGCATCAGCGCGTCGTCGAGCGTGCTGCGCTCCAGGTACCGGCTGAACAGCCGCACCAGGGGCTCGGTCGTGCGCACCATCCGGGCGACCCGCTCATCCCGGTCCTCGGCCCGCGGGTGCGCGGTCAGGTACCGCACGTGCCGGCGGACCTCGGCGTAGCTGCGGGCCCGGTTGCGGCGCAGCAGCGGCTGGCCCAGCCAGGCGAACACGACGCCGCGCGCGAGGTCGGAGACCACCGGGAAGCGCACCTGGGTCGCCGAGATGAGGTGCTCCAGGGCGAGTCCGACCGTCTCGCGCAGCGCGTCGTCCGGCGGCGCCTCGTCCAGCCAGGCCCGCAGGAGCGCGACCACCACCCCGGCGTCGGCCGAGGCCCGCTGGAGGGCCAGGAAGATCCGGAACACGGCGGCTTCCAGGTCCGGGGTGCGGTCCAGGCCGGTGACGCCGTAGTGGCCGAGCGCCTTGGCGAGCCTGTCCCGGAACCGCTCCGGCACGCCGGACCGCTCCACGTCCAGGCTCTGGAGGTAGGTGTGGAAGTACTCGCGGGCGCTGTGCACGTGGCCCTCGCCGCCGGTGTCCTCGCCCGCCGGGCGGTTGCGGCTGAGCTCGGCCAGGTCGGCGAACGCGATCAGCAGGGCGACCTCGCCGGCCAGCGGTCGCCGGCCCGCCTCGGTGGCCTCCCGCCGGGTGACGAGGTAGTCCCGCAGCACCCTGCCGTCGTCGTGCGGGTCCACGTCGAAGCCGAGCAGCTGCCCGCGCAGCTCCTGGAGGCCGCGCTCGGCGCGGTCGGCGGGGGAGGCGTCCGGGAGGTCGGCCAGGTCGAGGTCGACCGGCTGCTGGGCGGCGGCGGTGTCGACGGCGTCGTTCTCGGCGAGCGGCTCCAGCCGCAGCAGCGGGGCGCCGGTCCCCACCTGGCTGCCGACGGCCACCGCGCACTCCTTCACGCGGGCGGCGAACGGCGCGCGCAGCACCGTCTCCATCTTCATGCTCTCCAGGACCAGCACCGGCGCGCCGGCCTCCACCTCGGCGCCGACCACGACCGGGGTGGCCACCACCAGCGCGGGCGCGGGGGAGCGCAGCACGCCGCCCTCGTCCCGGCTGACCCGGTGCGCCACGCCGTCGACCTCGACCAGCACCACGGGCCCGGTGGTGCCCACGAGCAGGCGGTGGCGGGTCCCGTTGACGCGGATCTGCCCGACGTGCTCGTCGAACCGGTCCAGTTCGACATCGGCGGTGCGGACCTGGGACCCGGCCTCGATGCCGACCCGGAACCGCTGCGCGCCGACCCGGGTGACCCGGACCCGGTACGAGGCGCCCCGCAGCTTGAGGTCCAGCCCGCGTCCGGACTCGTGCCGCACCTGCGGGCGGCCGCCGAACGCGGTGGACAGCAGCCGCTGCTGCTCGGCGCTCTCCTCCTCCTCGTACGCCTGGATGGCGGCGGCGGCCACGGCCACGGCGGAGTGGCGGTGCGCGACGAGCCCGCCCTCGGCCCGCACCCGGTCGATCCAGCCGGTGTCCGCGGTGGCGTCGACGACCGCGGGCTGGTCGAGCAGGTCCAGGACGAAGCTCTTGTTGGTCGCGCCGCCGTCGATGACCACGGTGGTGTCGGCCATGGCCCGGCGCAGCCGGCCCAGCGCCTCGGCCCGGTGGCGGCCGTGGGCGATGATCTTGGCGATCATCGAGTCGAAGTCGGCCGGGATGGTGTCGCCCTCGCCGAAGCCGGTGTCCACCCGGATGCCGGGCCCCGAGGGCAGGTCGAGCCGGACGATGCGCCCCGGTGACGGGGCGAAGTCGCGGTCCGGGTCCTCGGCGTTGAGCCGGGCCTCGACGGCGTGCCCGCGCTCGACCGGGGGCGCGCCCTCCAGCCGGTTGCCGGCCGCCACCCACAGCTGGGCCTTGACCAGGTCGAACCCGGTGGTGGCCTCGGTGATCGGGTGTTCGACCTGGAGCCGGGTGTTGACCTCCAGGAAGGCGAACGCCCGGTCGCCGGGGTGGTACAGGAACTCGACGGTGGCCGCGCCCCGGTAACCGACCGCGACGGCCAGCCGCTCGGCGGACGCCTTGAGCTCGGCGGCCTGGTCGGCGTCGAGCACGGGGGAGGCCGACTCCTCGATGATCTTCTGGTTGCGCCGCTGGACCGAGCAGTCGCGCACCCCCAGCGCCCACGCCGTGCCCTGGCCGTCGGCGATGACCTGCACCTCGACGTGCCGGGCCCCGGTGACCAGGCGCTCCAGGAACACGACCCCGCTGCCGAACGCCCGCGCGGCCTCCTGGCTGGTGCGCTCGTAGGCGTCGGCCAGGTCGGCGTCGCTGGTGATCACCCGGATGCCCCGCCCGCCGCCGCCCGCGGTGGCCTTGAGCATCAGCGGGTAGCCGATGCCGGCCGCGGCCTCCAGTGCGGCGTCCAGCGACTCGACCGGGCCCCGGCTCCACGGCGCGACCGGGACGCCGACCTCCTCGGCGATCAGCTTGGCGCCGATCTTGTCCCCGAGCTTGCGCATGGCCTCGGGGCTCGGGCCGATGAAGGTGACCCCGACCTCCTCGCAGAGCGCGGCGAACGCCGGGTCCTCGGCGACGAAGCCCCAGCCGACCCAGGCCGCGTCCGCCCGGGTCTCCACCAGGGCTTTCTTGAGGACCTTGAGGTCGAGGTAGGGGCGGGCGGACGCCGGTCCCAGGTCGTGGGCGACGTCGGCTTCGCGGACGAACGCGGCACCGCGGTCCACGTCGGTGTGCAGGGCGATCGTGTCGATCGCCGTGCCGGTCTCCTCGGCCAGTTCCCGGGCCGCGTGGATGAGCCGCATCGCGGCCTCTCCCCGGTTGACGATCGCGATACGGCGGAACATCCGACCGACCATTCCCTTCTGTACGTGAACCACGAGCCTGGGCGTCCGTTCAGGTCGCGTCCACACTCTGCCTGGTGGCCCGGCCGGTGCTGTGCCGGGGTGGGCTCGGGACGAGTATGGCCAACCCGCCGGCGGGGAGACCCCGTTGACGGTGCAGTACAGGGCCCCCTAATAGCCGCGGCGGCGACCCCGGCTCCACGCCCGCCGGTCCCGAAACGACCCCCACGACGCCCACGACCTGCGGTTTCGTTCCCGCTGCCCGGTGGCCGGCGCTCGGCGGGAGCCGGCCACCGATAGGGGTTGAGGGGGTTTCCCACATTCTGTCGACGCTGTTCGGTTTTTCTTCACCCCGCCCGGCCGCCGAGACCCGGTCCGGGACCCCTTCGCCGGCGTGGCGCCCGGCCGTCGCGGTGCTTTGGCGTCGGCCTCGGGTGGGAAGTTTCGGCTACTTATATATTAAGTAGTTGTGAGGCGTCGCGTCGAGCCGGACGCGGCCGGGCTTCGAGCGGGTACGGTGGGTCTCACCTGCACTGCGGACAGTTGCACGAGGAGGTGTGACGCGTGGCGAAGTCCTTGACCGGAAGGTCCGCAGGGGGTACCAGGTTGCCATTGACTAAAAAATCTGATACTTATCAGGACGTGTCGGGTGGCAGCGCGTACTGTCGGGAGCGACGATGGTTTTGGAGAGGCGACTAGCGGACGCGGCCGATGCCTACGTCGCACGCTCGTCCCACGACGGCGCGGGCCGGGACGAACCGCTGAGCGGACGCAGGCGGGCGACCATGCGGTGGAACCCGGACTACTGCCGTCGGGTCGCCCGGTGGTTCGACCGCGCCCCCCACCTGGCCTACGACGCCCGGCTCAGCCGGCTCTACCACCGGTTCAAGTGGGAGACGCTCCAGCAGTACGAGGTGATCCGGCGGGTCGGCATCACCGTCGAACCGTGGGCCCGCCCGGGGCAGCCGTACCGGGATTCCGCCGACCTGCGGGCCTCGGTCCTCTCGACCGGCGTGCTCCACGTTTACCTCACCGATTCCGGGCACGGTTCCGGGCACGGCGAGGGTGAAACCGGCTACCACCCCATGCTGGCCCCCACCGGCCTGAGCGTCGGCGGGGTCGATTTCCGGTACAACGACGTTTTCCGCGCGGTGCACGACATCTTCGGGCACGTCATGTTCGACAACGATTTCTCCTCGCGCGGCGAGTTCCGGGCGGCCTTCTGCCACATGGGGATGTACTCGCCGGACGTGCACCCGGTGCTGTTCTCCGAACAGGTCGCCCAGATCTGCTGGTACTTCTTCGGGCCGCACCTGGAGCGGGGCGAACCGCGCCGGTACTCGGACCAGAAGGTGCTGGAATTCCCCCCGTCGTTCCTGGACGAGTTCACGGGGATGTTCGTCACGAGCGACACCAAGGAGTCCGTGTGACCAACGTGGTGAGCCCCGGCCACCGTGCCCAGACCGCAGCGGGTGACCGGGTCCGGGAGGACTTCCCGATACTCGGCCGGTCGTTCGACGGCAACCCGCTCGTGTACCTGGACAACGCCGCGACGACGCAGAAGCCCCGCGCCGTGCTGGACGCGCTGGTCACCTTCTACGAGACCGCCAACAGCAACGTCGGGCGCGGCTACCACCGCCTGGCCTTCGAGGCGACGGACGCGTACGAGGAGAGCCGCGCCGTCGTGCAGCGCGCGATCAACGCCGAGCACACCGACGAGGTGGTGTTCACCTCCGGCACGACGGCGGCGGTGAACATGCTCGCCGACACCCTCGGCCGCGCCGTGCTGGCGGAGGGCGACCAGCTCGTGGTCACCGGCATGGAGCACAACTCGAACCTGCTGCCGTGGCGCCGGCTCTGCGAGGCGACCGGCGCGGAGCTGGTCGTGGTGGACGCGGAGCAGGGCGGCGGGGTCGACCCGGCCCGGTTCGCCGAGGGCCTCGGACCCCGGGTGCGGCTGGCCGCCCTCACGCACGTGTCCAACGTGCTGGGCACGGTGAACCCGGTGCGCGAGCTGGTCGCCGCCGCGCACCGCCGGGACGTCCCCGTGGTGGTCGACGGCGCGCAGGCGGTGCCGCACCGCAAGGTCGACGTGCGCGACCTGGACGCCGACTTCTACTGCTTCTCCGGGCACAAGGTGTACGGGCCGATGTACACCGGCGTCCTGTACGGGAAGCGGGAGCGGCTGGCCGGGCTGCCGCCGTGGCAGGTCGGCGGCGGCACGGTGAAGGACGTGACGTTCGAGGACCCGGTGCGCTACGTCGGGGTCCCGGCCAGGTTGGAGGCGGGCACCCCGAACATCGCCGGCGCGGTCGGGCTCGCCGCCGCCTTCGACTACCTGGACGCGATCGGGTGGAGCGAGATCCGGCGGCACGACGAGCTGCTCGTGCGCACGGCCGTCGAGGCGTTCTCCGCCGTGCCGGGGGTGCGGGTGGTCGGTGACCCGGCCGCCGACCCCAGCGGCATCGTGTCCCTCGTGGTGGACGGGATCCACCCCTACGACGTGGGCGACCACCTCAACCGGCACGGCGTCGCGATGCGGGCCGGGGTGCACTGCGCGAACACGTTCGTGGACACCCTCGACCCGGTCGGTACCGTGCGGCTCTCCTTCGGCGTCTACAACACGGTGGAGGAGGTCGAGTTCGTGTCCCGGGCGCTGCGCACCGTCAAGGCCGGCGTCTGGACGACCGAGCACCCCACCGAGCGGTTCCTGTAGCACCGTTCACAGTGGACCGACGTGGGTCCTGACCCACCCCGAGGGGCCCGGCCGCCGGCCGGGCCCCTCGGGGTGGGCGGGACCGCTGGTCAGGACTGGCAGCCCTCGACCACGCCGGTGCAGTCGTCCGGCGCGTTGCCGGTGACGACGCTGCCGGTGGTGACCGTGACCAGCCCGTTGCCGAGGTTGGCCAGGCCACCGCCGCCGAGCGCGGCGCTGTTCCCGGTGATCCGGCTGCGCTCCAGCGTGATCACGCCACCGCCGGTGTTGGCCACCGCGCCGCCCGACGCGTCCGAGCGGTTGCGGGTGAACTCGCTGTCCTTGATCGTCACCACGCCGCCGAGCGCGCTGATGACCCCGGCGCCGGGCCCCGGCGCGGAGTTGTCCTCGACCTTGCTGTTGGTCACCTGGAGGGCGCCGCCGCCCAGGTTGCCGATCGCGGACTCGTTGTGCCCCGACACCACGCTGCGCAGGATGGTCAGGTTGCCCGCGTTGGTGAACCCGCCGCCGCACAGCGACGGGCCGGGGCACCGCAGCACGGTGTTCCGCGAGACCGTGCTGCCGATGATGCTCAGCGAACCCGCGCTGTTGACCACGCCGGCGGCCGCGCCGTCGGAGGTGTTCTCGCTGATCTCGCTGCCGATGACGTACGTCGTGGCGCCCGCGTTGATGAGGCCGCCGCCGTAGAGGCCGTTGTTGCGGGTGATCCGCGAGTTGGTCACCACCAGGAAGCCGGTCGAGCCGCTGTTGCCGAGGCCGCCGCCCTGGCCCTGCGAGGTGTTGCCGGTGATGGTGGTGTCGTTGATGGTCATCGTGCCGCCGCTGTTGACCAGGCCGCCGCCGAAGAACGCGCGGTTGCCGGTGATCGTGCTGCTGTTCACGAACACCGTGCCGCCGTAGTTGTTCACCACGGCGCTCGACGTCGCCCCGGAGAGGGTGAGGCGGTTGATCGTCAGCACCCCGCCGTTGCGGACGTCGAACACCGAGTCGCCGCCGTGCAGGGTGAGGTTGGCGCCGACGGCGGTGAGGGTCAGCCGGCCGCTCAGCGGCTCCAACCCGGTCGGGCCGACGGGCACGGTGCACCCGCGCGTGCCGGTGTTCACCTTCCTCAGCACGGCCGCGCCGCCGTTGGCCCGGCGGATCCAGTCGTTCACGGTGGACTCGGTCACCTCCGCGCACGACACCGACTCCCGCCCGCGCGGGTCGGCGTGCGCGCCGGAGGTCGTCGCGACCAGCCCGGTGACGACGACCAGCGCCGTGGTGAATGCTCGTCGACTCGCGGAACGTGCCCAGGGCAGGCGCATGGCCACCTCATCCTTGCGGGGTACAAAATTCGAAGTGATGCTAGCTGCTCGTCGTCACGGATGGGTGTGGAGATCACGGGTAAATTTTAGGCCGAACGGGCTAAATTAGTGCGCAAACGGGTGTGTCAGTGCCCGTGGCGGCGGTGAGGGCCTCGACAAGGGCCATCTATATTGGTTAACTATTATACAGTTACTCGCGTCCGATGTGGACTTCGAGCATCGGGCGCGACCCCACGACGGGAGCGTGACCGTGACGGAGTTGAACCGGCGAGGTTTCATGGCCGGTGCCGTGGCAACCGGAACCCTGCTCGGTGGTGCGGCGAGCGCCGACGCCGAGCCGCGTGCGGTGGCCGGCGGCGAGGAGCGGGCGGCGACCATCGCCGCCGGCGATCCGCGGTACGACGCTTTCCTGCGAGGTGACAACCACAGGTTCGTCGGCAGGCCGGACCACGTGCGGGTGGCGACCAGCACCCGCCAGGTCGTCGACGCCGTGTCGGAAGCGGTCGCGAGGGGCAGGCGGATCGCGGTGCGCAGCGGTGGCCACGGGTGGGAGGACTTCACCACCTCGTCGGACATCAAGGTGCTGCTGGACCTGTCGCTGATGGACCAGGTGCAGTTCGACCGCTCCAAGCGGGCGTTCTCGATCGAGCCGGGCACGACGCTCGGTGAGGCGTACCGGTCGCTGTACAGCCGTTGGGGCGTGGCGTTCCCCGGTGGGGACTGCCCGGAGGTCGGCGTCGGCGGGCACATCGTCGGCGGGGGTCACGGACCGCTGTCGCGCCGCTTCGGCGCCACCGTCGACTACCTGCACGCGGTGGAGGTGGTCGTGGTCGACCGCTCGGGCCGGGCGCGGGCGGTCGTCGCCTCGCGCGACCGCCACGACCCGAACCGGGAGCTGTGGTGGGCGCACACCGGCGGTGGTGGCGGGAACTTCGGCATCGTGACGAAGTACTGGCTCCGCGATCCCGACGTCGCGTCGGCGGACCCGACCGCCCTGCTGCCGAAGCCGCCCGCGCGGTGGCTCGTCGGCGACCTCATGTGGCGCTGGGACTCGCTGACCGAGCAAGCCTTCCACGCGCTCGTGCGCGAGCACGGAGCGTGGTTCGAGCGCAACAGCTCCGCCCACTCCCCGTACGCGAACCTCTCCGGCTGGCTGGTGCTCGGGCACCGGGCGGGCGGGTTCGTGTCGCTGACCGCGATGATCGACGACTCGCTGCCGGACGCGGCCGGGCTGCTGAACGCGCACTTCGGCGAGATCACCGCGCGGATGGGCGTGGCCCCGGTGGTGGACCGGCGGCAGTCGGTGCCCTGGCTCTACCGGATGACCTACCCGGGCGCGGGCAAGTGGGGCGACCGCGACACCCGGCGGTACAAGGCGAAGTCGGCCTTCCTGCGCAAGGCGTACTCCGACGGGCAGATCTCCACGCTGTACCGGTACCTCGACGGGGCCGCGCCCGCGAACCCGAACGCGCTGGTGATCCTGCTGCCCGCCGGCGGCCGGGTCAACTCCGTGCCGGCGGGGGCGACGGCGATGGCGCACCGGGGCTCCGTGCTCAAGATGATCTGCGGCGCGAGCTGGCGCACCGAGGCGGAGGACGCCGCGAACCTCGCCTGGGTGAGGGGGCTCTACCGCGACCTCTACGCCGACTCCGGCGGCGTCCCGGTGCCGGGCGAGGCCAGCGAGGGTGCCTACATCAACTACGCGGACGCCGACCTCGCCGATCCGGTGTGGAACGCCTCCGGGGCGCCGTGGACCTCCCTGTACTACCAGGGGAACTACCCGCGCCTCCAGGCGGTCAAGAAGCGCTGGGACCCGCGCGACGTCTTCCGCCACGCGTTGTCCGTGCGGCTGCCGGACTAGCCACCTCCCCCCACCGACCAACCGGATGAAGAACGGATGTCCACATCGAGTTGGAGGAAACCATGAAGGCTCAACCCGGTTCCGCGCGCGTCAAGTTCGGGCTGGCCGCGGCGGCTGCCCTCGGCCTGTCGCTGGCGGTCGTGCCGACCGCCGTCGCCCAGCCGCAGGTCCTCGCGGCGAAGGTCGTCGTGTCCCCATCCGCCGCCCTGCCGGCCACCACCGACGTCACGGTCGACATCTCCGGCTTCAAACCAAGGTCGGCGGTGTTCACCCAGCAGTGCGCACAGGTGACGGAGACCGTGATCGGTTGCGACTGGGGCAATACCCGGTCGTTGATCCTGGGCGAGGGTGGTGAGGGCAAGACCCAGCTCACCGTGCGCCGCGTGTTCGAGGCGCACGACGAGAACGGCAACCCGATCGGCTCGATCGACTGCGCGTCGGTCAAGCCCGGCTGCTTCGTCGCCGTCGGCAACCGCCAGGAGGGTTCCGGCGTGGTGCTCGCCTTCGCGTAAAGACCGCGAGGGGCAACCCGAACGACCGCCGGG
Source organism: Saccharothrix lopnurensis (assembly GCF_042658445.1). Taxonomy (NCBI): domain Bacteria; kingdom Bacillati; phylum Actinomycetota; class Actinomycetes; order Pseudonocardiales; family Pseudonocardiaceae; genus Saccharothrix; species Saccharothrix lopnurensis. The sequence goes on along the minus strand of NZ_JBHSQO010000038.1, from coordinate 22,111 downwards.
CCCCGGCTTCACCACATCGGGAGCCGGGGCCCGGCGCTCCCGCCGCGCCCCGGGGCGCGACCTTCACCTGCCGGACGGGCCAGGACCGCGGCACCCACAGCGGACTCGAACGAGCGTGGGTTCCGCGTGCCGGTCGAGCGGTGTTCCCGGAACACCGCGGGCACGCGTCCGTGAACGGCCGACGCCGGTGGGAACGCGCCCTGCGCGTGGTGCACGTCCCGACCGCTCGGTGCGGCCTGGCTCGACGCCGCCCGCAGCGGTACAACCCACGACAGCGGGGAAGACATGACGGACAACATCAAGACCAGGGGGCAGCTCGACGCGGTCGAGCGGTCCCTGAGCACGGCCGACAACGGTGAGAGATGGCACGTGGTGGCGACGCTCAGCCAGGAGTACGCCACCGACGTCGCCGACCTGTGGGCCGCCTGCACCACCCGGGAGCGGCTGGTCCGCTGGCTGCCCGCGGTGTCCGGCGACCTCCGGGTCGGCGGCCGGTTCACGATCGAGGGCAACGCGGCGGGCACCATCGCGACCTGCGAGGCGCCGCACGGGTTCTCCTCCTCGTGGGAGTTCAAGGACCGGATCTCGCGCATCGAGGTGCGGATGGAGGCGGTCGGCGACGAGCGCTCCCGCCTCACCCTCGTGCACACCGCCGACGTCGCGGCCTACCGCTGGGCGCAGTTCGGTCCCGGTGCGACCGGTGTCGGCTGGGACTGCATGTTCCTCGGGTTGGCCTTGCACGTCTCCACCGGCGCCGTGCTCGCGGAGGAGGGCAAGGTGTGGGAGGTGACCGACGACGCGAGGCAGTTCTTCGCCGACAGCAGTTGCCGGTGGGCTGACCTGGCCGTGGAGGACGGCATCCCGGAGACCGACGCGCGCGCGGCCGAGAAGCGCACGACGGAGTTCTACTTCACGGGCGTCGAGCAACCCCTGTAACCACGCTGCTCCACGCCGGTGGGCGCGGCCGCGGTCCGGTGTGACCGGCATCCGCCGTCCACACCGGACACGTGGTGCTCCCCGCCGCGGGCACGGGTCCTCACGGACCGGACAGCGCGCGACGCGGTGGCGTCGGCGGGGGAGAGCGGTCCCGGACCCCCGCCGAGCCCGGCGTCGCGGATCGACGGACGAGGCCGCGGGACGAGGTCGTGGGTGAGGTCCGGCGCCGGTGCGCGACCCGCCTTTCGCACGAGGTCAACCCCGATGCGTGGTCCGAAGGAGGTCGTGACTTTCACTTAAGTGGTCTATAGCATACCGACCTGTGCTACGCGGGTCTGGTGAACCGCGGCCCGGTGGGAGGCTCGATGCGCGGTTCAGGTCAGGTTCAAATCCCTGGTGACGAGCAGGCGAACGTACATGCGATCGCCTATATGAATTCGTGGGGGTTTTGGACGGCCGGGACCGACTCCAGCGCCCGCGCGGGCGGTGCCGGGTGAGCGGGGCGCGGGTCGGTGACGGTTCGGCGACGGCTCGGCGCGGCGTGGCCATGGTGCTGCTGTGCGGCGCGCAGCTGTTGCTGCTGCTCGACTTCTCCATCGTCAACCTGGCGCTGCCGGACATGCGCGGCTCGCTGGGGTTCAGCACGTCCGGCGTGCAGTGGGTGGCCAGCGCGTACGCCGTGACGTTCGGCGGTTTCCTGCTGCTCGGCGGCAGGCTGGTCGACCTGCTGGGCGGTCGCCGGCTGCTGGTGACCGGGCTCGCGGTGTTCGGCCTGGCCTCGCTGGCCGGCGGCTGCGCGCCGGTCCCCGAGGTGCTGGTGGCCATGCGCGCGGTGCAGGGCGTCGGGGCGGCGATGGTCGCGCCGGCCGTGCTCGCGCTGATCACCACGACGTTCCCGGAGGGACCGCACCGCAACCGGATGATCGGCTGGTTCGTCGCCGCCTCGGCCAGCGGGTTCGGCCTGGGCGTGCTGCTCGGCGGCGTGCTGACCGACGGGTTCGGGTGGCGCGCGGTGCTGCTGGTGAACGTCCCCCTGGTGGTGGCGGCGGTGGCCGCGGCGTTCCAGGTGCTCGGCGCGCCGGGGGAGCGGGTGGAGCGCCCGCGCGCGGAGGTGTTCGGCGCGGTGCCCGGGATCGCCGGCCTGATCCTGGTGATCTACGGCTGCACGGTCCTCGCCGGCGGCGAGACGGCCACGTCCGCCGCGGTGCTCGTCGCCCTCGGCTGCCTCGGCGTCGGCGTGTTCCTCGCGGTGGACCGCCGGCTGCGCCGCCCGCTGCTGCCGTCGCAGGTCTTCCGCCTGCGCAACGTCGGGGCGGTGAACGCGCTCGGCCTGCTCGGCAACGGCACGTTCGGCGCGTCGACCTCGCTGCTGTCGTTGCAGCTCCAGGACGCCACCGGGCTGACGCCGCTGGCCGCGGGCCTGTTCTTCGTGCCGTTCGGGGTGGGGGTCGCGCTCTCGGCGACCTCGACGTCACGGCTCGTCGCGCGGTACGGCGCGAAGCGCGCGCTGGTGGGCGGGTCGGCGGTCATGGCGGTCGGGACCGCGCTGCTCATGCGGGCCTCCGCGGCGAACGGCACCTGGGACGCCCTGCTGCCGGGGATGCTCCTCGTGGCGGTCGGGGGCGGCGCCTTCTACACGGCGGTGACCATCATCGGCACCGCCGGCGTCCCCGACCGGCAGCAGGGCCTCGCCTCGGGGCTGCTCAACATGACGACCCAGCTGGGCACCGCGCTCTGCGTCGCGGTGCTGGTGACCGTGGCCGGCGCCGGTGGCGGCTCGGGCGCGGTGGTGACCACCTCCGGGACCGCCGCCGCCTTCGGCGTCGCGACCGCGGTGGTGGCGGCCGTCGCGGTGCTGGCCGCGCTCACCGTGCGCGCCCCGCACCCCGCTCGCTGACCGACCGGCCGGGCCGCTTTCGGTGAATTCCTCGCGGATAATGGACTTCGCTCGTGGGGAAATCGCCGGAACGGCGGATCGGCCGGTCATCCCACAGGTGTCCGATGCGGACCGCGTTCGTGTGCTGACTCCACGTGATGACATTGTTCGACTGTGACGCACAATGCTATGCGTCTTCGTAGCCACCGGTGCGTTTCGGACGATTACGGCTCGTGTTCTTCCGTTACGGGACTGGAACTCCCCTGGTCACGGGCCATAGCGCGGTATCGTTTCGAATAGTATTCTCCACATCGGACAGTGGGTGCACGAAACGAAACGGGGAGTGCTCATGCAGGCGTCGCGCAGGCGGATGCTCAATGGCGCGGTAGGGGCGGCGCTCGCCCTCGTGGTGGTGGCTCCGCCCGTGTCGGCGGAGCCGACGGCGATGGTGTGCGCGACGCTGTCGGGGACGGTGCTGAACGACTGGATCAGGCAGGCGAACGCCGGCACCCCGGTGACCCAGGAGATCGCCATGGACGCGGAGGGCTGCACGGTGTCGGTCGGGGCCGACGGCCTCGTACCGCTGACCGGCAGGCTGACCCTGACGGCGCCCGCCGGCGGGCTCGTGCTCAGCGGCGGCGACTCGGTCTTCGACGTCCGCTACCGGGGCGTGCTGGCGCTGACCGGCGTCACCGTCACCGGCAGCACGAACAGCGGCATCGTGAACGCTTACGGCGGCTCGGTCGAGGTGACGGACGGCAAGATCACCGGCAACACCTCCACCTTCGGCGGCGGGATCGAGAACAGCGGCGGCGCGGTGCGCCTGGTCCGCACCGAGGTGTCGGGCAACACGTCCACCGGCAACGGCGGCGGCATCAGCAGCTCGGGCGTGGCCTCGACGCTGACCCTGGTGGACAGCGTGGTGAAGGACAACACCTCCCTCTACGGCGGGGGCATCGGCAGCAGCAACGGCAAGGTCGTGCTCCAGAACTCCACCCTGTCCGGCAACCGGGCCGACGCCGGCTCCGCCGTGGTCAACAGCGCGGGCTCGATGACCATCACCGGCAGCCAGGTCCGCAACAACGTGTCGCCGTACTCGGGCGGCGCGCTCACCAACACCGGCAAGCTCGACGTCGTCAACAGCACGATCGCCGACAACCAGGGCGGTGGCGTCGTGGTCGTCGCGGGCGGGCCCGTGACGGTCAAGGACAGCAAGGTGCTCGGCAACACCACCGACGGGTCGGGCGCGGCCGTGCTCAACGGCAGCGGCGCCGTGGTGACCGTGGAGCGCACCGAGGTGTCGGGCAACCGGGCCGCCGGTGCGGGCGGCGGGCTGGTCAACGGCGCGGGCGGCCTGTTCCGCGTCATCAAGAGCACGGTGCGGGGCAACACCGCCGGCGCGCCCGGCGGCGGGATCGCCAACCTGTCCGGCGGCACCATGACCGTGACCGGTGGCCTGATCAGCGGCAACGCGCCGGACAACTGCGCCGGGTCGATCAGCGGGTGCCGGGCCGGGAGCTGAGCCCCACCGCGCGAACCCCGACGAGGGGCCCGGTTCCGAGGTGCGGAACCGGGCCCCTCGTCCGTCGGTCCTGCCGCCGGTGCCCGGTCACGTGCTCGGTGGTGCTCACGTGGACCCCTCGGGCGCGGGTGCCGTGGTCGCCGGCCCGTGCAGGCGGTCGGTCTGGTCGTCGAACTGCCCGTCGAGGCGTCGGCGGAGCAGCGCCACCCAGGGGGCGGGCAGCACGCCGGGGTGGTCGAGCAGGGCGCGGGCGGCGGTCCGGTCGGCGCGGTCGACGTTGAGCACGCGGTGCGCCTCGGCCGCCGTGATGCCGTGTCGCGGCCGGTGGACCAGCTCGACGAGGTCTTCGGCGGCCACCCGACCGGGGCGCAGCACCCGGCAGTAGAACCCGGTCCGGCCGCTGCGCTGGATCAGCACGGCCAGGTCCTCGACGCCGTGGTGGGCGGCCAGCCTGAAGCAGGGCCGGCGCGGCTGGGTCACCTGGAGCAGGGCGGTGCCGACGGCGTAGACCGACCCCAGCACGGCGTCGCCCTCCAGGACCCCGGACGTGGTGAGGTTCTCGCCGAACGCCGGTGGGGTGAGGTCGCCCAGCTCTCGGGCCCACGCCGGGTAGTGCTCGTGGGGGTGGACGAGGACCGCTTTGTCCGGCCCGCCGTGGTGCTTCCGATCGCCCTGCTCGTCGCCCGCCAGGCCCAGCCCGGTGACCTCGACCGGGCCCGGGACGGGGGCTTTCCGGATGCCCGACGCCACGGTGCGCCCGTGCCAGGGCAGCGGTCGCACCGCGCCGACGGACACGACCAGCACTCGTGGGCCGTTCGCGGTGGGCACGGGACCTCCTCCTGGTCGGGCCGACCGGAAGATCATGCCACGAGATGGATAGCAGTCCTATCCACTTCGTCGCACCACCATCGGGTGATGACCACCCGGAGTGGTGAACCGGGTGCTCTTGGCGCTGCGGGTTCGGCGGTGACTCGCTACTTTCCCCGCGAACCTGCGGTCCGGCCGCACCCGACGAGAGGGAGATCGCACTGTGTGGGACCAGGATTTCGAGGACTTGGTCGTGCGGCACCTGCCCTTCCTCGGGGCGGGTGAGCGGTTGGAGCCCGACAGCGGCCTGAGGGACTACGGCCTGGACTCGATGGCCGTGATCGAGCTGCTGACCGAGGTCGAGACGGCCTACGACATCAGGTTCGAGGGCGCCCACCTGGCCGTGGAGACCTTCGAGACCCCCGGGCGGCTGTGGGAGGCCATCACGCTGTCCCGGGCCCGGGGCTGACGGGACCGTGGCTGACGGGGCCGCCGACCGAGCGACCCCTGCGCGGACCCGCGCCCAACGGAAGGGAAGACCTTGTCGGACGGTGCCCTGGACGGGACCCTGCACGGGCTGGTGGACGACGCGGCCGCCGAGGCCCCGGAGCGGACCGCGGTGCGCGACGCGGCGGGTTCCTGGACCTACTCGCGGCTGAGGCGGCTGAGCTTCGCGGTGGCGCACTGGCTCGCCGCGCGGGGCGTGCGCCCCGGCGACCGGGTGCTGGTTCGGCTGCCCAACTCGCGCGAGTTCGTCGCGCTGCTGCACGGGACGTCCCGGTGCGGCGCGGTGTTCGTGCCGGTCAACCCCGCCATGAAGGCGTTCCACCTGCGGTCGGTCGTCGCCGATGCCGAACCGGGGTTGCTGGTGGTCGACGACGCCGAGGTGGACGCGGTGCGCGCGCTGACGGCGGTGCCCGTGCACGGCCTGCGGGAGGTGTGGGCGGGGTTGGAGGTGGCCGGGCCGGAGGTGCCCGGGCCCGAGGCGCCCAGGCCGGGGGTGGCCGAGCCGGGGGTGGCCGGGGCCGAGGTGCCCGGGTCGTCCGCGCACGACGTCTTGCCCGAACGGGTGAGGGTCGCGGGCACCGACCTCGCCCTGCTCATCTACACCTCCGGCAGCACCGCCGCGCCGAAGGCCGTGGTCTGCCCGCACGGGCGGGTGCGGTTCGCCGCCGCCGCCGTCCAGGCCGTCCTGGGCTACCGGCACACCGACGTGGTGTTCTGCCGGCTGCCGCTGTCCTTCGACTACGGCCTCTACCAGGTGCTGCTCGCCGCCCTCGCCCGCGCCGAGGTGGTGCTGGCGGGCGCGGAGCCGGAGTTCCGGCTGCTGGACGCCATCCGCGACTGCGGGGCGACCGTGGTGCCGGTCGTGCCGTCGCTGGCGTCGATGGCGGTCGCGCTCGCCGCGCGCGGGTCCGGGCCGGCGGCCCCGGTGCGGATGTTCACCAACACCGGCGCCGCGCTGCCCGAGGCGACCACCGACGCCCTGCGCGCCGCGTTCCCCGGCGCCCGGGTGGTGCGCATGTTCGGCACCACCGAGTGCAAGCGGATCACGATCATGCCGCCGGAGCGCGACCGCGAGCTGCCCGGCTCCGTGGGTCCCGCCCTGCCCGGCACGGAGGTGTTCGTGGTGGACGACGAGGGCCGCCCGCTGCCTCCCGGCGAGGTCGGCCAGGTCGTGGTGGCGGGTCCCCACGTCATGGCCGGCTACTGGCGCGCGCCCGAGCTGACCGCGCGCACCTTCCGCCGGGACGGCGACCGCACCGTGCTCCACACCGGCGACTACGGCCGCCTGGACGAGGTGGGCAACCTCTGGTTCACCGGCCGCCGCGACGACCTGTTCAAGCGCCGGGGGGCCCGGATGAGCACCGTCGAGATCGAGGCGGCGGCGATGGACGTGCCCGGCGTGCGGGCGGCGGCCGTGCTCGCTCCGACCGAGGGCCGCGACCTGGCCATCTGCGTCGCGACCGACCTGGCGCCGCACCAGGTGCTGCACGAGTTGGGCGCCCGCCTGGAGCCCGCCAAGGTGCCCGCGGTCTGCCACGTGCTGCCCGAGCTGCCGCTCACCCCGAACGGCAAGAACGCGCGCGGCGACCTGGCGCTGCTGCTCGCGGGCGGCGGGCGGTGAGCCGGCCCGCGGTGAGCCGGCACGCCGAGTGGGTCCGGCGCTACGGCAGCCCGCTGTACGTCTACGACCTGGACCGCGTCCGGGCGGCGCGGCGCGACCTGCGGGCGAGCCTGCCGGAGGAGTGCGCGCTGTTCTACTCCCTCAAGGCCAACCCGCACCCGGACGTGGCCCGGGCCCTGCGCGAGGGCGACGGCCCGCCGTGCCGCGCGGAACTCAGCTCGACCGGCGAACTGGCCGCCGCGCTCGCGGCCGGCTACGACCCCGCCCAGGCCCTCTACACCGGGCCGGGCAAGACCCGCGCGGAACTGGCCGAGGCGGTCCGCGCGGGCGTGCGCGCGTTCTCCGCGGAATCGGTCGGTGACCTGCGCCGGATCGGCGCGGTGGCGACCGCGCACGGCGTGGTCGCGGACTGCCTGCTGCGGGTCAACAGCGCCGCCGGCCACGCCGCCACGGGCATCCGGATGACGGGCGCGCCCTCGCAGTTCGGCTTCGACAGCGAGGTGCTCCCCGACCTGGTCGACGAGCTGACCTCGGTGCCGGGCGCCCGGATCACCGGGCTGCACCTGTTCCCGCTGAGCAACGCCAGGGACGAGGCGAGCCTGGTCGGCGAGTTCCAGCACAGCCTGGCGACCGCGGCGCGGCTGCGCGACCGGACGGGGTTGCCCCTGCGGCTGCTGGACATCGGCGGCGGGTTCGCCGCGCCCTACGCGGTGCCGGGGGCGCGGCCGGTCTACGACAAGCTGCGCGTGGAGTTGTCCGCCGCGCTGGACCTGCACTTCCCGCACTGGCGCGCGGGCGATCCGCTGGTGGCCTGCGAGTCCGGCCGCTACCTGGTCGGCGACAGCGGCGAGCTGCTGTGCTCGGTGGTCGACGTGAAGGTCAGCCGGGGTCGGCGGTTCCTGGTGCTCGACGCCGGGATCAACGCCCTGGGCGGCATGGCGGGCCTGGGTCGGCTGATGCCCCTGGCGGCCAGGCCGGACCGGGACGACGTGGCGCAGGTCGCCAGCCTGGTCGGACCGCTGTGCACGCCCGGTGACGTGCTGGCGCGCGAGGTGGGGTTGCCGGGCCTGGGCGTCGGCGACGTGGTGGCGATCCCCAACGCGGGCGCCTACGGCGTGACGGCGAGCCTGCTGGCGTTCCTGAGCCGGCCCGCGCCGGTCGAGCTGGTGGTGCGGGGCGGGCACGTGGTGTCCGCGTCGAGGCTGCGGCACGACCGGGTCCCCGTCGGCCCGTCCGCCGACTGACCGGGTCCGCTGACCGGGTCCGAGAGGGGGACGTGGGGTGCCCCGGGTTCCCCCAGCGGTCCGGGACACCCCACGGTCGTGCCCCGCGGTGAACCGGCCCCCTCGGAGGTCCCCCGTCCCGGGCACCCGAGCCGACCCCCTCGGGGGTCGGTCCCGGTCACCGGCAACGCTAGACTCCCGGGGCGAGCCGCCCCAGTGCCGGTGTGCACAGTGCGTCCGGCATCCGGTCACCTCCCGCTGCGCCGACCCACCCGCGCCACCCCGGTCCCGGGCGGGGAGGACCACGGACGGGGGAGCTGCCCGGAGTGCCGAGCCGGCCCACGCGGACGAGCGCGAACCACCACACCGACGACGACCACCCGCGGCTGCTGTACCAGGAGGCGACCGGACCGGACGGCGTGCGGCGCGTGCTGGAGCTGCTCGCCCTCCGGTTGGCCGGCGAGGTCGTGCTCACCGGGCCGCACGAGGAGCAGGCGGTCGCCGTCCCGCCGGGCGCGGAGCGGCTGCTCCGCGTGGTCGCCGAGGACGTCGACCGGGTGCGCGCCGGGGACGTCGACTCCGCCGCGGTGCACGCGGACGGCCACGACGTCGCCGTGCTGCCGGTGGGGCCACCGCCCGCGCGGCCGGTCCTCGTCGTCGCGCGCCGGGGCCCGCTGACCGCGGCGGACCGGGGCCTGCTGGCCGCCGCGGTGGACCCGCTCCGGCTGTGCCGCCGCGCCGCGATCGCCGAGCAGCGGGTCGAGCGGCTCGCCGCCGCCGACGCGGCGGTGCGCGAAGCGGTGCTGCACCTGCTCATGGTCGGACACCTGTCCGGCGCCCGCCGGACCGCGGCGGTCCTCCGCCCGCCGCTGCCCGACCTGGCGCGGGTGTACCTCGTCTCGGGCGCCCCGAACACCCGCGGCCGGCTCTCCGCGCGGTGCCGGGACGTGTTCGGCGAGGCCGCCTGGGTGGTGCCGTGCCCGGTCTACAGCGGGCACGTCATCGTGATCGCCCCGGCCGGGCCCGCCGGCGCGCCACCGGCGACGCACCTGATCCGGGAGCTGACCGACGCCGTCCCCGACACCCGGATGGGCGTCGGGCTGCGGGTGGCGCTGCGGGACGTCCCGGTCGGGTACAAGCAGGCGTTCCACGCGCTGTCGGTGGCCCGCCGCCGGCCCGAGCGGTACGCCCGGTTCTCGCCCCGCGGCGAGCTGGGCGAGCTGCTGGGCCACGCGGGGCAGGCGTGGGCCGCGAGCACGCTCGCACCGCTGCTGGCGCACCGGCCCGCCCGGACCCAGGACCCCGACGCCTTCGAACTGCTGGCCACGCTGCTGTCGTGGCTCGACTTCGGCGCCCGTGCGGCCTCGCAGCTCAAGGTCCACCGCAACACGCTGGCCGCGCGCCTGCACCGCATCGGCGCCGAGCTGCGCTGCGACCTCACCCGCTTCGACGTCCAGGCCCGGCTCCACCTGGCGGTGCAGCTGATCGACGAGCGGCCGCACCCCGACGCGGCGGCGGGGGTGGTCGGGTTCCCCGAGCTGTTGGACCACCCGGAGGTCCGGCGCTGGGCCGAGGACCGGCTGGCCCCGCTGCTGCCCGCCAACCGGGCGACGCTGCTGACCACCGTGCGGACCTGGTTCCACCACGACCTGCGGACGGCCACCGCCGCGGCCGCGCTGGGGATCTCGGCGCACGGGCTGCGCAAACGCCTCTCGCGGGTCGAGGAACTCCTGGGCCGGTCGCTGGTGGACGGCCCGTCGGACCGCTACGACCTGCACCACGCGCTCCTGGCGCACCCCGGCTTGCCGCCGCCGGGGTGACCCGTCGGGGTTCGTTACCCGCGCCGGGGCTCACGCCCGCGCCGCGCCCACACCGGCACCGCCCGCGCCGTGACCTCTGCGCCATGACCCCACCCCACGGCTCGGGCGAGCGGCCGGTCAGGGGAGGTTCTTCTCCAGCGCCGCCACATAAGCCTTCACGAGGTGGTCGCGCATCCCGTCGCTCGCGGGGGCGAGCGGGTCGGAGGTCATGCCCCTGCCGCGGTCGAGCAGCCCGGACACCACCGGCATCGACTCGCGGACGCGGCCGGAGGAGTCGATGTAGCGCAGTGCCCGGACGTGGTGGAACACCGGCTCGGGCGGGACCTGGGCGACGACGTCGTTGTTGTTGACCACCCGGAACGTGCGGTCGCCCAGGGCCTCGTCGTACGCCTCGGCCAGGACGCGGTCGCAGGTGCGGGGCTGGCCGAAGGTGTAGACGCCGTGCGCGGAGAGCCAGGGGTCCTCGAAGTGCAGCCAGGCCGCGGCCGGCATCGCCAGCGCCCCGCCCAGGCTGTGCCCGGTGAACCACACCGTCTGCTCGTCGTCGCGCAGTTCCTCGACGGCCGCGAGCACCGAGGGGAACACCGCCCGCAGCGCCTCGGCGAAACCGTGGTGGACCAGGCCGGTGCGGGCCGGGCCGGGCCACGGCGGGGTGCTCGTGTCCGACAGCCAGTCCCGCAGCTGGGCCGGCTCGGTGCCGCGGAACGCGGTGACCACCATGGTCGGGCTCGCCATGGTGTAAGCCTGGGTGTCGCTCAGGGCGAACGGCGGGCTGAACGTCGAGTGGTGGTGGCGGACCCGGTCGAACCCCCACCCGGCGGCGGTGGCCTCGATCCGCTCCGGGGTCTGGTAGGCGAGTTCGGCGGCCTCGGCCATGCAGTACGCCTGGCGGGCGTCGTACCCGGTGGCCTGGTGGTTGAGCGTCGGCGCGGACATCATCCATCCTCGGGAAGGCGACAGGTGGCGGGCGGACGCGGTTGCGCCCGCTCCTCGTGCCTACCGGGTGGTGCCGCTCACCGCACCACCGCCCGCGCCCCCTCACCTCATCGAGGGGTCGTGTCACCCGTCCTCACCCGCCGTCGGCGAACCGGAACTCCAGCAGGCAGCGCTGCCCGGTCAGCCCGGTCACGGTGTCGAGGACCAGGCCGTGCGGTGAGGCGAGCGCGCGGAACTCGTCGTCCCACCCCACGAGTCCACTGTGGCGGGTGCGTCGACGGAAAACCCGCCGCCCGGGGGAAAACCCGGGTGCGCCGACCGCCGGGGCTGTCCTACCCTGGCGCCCGTGATGCAGCACCTGTTCTTCCTCTGAGGGACGACGCCTCCGCCGGTACCGCGAACCGCGGTACCGGAGTTCGCCCTTCCCGCTCATCACCTCTCGTCGGAGGCAAGTCCCGCATGTCCTCACCCCTCCCGCCCGCACCCGTGCGCGCGGCGCACGTCCGCGCGTCCGGCGTCCACCTCTCCTTCGGCGGGCGGCCCGTGCTCGCCGGGGTCGACCTCGCCGCCGCCGCCGGTGACCGGGTCGCCGTCGTCGGGGAGAACGGTCGCGGCAAGACCACCCTGCTGCGCGTCCTCGCCGGCCACCTGCCCGTCGACCGCGGCGAGGTGCGCCGCGCGGGCTCGGTCGGCGTGGCCGACCAGCAGCTTCTGCTCGGCGCCGGCGACACCGTCGGCGCCCTGGTCGACCTCGAACTGACCGCCGTGCGCGGCGCCCTGGCCCGCCTGGCGGAGGCCGCCGACGCGCTCGCCGACGGCGCCCCCGGCGCGGACGACGCCTACGCCGCCGCGCTCGCGGAGGCCGAGGCGCTCGACGCGTGGGACGCGGACCGGCGGGTCGAGGTCTCGCTGGCCGCGCTGAACGCCGTCGACGACCGCGCCCGCCCGCTCGGCACCCTCTCGGTCGGGCAGCGCCACCGGGTGCGGTTGGCCTGCCTGCTCGGCGCCGGGCACCCGGTGCTGCTGCTCGACGAGCCCACCAACCACCTCGACGCGGCCGGGCTCGACCACCTGACCGAGCGGCTGCGCGCCCACCCGGGCGTCGTCGTGCTGGTCAGCCACGACCGGGCGCTGCTGACCGACGTGGCCACCTCCGTGGTCGACCTCGACCCGTCCTCCGACGGCCGGCCGCGGTACTGCGGCGGCGGCTACCCCGCCTACGTCGAGGCCCGCCGGGCCGAGCGCGCCCGCTGGGAGGCGCTGCACGCCGAGCAGGTCGCCGAGCGGCAGCGCCTGGCCGACGACCTGGCCGCGGCGCGGAACCGGCTGCGCGACAACTGGCGGCCGGCCAAGGGGCACGGCAGGCACACCCGCGCCACCCGGGCGCCCGGCCTGGTCCGGGCCGTGCACCGGCGGCAGGAGGAGCTGACCGCGCACGTGGTGGCCGTTCCGCCGCCGCCGTCCCGGTTCGCGATGCCGGAGCTGCCCGGTCCCGGCGGCGCGACCCTGCTGCGGGCCGCCGGGGTGGGCGTGGCCGGCAGGCTCGCGCGCCCGGTCGACCTGGCGCTGGACGCGGGGGACCGGCTCGTGGTCACCGGGCCCAACGGCGCGGGCAAGTCGACCCTGCTGACCGTGCTGGCCGGCGACCTGGCACCGGACGCGGGCACGGTGACCCGAGGCCGGTCGGTGCGGGTCGGGCGGCTGGCCCAGGAGTCCGATTCGCCGGGCCGGCGCACGGCGGTGGAGCTGTACGAGGAGCGGCTGGCCCGGTCGGGCGTGCCGGGCCCGGGGCTGGGCGAGCTGGGCCTGCTCGACGGGTACGACGGGCGCAGGCCGGTGGCGGAGCTGTCGGTGGGCGCCCGCAGGCGGCTGGACCTGGCGCTGGTGCTGGCGGTCCGCCCGCACGTGCTGCTGCTGGACGAGCCGACCAACCACCTGTCGGCCGCGCTCGTCGACGAGCTGACCGACGCCCTGGGCTCCACCCCGGCCGCGGTGGTGATCGCCACGCACGACCGGCAGTTGTCGCGCGACACCGGGTCCTGGCCGCGGCTGGCGCTGTGAAAGCGGCGCTGTGAAAGCGGTCCGGTGCGGCGAACCGCGTGGAACGGCCCGGTGCGGAGGTCCCGCGAAACGGCCCTGTGAAACGGTCCCGGCGCCAGTCCGATCGCATCGGTTCGCCGCGATCGGGCGCGGCCGGGGCCCGGTCGGTCAGGGTGGAACCCGGAAGGAGGTCCCGTGATCTCGGCACTCAACCGGCTCGTCGACCTGGTCGAGGAGCACCTCGGCGAGGAGCTCGACGTCGACTCGGCGGCCAGGGAACTCGGCACGACCGGGTACCACCTGCGCCGGATGTTCTCGTCCCTGGCGGGGATGCCGCTGTCGGAGTACGTGCGCCGGCGGCGCATGACCGTCGCCGCCGCCGACGTCGTGCGGGGCCGGGGCGACCTGCTGGACATCGCCGTCCGGCACGGCTACGGCTCGACCGAGGCGTTCGGCCGCGCGTTCCGGGCGGTCCACGGCGCGGGCCCCGGTGACGTCCGCCGGGACGGAGGCCCCCTCCGCTCACAACCGCAGCTCAGGTTCCGCCTGACCGTTGAAGGGAGAACCCCCATGGACACCCGCCTCGTCGACCACCCCGCGTTCCGGCTCGTCGGGCACGCCGCCCGGGTCCCGCTGATCCACCACGGCGTCAACCCGCACATCCAGCGGCACATCGCCGCGCTGCCGCCGGAGGAGCACCAGCGGCTGAAGTCCCTCGGCGACGCCGAACCGCGGGGCCTGCTCCAGGTCTGCGACGACCTGGACCCCGACGCCACCGAGGGCAGCGAGCTGACCTACCTGCACGGGGTCGCCCTGACCGGCGACACCCCGGTCCCCGGCGACCTCGACGCCATCGAGGTGCCGGCCGGCCGGTGGGCGGTCTTCCGCACCTCCGGACCCCACCCGGAGGCCCTCCAGACGGCCTGGGCCGCGACCGCGACCGAGTGGTTCCCCTCCAACCCGTGGCGCTCGCGGCCGGGGCCCTCGATCGTCGCGGTGCTCGACCGCGCGGCCGACTTCGGCACCGCGACCTGCGAGCTGTGGCTGCCCGTCGAACCGGCGTGAACACCCGGCCGGCCGTGTCCCCCGGGAGGCGGCCGGCCGGTACCGCATTGTGCGGCCTGATCCGGAGAATCCCCGCCTACCATGGGCTTTTCGCGACCACGGGGGGAACGGGCCGATGACTGCTCCATCGCGGGCGCGCAAGCTCGCGGAGCCGGTGGAACGGCTGTTCGGCGGGATCGCCGGTTCGGTGTGCGGGGTGCGGACCGAGGCACCGCACGTCGTGCTCACCTACGACGACGGTCCCGAGCCGGGCGGCACGGAGGGCGTGCTGGCGGCACTCGCCGATGTCCGCGCCACCGCGACTTTCTTCGTGCTGCTGACCCGTGCCCGGCGCTTTCCGGGGCTGCTCGCGGACATGGTGTCGGCGGGGCACGAGATCGCGCTGCACGGGGTGGACCACCGCCGGCTCACCGGCCTGTCGTCGGATGAGGTGGAGCGGCGCACCAGGGCCGGCCGGGCCGAGCTGGAGGACCTGATCGGCCGCCGCGTCACCTGGTTCCGCCCGCCGTACGGCACGCAGTCGCCGCGCACCTGGCGCGCGGTGACGCGGGACGGGCTGGTGCCGGTGCTGTGGGGGCCGGTGCTGCGCGACTGGCAGGACGTGCCGCAGGCCGACCGGGTGGCCGGCGCGGTGCGCGACAGCCGGGCCGGGTCGATCGTGCTGGGCCACGACGGCTTCGCCGGCCCCGCCGACGGCGTGGAGGACGGGCCCGCGCCGGCCGTGGACCGGGGCGACCTGACCCGCAGGCTGCTCGGGGTCTACGGCGAACGCGGTCTGGTCGGCCGTTCCCTGGGCGAGGCGTTGACCGTCGGGCGGCAGTACCGGCGCGCCTGGTTCCGCCGCTGATCCGCCGCCGCTCGTTCGGTGGCAGGTGGCCGTCACAGCAGCCGGTCGGGGGTCAGCGGCAGGTCGCGGACGCGCTTGCCGGTCGCGTGGAAGACCGCGTTCGCCACCGCGGCGGCCGTCCCGGTGACACCGACCTCGCCGATGCCGCGCGCGCCCAGGGGTGCGCGCGGGTCGGGGACGTCGGTCCAGATCACGTCGATCTCCGGCACGTCCAGGTGCACGGGCACGTGGTGCTCGGCGAAACCGGCGTTCACGACGCGGCCGGTGCGCTCGTCGACATCGGTCCGCTCCACCAGCGCCGCGCCCAGCCCCATGACGATCCCGCCCCGGACCTGGGCGGCGGCGGTCCTGGGGTTGAGGACCCGCCCGCAGTCCATCGAGCCGAGGAAGCGGCTGACCCGCGCCTCACCGGTGACCGCGTTGACGCGGGCCTCGCAGAACATCGCGCCGAAGGAGTGCATCGACCAGGTCGCCGCCTCCAGCGGTGGGGGACCGCTCGCCTCGACCACGACCTCGGCACGTCCGGCGCGGGCGAGGACGGCGGCGTAGCTCTCGTGCCGGGACGGGTCGTCGAGCTTGGCCAGGCCGCGGTCGAGGGCGCCGACCTCCTCCGCCGCGAGCCCCGCGAGCGGTGACCCGTCGCCGACGAGTTCGAGCAGCTCGGCCACGAGCACGCGCCGGGCCGCGATCACGGCCGCGCCGATCGACGCGGTCTGCTGCGACCCGGCGGCCATCACCAGGCCGGGCATCCGCGAGTCGCCGTAGGCGAAGGACACCCGGTCCGGCGGGAGCGCCAGCAGCTCGGCGACGACCTGGGTCTGCGCGGTGGCGGTGCCCATGCCCATCTCGTGCGCGGCGACCTCCACGAGGGCGCGGCCCCGGTCGGTCAGCGTGATCCGCACGGCTCCGCCGGGCATCCGGACGTAGGGGTGCGACGCGGTCGCGCAACCGGTGCCCACCCACCACTCGCCCTCGCGGACCGCGCCGGGGGTCGGGTCGCGCCCGTCCCAGCCGAACCGCTCCGCGCCCGCGCGCCACGCCTCGACGAGGTGCCGAGAGGAGAACGGCCTGCCGTCCACCGGGTCCCGGTCCGGCTCGTTGCGCAGGCGCAGCTCGATCGGGTCCACCCCCAGCGCGAACGCCAGCTCGTCCACGGCGCACTCCAGGGCGTAGCTGCCGACCGCGCCACCCGGCGCCCGCATGGTGCTGTTGGCGACGACGTCCAGGTACGCCACCCGGAGGTCGAGCTTGACGCTGCCCACCGCGTAGTGGCTGCGCGCCGGCGCGGTGAACGGCTCGGGCATGGCGTTGTGCCGGGTCGTCGCCTGCGTCCCGGTGTGGACGAGGGCGGTGAACCGGCCGTCGCGGTCGGCGCCGATGGCCACCCGCTGCTCGGTGGGCGCGCGGCCGCCGACCACCCGGAACACGCCCTCGCGCGACAGCGCGATCCGCACCGGCCGGTCGGCGAGCCTGGCCGCCGCCGCGCCCAGCACCTGGTGCTGCCACAGGAGCTTCCCGCCGAAGCCGCCGCCCACGAAGGGCGAGGTGACGCGGACCCGCTCCTCGTCGACGCCGAGGACGTGGGCGAGCGACCAGGCGGTGTGGGCCACCGACTGCGAGGCGTCGTGCACCACCAGGTCGTCGCCGTGCCACACCACCGTCGCCGCGTGCGGCTCGATGGCGTCGTGGTTCTGCGGCGGCGTGCGGTAGGTGGCGTCCACCGACACGGCCGCCGCCGCCAGCTCGGCCTCCGCGTCGCCGATCTCCAGGTGCAGCGGCCCGCGGAACCACCCGGCCTCGGTGCCGGCGGCCTTCGCCCGCGCGAAGGAGGTGGTGGCGGGCTCCGCCTCGTAGGTCGCGCGGACGAGCGACGCGGCGTGGTCGGCCTGCTCCTGCGTCCCCGCCAGCACGACCGCGATCGGCTGGCCGTTCCAGTGGACGCGGTCGTCCTGCATGATCGGCAGGGTGTCGTAGCCCGCCGCCTTCTCGCTGGTGTCGAACTGCGGCATCGGGCGCATCCGGGGCGCGTTGCGGTGGGTCATCACCAGCACGACCCCCGGTGCGGCCTCGGCCTCGGCGGTGTCCAGCGTGGTGATCCGCCCCTTGGCGGTGGTGCTGAAGGCGAGCGCGGCGTAGACCATGCCGTCGAGCGCGACCTCGGCCGCGAAGGTCGCCTCGCCCCGCACCTTGAGCGGCCCTTCGACGCGCGGCACCGGCGCGCCGATCCACCCCCGGTCGGGCCGGGTCGGCGGGGCGGGCTCGTCGTCGGGTTCCCGGCCTTCCGGGTCGGGGTCGCCATCTGGCTCCCGGCTTTCCTGGTCGGGTCCGCCACCCGGCCACCGGCTCTCCGGGCCCGGCCCGGGGACCTCGCCCGCCGGGCCCGGCGCGGTGCCGCCCACTCCACCCACGCCGCTCACGCGTCGCCCCCCGCCAGCTCGCCGAGGACGGCGGTGACGACGCGCCGCGCGAGTTCGACCTTGTACCCGTTGTCGCGCAACGGGGTGGCGGCGGCGAGCTCGGCCTCGGCGGCGGCGCGGAACGCCCGCACGGTGGCGGGCCCGCCCCGGAGCGCGTGCTCCGCGGTGCTCGCGCGCCACGGCTTGTGCGCGACGCCGCCGAGCGCCAGCCGCACGTCCCGGACGACGCCGTCCTCCACCACCAGCACGGCGGCGACCGACACCAGCGCGAACGCGAAGCTCGCCCGGTCGCGGACCTTGCGGTAGGCGGAGCGCGCCCCCGGGTCCGGCGGCGGCAGCCCGACCGCGGTGATCAGCTCGCCCGGTTCCAGGACGGTCTCGACCTCGGGGCGGTCGCCGGGCAGCCGGTGCAGCTCCACCAGCGGCAGCGCGCGCGTGCCCCGGACGCCCCGCAGGTGCACCACCGCGTCGAGCGCGGCGAGCGCCACGCACAGGTCCGACGGGTGCGTGGCGACGCAGGCGGGGGAGGCGCCCAGGACGGCGTGGGTCCGGTTGATCCCGTCCACCGCGTCGCAGCCCTGCCCGGGGTCCCGCTTGTTGCAGCGCGACCCGACCCGGTCGTGGAAGTAGGCGCAGCGCGTCCGCTGGAGGATGTTGCCGCCGACCGTCGCCATGTTGCGGATCTGCGCCGACGCGCCCGCCAGGACCGCGCGGGAGAGCACCGGGAAGCGGGTGCGGACGGCGAGGTGCTCGGCGACCGCGGTGTTGCGCGCCGCCGCGCCGATCAGCAGGCCGCCGTCCCCGCGCTCCTCGATGCCCGAGGACAGGCCCGTCACGTCGACCAGCGCGGCCGGTCGCTCGATCGTGCCGCGCATCAGGTCGACCAGGTTCGTGCCGCCACCGAGGTAGCGGGCGCCGGGCGCCGCGGCCGATCGGACGGCCTCGGCCTCGTCGCCGGCCCGGGTGTAGGTGAAGGGCCTCATCCCGCCGCCTCCGCGCAGGTCTCGGCGATCGCGGCGATGATGCCGTTGTGCGCGCCGCACCGGCACAGGTTGCCGCTCATCCGCTCGCGCAGCTCGTCGTGGGTGAGCGCGACCCGCTCGGCCGACAGGTCGGCCGTGACGTGGCTCGGCGCCCCGCGCGCCACCTCCGCCGCCAGGCCCACCGCCGAGCAGAGCTGGCCGGGCGTGCAGTAGCCGCACTGGAAGCCGTCGTGCTCCAGGAACGCCCGCTGCACCGGGTGCGGGCCGTCCTCGCCGGCCAACCCCTCGACGGTGACGACCTCCCGTCCCGCGCACTGCACCGCCAGCGCCAGGCACGACACGATGCGCTCGCCGTCGAGCAGCACCGTGCAGGCCCCGCACGCGCCCTGGTCGCAGCCCTTCTTCGTGCCGTGCAGGTGGAGCCCCTCGCGCAGCAGGTCGAGCAGCGACACGCGCGGGTCGGCCGGCGGGTCGACCGCGGTGCCGTTGATCAGGATCGGACCACGCCTGTCGACCACGCTCGCTCCCCGCGGTTAGGCCGAAGCAACCGGAACACCGGTCCGCAACGATACGGAGCACTGTTCCGGTTGGCAAGGTCGCGGGCGATCTTGTCAGCGCTCGTCGGCGCCCGGCGGCGCGGTGCTGGCGCGCACGACCAGCTCGGTGGCGAACATCGAGCGGTGCCCGGCGGCGGTGGCGCCCCGCGCGAGGTCGATGACCACCCGGGTGGCGGTGGCGGCCATGTCGCGCAGCGGCTGGCGCACGGTGGTCAGCGCGGGGATCGCCCAGGTCGCGGTGGGCAGGTCGTCGAACCCCACCACGCTCAGGTCCCGCGGCACGCGCAGCCCCAGCCGGTGGGCCGCCTGGTAGACGCCGATCGCCTGGGCGTCGTTGAACGCGAAGACGGCCGTGGGCGGGTCGGGGAGGGTGAGCAGGTCCAGGCCGCGGGCGAGACCGTCATCGAGGTGGAAGCCGCCCACCCGCACCAGGTCGGGGTCGATCGCCACGCCGGCGGTGTCCAGCGCGGTGCGGTAGCCGTCGAGCCGCGCCCGGCTCGGCAGCGACGAGGGCGGTCCGGTGATGGCCGCGATGCGCCGGTGCCCCAGCCGCAGCAGGTGGCGCGTGGCGGCCAGGCCGCCGCCCCAGTTGTCGCCGGAGGTGGAGGGCAGCTCCGGGCCGGGTTCACCGGCGGGGTCGACGAGCGCGAGGGGGATGCCCCGGCTGCGCAGCTGTCCCTGCTGGGCGGGCGTGGGACCGTCCAGGACGGCGACGACCCCCGCGGGACGCCGGGCCAGGACCGCCTCGATCCAGTTGCGGCCGGGCACCCGGCTCTCCTGGAGCTCGGAGACCACGAGCGCCAGTTCGTGCTCCACCGCGACGCGTTCGACGCCCTTGATGACCTCCATGCCGTAGGCGCCCTTGATCTCGTGCAGGACGAGTTCGACGAGGGTGGGGCGGGCGCCCTTCCTCGGCCGGCGGTAGCCGTACTCGTGGATGATGTGCTCCACGGCGGCCCGGGTGTCGGGGGCGACGTCGGCGCGGCCGTTGACCACCTTCGAGACGGTGGCCGTGGAGACCCCGGCCAGGCCGGCGATCTGGGCGATCGTCGCACCGCCGCGGTCGGAGGAGCCCGGCGCGGGCCTCGACGCCGGGGTCATGCGCGGGCCTCTCCTTCCGTGAGCGGGGAGGCGTCGGCGGTCGTGGTCACCCACCGTGCCCGCTTGAAGTTTCGGGCAATGCCCCGAAACGTGTCAATGCCACCGGCTCGCGCGGGCCGCGTCCGTGGCGGAAGCCCTTGGCGCGGCGAAACTTCCGCGCAACATCGCGTCTCAACGGGCGCTCGCCGGTTCGCGTCGTACCGTGGGTGTGCCGGGGTGCGGTCACCCCGGGCCGACCAGCCGGGCCGGCCCGACCGGGGTCCCGCGCCGCCGTCGTTCTTCGTCGTTCGTCGGACCATCTCGCGGACAGGGACAGGCATGAGCACGTCGCCGCAGTCGTGGAGTTCAGGTGCGCAGCGGGTGCCGGACCAGCGGGTCGGCACCCCGGGCGAGCCCGTCCTGGCGGGGCTGGGCACGTCGTCGGCCGCCGGTGACGCCCGGTCGGGCGGGGGAGGGGCCGCGGAGCGCCACCCGCACCGGACGGCGCCCGACCGCCTGCCTACCCGGCCCTCGCTGCTGGAGCTGGTGTTCGACCACATCCACTCCGAGTGGGCGATGGAGATCATCCGCGGGGTCGAGCAGGTGCTCTCCGCCGAGCAGGCGGCCCTGGTGCTCTCCGAGCTGGGCGGCGACCACCGGCCCCGCGACGACTGGTTCGACGACCTGCTGGACCGCCGGCCGCTCGGCGTGGTCCTCGTGGTGGTCGAGCTGGGCGACGGGCAGCGCAGGCGGCTGACCGCGGCCGGCATCCCGTTCGTCTTCGTGGACCCCGCGGAGGAGCAGCCGCCGGGCGTGCCCGTGGTGGGCTCGGCGAACCGGGTGGGCGGCGAGGCCGCGACCCGCCACCTGGTCGAGCTCGGGCACCGGCGCATCGCGGTGATCTCCGGGCCGATGAGGTTGCCGTGCAGCCGCGCCCGCGTGGAGGGGTTCCGCGGCGCCCTGGCCGCCGGGGGGCTGTCGGCGGCGCCCGACCACGTCCGCTACGGGGAGTTCCGCGCCACGAGCGGCTACCGGCACGGCCTGGAGCTGCTGGGCCGACCGGACCGGCCGACCGCCGTCTTCGCGGGCTCGGACTACCAGGCGCTCGGCGTCATGCGCGCGGCCCACGAGCTGGGCCTGTCGGTTCCCGACGACCTGTCCGTGGTCGGCTACGACGACCTGTCGATCAACGAGTGGAGCGGTCCGCCCCTGACCACCGTGCGGCAGCCGCTGCGCGACATGGGCGCGGTCGCCGCGCGGATGGCCATCACCCTGGCCCGGGGGCAGCGCCCGCCTCACGAGCGGATCGACCTCGCCACCGAACTCGTGGTGCGGCAGAGCACCGCCCCGCCCCGCCATCCCTGACGACCGGCCCGATGCCGGGGGGGGTCCGGTTGCCCGGACCCCCGCCGGCGTCACCGGGTCGTCATCGATCGTCAGCCGGCCCGGCAGGAGAGGGCGGGCCAGTTCCAGTTGCCGCCGTGCTGGACGGTGAAGCCGAACACGTTGCCGTTGCCGTTGGGGCGGGCGGTCATCACGTTGCCGGCGGAGTTCCAGCTCACACTGGTGTTCCAGGTGGCGATGACCTTCTGCGGGGACGACAGGGTGACCGTGACCACCCAGTCGTCGGTGCCGGAGACGGTCACCTGGCCGTTGAAGCGGTCGTTCCACTTCTGGCCCTCGGCGTAGGTCGCCGTGCAGCTCCCGCCGCCCGGGGGGTTGCTGGTCGTCGTGGTGGTGGTGGTCGTCGTGCCGGTGGTGGTCGTGGTGGTGCCGCCCGGACCATCGGTCAGCGTCGGGGTGGTCCAGTCGCGCCACTGGGAGAGGGTGCCGGTGGCCTTGCTGTGCATGGTGATGCCGCCGGTGAAGCTGCC
>NZ_JBHSQO010000037.1:0-79605 GCF_042658445.1 Saccharothrix lopnurensis | reverse complement strand
GAAGGCGCTGGACAGCTCACGACCCATGCCGACCCGCTGCGAACCCTGACCCGTGAACAGGAACGCGGTCAGACCGCTGCCCTCGACCCCGGTCTCCACGTTCGGGGACGGCGTGCCCGAGGCGATCGCGCGCAGCCCGGCCACGAGGTCGTCCCGGGTGGACCCGACGACGACGGCCCGGTGCTCCAGCGCGGCCCGCGTGACGCCCAGCGAGTACGCCAGGTCGAGCGCGTCCGCGCCCGAGGTCTCCGCGAACGACGCCAACCGCGTCGCCTGCGCGACCAGGTCGTCCGCGCCGCGCCCGGACACCGGCCACAGCCTCACCGGGAACCCGGCGACCGGCTCGGCCTCCTCGGTCGCCTCGGCCTGGACCGCGGGGGCCTGCTCGATGATGGTGTGCACGTTGGTGCCGCTGATGCCGAACGACGACACCCCCGCCCGACGCGGACGCCCCGTCTCCGGCCACGGCACCGACTCCGTCAGCAGCGAGACGTTGCCCGCCGTCCAGTCGACCTGGTCGGTGGGCTCCTCCGCGTGCAGGGTCCTGGGCAGCAGACCGTGCCGCATGGCCATGACGACCTTGATCACGCCCGCGACGCCGGCCGCCGCCTGCGGGTGGCCGATGTTGGACTTGATCGAGCCCAGCAGCAGCGGGGTCTCGCGGTCCTGGCCGTAGGTGGCCAGCAGCGCCTGCGCCTCGATCGGGTCGCCCAGCGCGGTGCCGGTGCCGTGTGCCTCGACGGTGTCGACCTGCGCCGCGGACAGCCGCGCGTTGGCCAGGGCCTGCTGGATGACCCGCCGCTGCGACGGGCCGTTGGGCGCGGTCAGGCCGTTGGACGCGCCGTCCTGGTTCATGGCCGAGCCGCGCACCACCGCGAGCACCGGGTGCCCGTTGCGCAGCGCGTCGGACAGCCGCTCCAGCACCACCACGCCCGCGCCCTCGGACCACGCGGCGCCGTTGGCGCCCTGCCCGAACGACCGGCAGCGGCCGTCGGGCGACAGCGCGCGCTGCTTGCTGAACTCCACGAACAGCTGCGGGGTCGCCATCACGGCCACGCCGCCCGCCAGCGCCAGCGAGCACTCCCCCGACCGCAGCGCCTGCGCGGCCAGGTGCACCGCGACCGACGACGACGAGCAGGCCGTGTCGACGGTGACCGCCGGGCCCTCCAGCCCGAAGGTGTAGGCGACGCGGCCGGAGGCGATGCTGCCGGAGGTGGTGCTCTCCAGGTAGTCGTGGTGCATCACGCCGGTGAACACGCCGGTGGCGGTGCCCTTGAGCGAGGTGGGCGGGATGCCGGCGCGCTCGAACGCCTCCCAGGTGACCTCCAGCAGCAGCCGCTGCTGCGCGTCGGTCTCCAGCGCCTCGCGGGGGCTCATGCCGAAGAACACCGGGTCGAACTCGGCGACGTCGTGCAGGAACCCGCCCTCGCGGGTGTAGCTCTTGCCCGGTGTGCCCGGCTCCGGGTCGTAGATGTTCTCCAGGTCCCAGCCGCGGTCCACCGGGAACCCGGAGATCGCGTCCACGCCGTTCGCGACCAGCTCCCACAGGTCCTCGGGCGACCGCACGCCACCGGGGTAGCGGCAGGCCATCGACACGATCGCGATGGGCTCCTGCTCCCTGGCCTCCAGCTCGCGCACCCGCCGCTTGGCCTGCTGGAGGTCGGCGGTCGCCCGCTTGAGGTAGTCGCGGAGCTTGTCGTCGTTCGCCATCGGTGTTCCACCCATCCTGGAGGGCCGTCTTCGTAGTCGCGGGTGACCGGGGTCAGGAGATGCCGAGCTCGCTGTCGAGCACCTCGAAGAGCTCCTCGTCGGTGGCCTCGCCCAGGTCGCGCTCCTCGTCCTCGCTGCGGCCGTGCGCGTCCTGCCAGGTGCGCAGCAGGGCTTCGAGGCGGGCGGTGACCCGGCCGACGTCGTCGCCGGCCACGGCCTCCAGCGCCGCTTCGAGCCGGTCGACCTCGGCCAGCACGGACCGGGCCCCGTCGTCCTCGCCGACCAGCTCGGCGAGCAGGGCGCGGGCCAGCACGTCCGGTGAGGGGTGGTCGAAGACCAGCGTGGCGGGCAGCCGCAGACCGGTCGCGGTGCCGAGCAGGTTGCGCAGCTCCACGGCGGCCAGCGAGTCGAACCCGAGGTCCTTGAACGCCTTGGTGGGCGTGACCTCCTCCACGCCGCCGTAGCCGAGGACGGACGCGGCGTGCGTGCGCACGAGGTCCAGCACCAACTGCTCCCGCTCCACGGCGGGCAGCCCGGTGAGCCGGTCGGCCAGGGGTCGCGCGTCGGGGCCGGAGGCGGCGGCCTGGGCCGCGCGCCGCGCCGGGACCCGAACCAGGCCGCGCAGCACGGCGGGCAGCGCGTCGGTGCGGGCGCGCAGGGCCGTGGTGTCGACCCGCAGGGGCACCAGCGCGGCCTCGTCGGCGGTGAGCGCGGCGTCGAACAGCGCCAGCCCCTCGTCGACGGGCATCGCGGGCATCCCGAGCCGGTCCATGCGGCGCAGGTCGGCCTCGTCGAGGTGGCCGGCCATGCCGCCGCTGGTCGCCCACAGGCCGTAGGCCAGCGAGGTCGCGGGCCGGCCCGCGGCGCGCCGGTGCTCCGCGAGGGCGTCGAGGAACGCGTTGGCGGTGGCGTAGTTCGCCTGCCCCGCGCCGGCGACCACGGCCGCCGAGGAGGAGAACAGCACGAACGCGGCCAGGTCGCCGGTGAGCCGGTGCAGGTGCCAGGCGGCGTCCACCTTGGCGCGCAGCACGGTGTCCACCTGCTCGGGGGTGAGGTCGGCCAGCAGGGCGTTGTCCGCCACGCCCGCGGCGTGCACCACGGCGGTCAGCGGGTGCGCGGCGGGGACGCCGGCGAGCAGCTTCTCCACCGCCTCGCCGTCGCTGGTGTCGCAGGCGACGACCGAGACGTCCGCCCCGGCGGCCTCCAGCTCGGCGGCCAGCTCGGCCGCGCCGGGCGCGACCGGGCCGCGGCGGCTGGTGAGCAGCAGGTGCCGGACGCCGTGCTCGGTGACGAGGTGCCGGGCGAGCAGGCCGCCCAGGCCGCCGGTGCCGCCGGTGACCAGCACGGTGCCGTCGGGCCGCCAGGGCGCGGTGCCCCCGCCGGCCGCCACGACCCGGTGCAGCCGGGGCACCAGCACCTCGCCGTCGCGCAGGGCGAGCTCGGGTTCGCCGGAGGCGACCGCGGCGGGCAGCAGGTCCTCCGCGCCCGGCTCGACGTCGACGACGGTGAACCGGTCGGGGTTCTCGGCCTGCGCGGCGCGCAGCAGGCCCCAGAGGGGCGCGCGGGTCAGGTCGTGCCGGACCGCGCCGCGGGTGACCACGACGAGGCGGGAGCCCGCCAGCCGCTCGTCGGCCAGCCAGCCGGTGAGCAGGCCCAGCACGGCGTGCGTGGCCGACCGGACCTCGGCGGGCACGTCCACCTCGCCGAGCGCGACCGAGGCCGGGTCGCCGGGCGGGATCGGGGCCAGCACCACGCCGGGGACCGCCGCGCCCGCGTCGAGGGCCGCGCGCAACGCCGCCAGGTCCGCGTACGGGGTGGCGGCGACCAGGGCGTCCGGCCCGAGCACGGCCCAGCCGTCCTCGTCGGGCACCGCCACGGGGCCGGCCGGGAGGGACGTCCAGCGCAGGCGGAACAGGGACTCGTGGTACCCGCGCCGCGCGCCGCCCAGCTGCTCGGCGGTCACCGACCGCACCACCAGCTCGTCGATCGTCGCGACCGGCTCGCCGTGCCCGTCGGCCACCGCCACGGACAGCTTGTCCTCGCCCGTGGGCTTGATGTGCAGGCGCAGCTCCGTCGCGCCCGCCGCGTGCAGCCGCACGCCGTTCCAGGCGAACGGCAGCGGGGTGCGCTCGGCCGAGCCGTCGGCGAGGTTGGCGTGCAGGGCGGCGTCGAGCAGCGCCGGGTGCAGGCCGAAGCGGGCCGCGTCGGCGTGCGCGCTCTCGGGCAGGGCGGCCGAGGCGAACAGCTCGCCCTCGCCGCGCCGCCACACCGACCGCAGGCCGCGGAAGACCTCGCCGTAGCCGTAGCCGGCGTCCGCCAGCCGCTCGTAGAACGCGTCCAGGTCCACGGCCTCCGCGCCGGCGGGCGGCCACGCGCCCAGGTGCTCGGGCTCGGCCTCGCCGCCCACGCCGAGCACGCCGGAGGCGTGGCGCGTCCACGGCTCGTCGGCGGCCGAGCCCTCGGGCCGCGAGTGGATCGACAGCACGCGCCGACCGGTCGCGTCCGCGCCCTCGGCGGTCACCCGCAGCGCCAGCGCGCCCTGGTCGGGCAGCAGCAGCGGCACCTCCAGGGTCAGTTCCTCCACCACGTCGCAGCCGACCTGGTCGCCCGCCCGCACGGCCAGCTCCACCAGGCCCGTGCCGGGCACCAGCACGGTGCCGTGCACCGCGTGGTCGGCCAGCCAGCCGTGGGTGCTCCGCGCCAGCCGCCCGGTCAGCACCACGCCGCCGGTCGACGGCGCCTCGACCACCGCGGACAGCACCGGGTGCCCGCCCGCGAGCAGGCCGAACGACTCGGCGTCGCCGGCCGGGCCGGCGGAGGTCAGCCAGTAGCGCTTGCGCTGGAAGGCGTAGGTCGGCAGGTCGACGCGCCGCGCGCCGCGGCCGGCGAAGAACGCCGCCCAGTCGACCTCGACGCCGTGCGCGAACGCGGTGACCAGGCCGGTGGTCAGCGCCACGACCTCGTCGCGGTCGCGCCGCTGGGTGGCGACGGCCGTGCCGGCGGGCGCCATGCCGGTGAGCACGCCGTCCGGGCCGACCTCGACGAACCGCGAGACGCCCTGGGCGGCGAGGAACTCCGCGCCGTCGTGGAACCGCACGGCCTGGCGCACGTGCCGCACCCAGTAGTCCGCGCCGGCGATCTCCCCGGTCACCTGCCCACCGGTCACGGTGGAGACGAACGCCAGGGTCGGTTCGGCGTAGGTGACCTTCTCCGCGATCCGCCGGAACTCCTCCAGCATCGGTTCCATCAGCGGCGAGTGGAAAGCGTGCGAGACGCGCAGGCGCTTGGTGCGCCGCCCCTCCAGCTTCGCCGCGAGCCCGTCCACCGCGTCCTCGGCACCCGAGACCACCACGGCGGTCGGCCCGTTGACGGCCGCCAAACCCACGCGCTCGTCCAGCAGGGGAACGATTTCCTCCTCGGTCGCCTCGACCGCGAGCATCGCCCCACCGGCCGGCAGCGCCTGCATCAACCGACCCCGCGCGGCCACCAGGCGGCAGGCGTCCTCCAGCGAGAACACCCCCGCCACATGAGCCGCCGCGATCTCACCGATCGAATGACCGGCCAGGAAGTCCGGCTTCACACCCCAGGACTCCAACAACCGGAACAGCGACACCTCGAACGCGAACAACGCCGGCTGGCTGAACGCCGTCTGGTTCAACAACTCCTGGTCGTCACCGAACACGATGTCCTTGAGCGACCGTTCCAGCTCGACGTCCACCAGGGCGCAGACCCGGTCGAACGACGCGGCGAACACCGGGAAGGCGTCCGACAGCTGCCGGCCCATGCCGACCCGCTGCGAACCCTGACCCGTGAACAGGAACGCGGTCGCGCCCGGCTCGACCTGGCCGCGCACCACGCCCGGGGCGCCGTCCGCCAGTGCGGCGGTCAGCTCGTCGGCGGTGCGGCCCACGACCGCGAGCCGGTGCTCGAAGTGCGCGCGGGAGGTGGCCAGCGAGTAGGCGGTGTCGAGCGCGCTCGCGCCGGTCACCGCGCGCAGCCGCCGCACCTGGGCGGCCAGCGCCTCCGGCGTCTTGGCCGTCACCACCCACGGCACCACGTCGGTCTCGACGGCCGACGCCTCCTCCGGCGCGGCCTCGTCCTCGCCGGTGCCCGCCTCCGGGGCCTCGTCGGCGGGCGCCTGCTCCAGCACCACGTGCGAGTTGGTGCCGCTGATGCCGAACGAGGACACCGCCGAGCGGCGCGGCCGGCCCGTCTCCGGCCACGGCACGGTCCCCGCGGGCAGCGCGACGGCGCCCGCGGTCCAGTCCACGTGCGACGTCGGCGCGTCCACGTGCAGGGTCTTGGGCACGAGCCCGCGGTCCATCGCCAGGATCATCTTGATCACGCCGGCCACGCCGGCGGCCGCCTGGGTGTGGCCCAGGTTGGACTTGATCGACCCCATCAGCAGCGGGTGCTCCCGCTGCTGGCCGTAGGTGGCGATGACCGCCTGCGCCTCGATCGGGTCGCCCAGCCGGGTGCCGGTGCCGTGCGCCTCCAGGACGTCGACCTGCTCGGCGGACAGGCCGGCGTTGGCCAGGGCGGCGCGGATGACCCGCTGCTGCGAGGGGCCGTTGGGCGCGGTCATGCCGCTGGAGGCGCCGTCCTGGTTCACCGCGGTGCCCTTGACCACCGCGAGGACGCGGTGCCCGTTGCGGCGCGCGTCGGACAGCCGCTCGACCACGATCACCGCGGCGCCCTCGGACCAGCCGGTGCCGTCCGCCGCCTCGGCGAAGGGCTTGCAGCGGCCGTCCGGCGCCAGGCCGCGCTGGCGGGAGAAGTCCACGAAGGTCTCGGGCGAGGGCATCACGGTCACGCCGCCGGCCAGCGCCAGCGAGCACTCGCCGCGGCGCAGCGCCTGCACCGCGAGGTGCAGGGCGACCAGCGACGAGGAGCACGCCGTGTCCACGGTGACCGCCGGGCCCTCCAGCCCGAAGGTGTAGGCGACGCGGCCGGAGAACACGCTGCCCGCGTTGCCGTTGCCGATGAAGCCCTCCAGCTCCTCCGGCACGACGGGCACGCGCGACGAGTACTCGTGGTACATCAGTCCGGCGTAGACACCCGTGCGGCTGCCCTTGAGCGCGGTGGGGTCGATGCCCGCGTGCTCGAACGCCTCCCAGGACACCTCCAGCAGCAGGCGCTGCTGCGGGTCCATGGCCACGGCCTCGCGGGGGCTGATGCCGAAGAAGCCGGCGTCGAAGTCGGCCGCGTCGTGCAGGAACCCGCCCTCGCGCGCGTAGGTGTGCCCGCGCCGGTCGGGGTCGGGGTCGTAGAGGGCGTCGACGTCCCAGTCGCGGTCGGTCGGGAACGGCGAGACCACGTCCACGCCACCCGCCACGAGGTCCCACAGCTGGTCGGGGTTGGCGACCCCGCCGGGGAAGCGGCAGCCGATGCCGACGACCGCGATCGGGTCGTTGTCCCGGCGCTCGGCCTCGCGCAGCCTGCGGCGTGCTTCACGCAGGTCCGCGGTCGCCCGCTTCAGGTAAGCAAGAAGCTTTTCCTCGTTTCCCACGCACGCCTCCCGGGTCGTTCCACTCCGCGGTCAATCCGATCCGGTGCCCCGAGGCGCCACAGTGGGCGACATGTCCGCGGCACCGCCGTCGACGAGCGAGTTTTCGCACGTCCTGGATCTGCTGCGGCAACGGCGACGATTCTTCGCGGAATTACCCGCGTCGCCGCACGAGCGCACGACACCTCAGCCGATGATTTCCCGACCCGCTTTTCCCAACATGACGCTACGGAGAGGCCGACACCGCAGCCACCCCTAGCAGGCCCTTAGCTCACCCCTAGCGGTGTTGGGTCCGGCGGTCTCCGGGGAACCCTTCCCGACCGCGTCGAAACCCCGAGCAACCCCTTCCCGAAAAGACGGGCTCCCGACCGCACAGGGGTGCGGCCGGGAGCCCGGTCGGGGTGGTGCGGGTGGGTTCAGGCGGTGGTCCCGGTCTTCTCCCGGTCGTCCTCACCGGCGGGGACCGCGACGGGGTCGGGGTCGGCCGGCTCCTCGGCGGACTCGCCCGGACCGGCCTCCGGCGCGGTGACCGACGGCGGGACCGGGCGCGGCACCTTGCGCAGCATCACGAACGCCAGCACCGCGGTGACCACCAGCACACCGGACACCGAGTACGCGGCGATGTGCAGCTCCTCGGTGAACGCCGTGCGCGCGGCCAGCCACAGGTCCTGGCCCACGTCACCGGGCAGCGTGCGGGAGACCTCCAGGGCCGAGCCGAGCGTGTCCCGGGCGGTGTCCAGCGCCTCGGCCGGCACCCCGGCGGGCGCGTCGTCGGCGAGCTGCGAGCGGTAGACGAACGCGCCGACGCTGCCCAGCACGGCCACGCCCAGCGCGCTGCCGAACTGGCTGCCGGTCTCCGACAGGCCCGCGGCGGACCCGGCGCGCTCCGGCGGCGCGGTCGTCACCACCAGCTCGGCGGTCAGCGTCAGCGCCATCGCCATGCCCATGGTGGACAGCATCTGGCCGACGACCGCCTGGGCCAGGCCGTTCTCGACGCCCACCTGCGACATCAGCAGGAAGCCGCCGATGCCGATGCCCAGGCCGATCGCGGTGGTGGTGGCGTGCCCGAGCTTCGAGGTGAGCAGCGGGGCCAGCAGCGCCGCGCCGATCGCGGCGGTGAACGCCTGCGGCAGCGACCACAGGCCGGCCTCGAACGGTTCGAGCCCCAGCACCAGCTGGAGGTACTGGGCGGTGAAGAACATGAAGCCGACCAGCGCGAAGTTCGCCAGCACGTTGGTGACCAGGGCGGCGGAGAACGCGGCCTTGCCGAACAGCCGCACGTCCACCATCGGGTCGTCCAGCCCGCGTTGGCGCGCGATGAACAGCGGCACGAACAGCAGGCCCACCACCACCGCGGCCAGCGGCTGCCAGCCGAAGCCCTCCTCGGCGAACTCCTTGATGCCCCACACCGCCGGCAGGACGCCCGCGAACAGCAGCACCGAGCTGAAGAGGTCGAACCGCCCGGCGGCGGGGTTGCGGTACTCGGGCAGCAGCAGGGGCGAGGCCACCACGAGGACCAGCATGATCGGCACGTTGATCAGGAACACGGTGCCCCAGTGGAAGGACTGGAGCAGCACGCCGCCGAGCAGCAGGCCGATCGCGCCACCGGCGGAGAAGCCCGCCGACCACAGGCCGATCGCGGCGCGGCGCTGCTGCTCGTCCTGGAACATGGTGCGGATCAGGGACATGGTGGACGGCATCAGCGTCGCGCCCGCCGCGCCCATGAGCGCGCGGGTGGCGATGAGCAGCTCCGGGCTGTCGGCGTAGGCCGAGACCGCGGAGGCGATGCCGAAGGCGGCCGCGCCGATGATCAGCAGCTTGCGGCGGCCGATGCGGTCACCGAGCGTGCCCATCGGGATCAGCAGGCCCGCGAGCACGAACGCGTAGATGTCGGTGATCCACAACAACTGGCTGCTGGACGGTCCCAGCTCCGCGCTGACGAACGGCAGCGCATAAGACAGCACGGTCATGTCCATGCTGATGATCAGCGTGACGAGGACGAGGACAGCCAGCCCCCACCACTCCCGCTTCCCGGCACGTTGGGCTGGAGTCATGTCCACGACGCTACACCCGATCTATACGCTTGTATATGACGTCTGTATGAAAACACTGTCCTGATCCTGTAAGGTCACTTCGTGGGTCATCGAGAACAGCTCCTCGCCGGCGCGAGGAAATGTCTGTACGAACGTGGTTACGCGAACACCACGGCGAGGGACCTCGTCTCCGCGTCGAACACCAACCTGGCCTCGATCGGTTACCACTTCGGGTCCAAGGAGGCGCTGCTGAACGCGGCGCTCGTGACGGCGTTCGAGGAGTGGGGCGCCGAGCTGGACCGGGTGATGAGCACCGCGGAGGGACCCGACCTCACCACGGCCGGCCGCCTGGAGGCCATGTGGAGCGGCGTGCTGGAGTCCTTCAGCAGCCACCGGCCGCTGTGGGTGGCCGGCATCGAGGCGTTCGCCCTCGCCGAGCGGATGCCCGACCTGCGCGAGAAGCTCGCCACCGCCTACCAGCGCGCCCGCCCGTCGCTGGGCGCCCTGGCCGTGCCCGATCACGACGCGGACCACCCGACGCGGCTCGCCGCCGGGTCGTTCCTGCTCGCCGTGATGATCGGGCTGACCGTGCAGAACCTGCTCGACCCGCCGTCCGCGCCGACCGCCGGCGACCTGCTGTCGGCCCTGCGGGCGATGACGGAGAAGCTGGACGAGCCCTCCGACCTGAACCCGGCCGACAACGCCCGCCCCTGATGCGCCCGACCCTGATGCGCCCGACCCTGATGCGCCCGACCCTGATGCGCCCGCCGCTGATGCGCCCGGCCCTGGTCCGGTCGGCCCGGTGGGCACCGGCGGCCTCCTCGTGGGTTCGACGCGCCGGCCCGACGCGCCGCGCGTTCGCGGAAGTCCTCCGCTGGCCCACACCCTCCCGCCCCGCGCCCGCCCCCGTCCACCCTTGCGGGGCCCGGCAAGGGGGCGCGACCAGGTCTCCCAGGGGTGCTCTAGGGGTTGTCGCGCGCCGCGGCCACCGGCAGGTTCGAGGCACCGCCCCGCTCGCCGAGCCGAGGAGAACGCATGTCAGTCCTGGCCACCGACACGTCGGTCGAGGCGCCGGAGCCGCTCGACCCGCGTGACCCGATGGTCCGGCTGGGGAACCTGCTCGACCCCGGTACCGCGACCCCCCTGCACGAGCAGGACGGCAGCGGCGTGCGGGCGGTGCGCGGGCGCGTCAACGGTTCCCCCGTGCTGGCCTACTGCACCGACGCCACCATGATGGGCGGTGCGATGGGCTGGGCCGGCGCGCAGCGCATCGTCGAGGCGATCGAGGCCGCCGTGCGCGACCGCGTCCCCGTGATCGGCCTGTGGCACTCCGGCGGCGCGAAGCTCGCCGACGGCGTGGAGTCCATGGACGGCGTCGGCCGGATGTTCGCCGCGATGACCCGCGCCTCCGGGCGCGTGCCCCAGATCTCGGTGATCCTCGGACCGGCCGCCGGCGCCGCCGCCTACGGCCCCGCGCTGACCGACATCGTGGTGCTGGCCCGGGGCGGCCGGGTGTTCGTCACCGGTCCCGAGGTCGTCCGCAGCGTCACCGGCGAGCAGATCGACATGGAGGGCCTGGGCGGCGTCGAGGCGCACGGCCGCAAGTCCGGTGTGGTCCACGTGACCACGGAGTCCGAGGAGGAGGCGCTGCGGAAGGCGCGCTCCCTGGTGGACTTCTTCACCCGGCCCGGCGTGCTGGACCTGGCGTCCGCGGCCGACGGGCGCGACCCCAGCTCCTGGCTGCCGGAGTCGCCGCGCCGCGCCTACGACGTGAAGCCCTTGGTGAACGACGTGCTCGACCCGGGTTCCTTCGAGGAGCTCCAGGCCAAGTGGGCGCCGAACGTCGTGGTCGGCTTCGGCAGGCTCGCCGAGCGCACGGTGGGCGTCATCGCGAACAACCCGCTGCGCAAGGGCGGCTGCCTGGACTCGCTGAGCGCGGAGAAGGCGTCCCGGTTCGTGCGCATGTGCGACGCGTTCGGCGTGCCGCTGCTGGTGCTGGTGGACGTGCCCGGCTACCTGCCCGGCGTCGGGCAGGAGTGGGGCGGCGTGGTGCGGCGCGGCGCGAAGCTGCTGCACGCCTTCGCCGAGGCGGTCGTCCCGCGCGTCACCCTCATCACCCGCAAGTCCTACGGCGGCGCGTACATCGCCATGAACTCGCGGTCCCTGGGCGCCAGCGCGGTGTTCGCCTGGCCGGACGCCGAGGTGGCCGTGATGGGCGCCGAGGCCGCGGTGAAGATCCTGCACCGCAAGAAGCTCGCCGCCGCGACCGAGGAGGAGCGCCCGGAGCTGCTCGCCCGGCTGGTCGAGGAGCAGCAGCGCATCGCGGGCGGCGTGGACCGGGCGCTGGCGCTCGGCGTCGTGGACGAGGTCGTGGCGCCGCGCGACACCCGCCGCAGGCTGGCCGAGGCGCTGGCCGCCGCGCAGCCGGGTCGCGGCCACCACGGGAACATCCCGCTGTGAGCGCGCCGACGTCCACCGGCGCCTGGCTGCGCCGGTTCCGCCCGACCGCCGGCGCGCCGCTGCGCCTGGTGTGCTTCCCGCACGCGGGCGGCTCCGCCTCGTACTTCGTGCCGGTGGCCCAGGCGCACGCGCCCGGCGTCGACGTGCTGGCCGTGCAGTACCCGGGGCGGCAGGACCGCCGCGCGGAGCCGACCGTGGGCTCCATCGCGGAGCTGGCCGACAGCCTGGTGCCGGAGCTGCTGGCGTGGACGGACGTGCCGTTCGCGTTCTTCGGCCACAGCATGGGCGCGACCCTGGCGTTCGAGGTCGCGCGCCGGCTGGAGGACCGGGGCGTCACCCCGCTGCGGCTGTTCGCGTCGGCCCGGCGCGGCCCCACCACCCACCGCGGCGAGCGGCTGCACCTCCAGGGCGACCGGGTGCTGATGGAGGAGCTGCGGTCGCTGGGCGGCACGGACCTGCGGGCCATGGACGAGGAGATCCTCGGCATGGTGCTGCCCGCGCTGCGGGCCGACTACCGGGCCGTGGAGACCTACGAGTACGTGCCCGGACCGCCGCTGCGCGCCCCGATCACCGCCCTGATCGGCGACGCCGACCCGAAGGTGGTCGAGGCCGAGGCCCTGACCTGGGCCGAGCACACCTCGGGCGGGTTCGAGCTGGAGGTCTTCCGCGGCGGCCACTTCTACCTGGCCGACCACGCGGAGACGGTCAACGCGCTGATCGCCGACCGCCTCCGCCGGGCCCGCTGACCGCTCAGTCGAGGTGCGCGAGGCCGAGGGCGCACAGGTGGGACACCCACCGGCCCAGGTCCTCGCGCACCACGTGCGGGTCGGTGTTCCACCGCCGCGCCAGCGCCGCCGACGCCTCGTCCACGCGGCCGTCGTGCCGGCGCAGCGCGATCCACATCCCGGTGTGCTCGGCCTCGAAGAGGAACGACGCGCCGGGGCCCGGCATGGTCAGCGATAACCGGCCCTCCGCGTCGACCTCGGCGTTCACCGGGTGTTCGAGTCGAACGCGCACCCGCTCCCCCTGAACGGTTCGACGACGCGGTCGCACCACGGGGCGACCCGCTCGGGCGAGCGCACGGCGCACAGCACGCCGCCGCCGGCGGCGGTGAACTCCCGCAGCACCGCGCGCACCACCCCGAACGCCCACGCGTCGACCCCGGTGAACGGGTCGTCCAGCACCAGCAGCCGGCGCTCGCCCAGCAGCGCCGTGGCCAGCCGCAGCAGGAGGCGCTGCCCGGTGGTGCAGCCGTGCACGGGCAGGTCGGCCACGTCGGTCAGCTCGCACACCGCCAGCAGCAGGGTCGCCCGGCGCTCCGCGACCGAGCGCGGCAGGCCGTGGCCCATCCCCGCGCCCACCAGCACGTCGCGGCAGGGGCGGCGGTCGAGCACCGCCCCGTCGTCGGCGGGCACCAGCGCGACACCCGTCCGGATGAGCCCCGAGCCGTCCCACAGGTCCTCGCCGAACAGCCACAGGACACCGTCGTCGGGCGGCAGCAACCCGGCCGCGATCGACGTCAGCGTCGTCTTGCCGGCACCGGGACCGCCGACCACCCCGACCAGCGCGCCGCCGCGCACCTCCAGGTCGACGCGGTCGAGCACGACCTCGTCCCCGAACTGCTTGCGGACGCCGTCCAGCCGGAGCAGTGGAGTCCCGGTGCTCCCGACACCCGGGAGCAGCCGCTCCTCCGAAACCGTTGCACGCATGAACCCCTCCTATGAGCTGACCTCAACGCTAAGAGAGGTCACCGACGAGGGGCATGGCGCTAACGCCACAACAGAGGTGGACCTACACCAACCCCCGATCGGGAACACCGGTGGGCCGAAAGTGACGAAGGGTCACAAGCGAGGGCGGCGGTGGGCCCGGGACGGGCCCCGGGGAACCGGGAATTCCACCCGAGACACGAGGCTCAACCCGCAGAAATCGGGTGAGGCTGGAATAACGGCACGCGCGGGGGCCGAGTGGTACCGCCGTCACCCGATCGGGGCGAAAACCGACCGGGACGCAGTCCTCTTTCGGACGCAAGGTATTGTGCCCCAACGACTTCAAAATTGTGACCTTCGCCACTCCCCCTGTTCCGCCCCGTCCCGGGCGGCCGGAAGTGGCGCGGCGCACAGCCGGCCGTCGACCGCCCGGCCGGCCCGCCGACGCGGGTTCAACTCGTCCGGACCGCCGACGCGGGTTCAGCCCGTCACCCCGGTGCGGCGACCCGCACGTCGGCCGTCAGCTCCAGCACGGCGGCGGCCGGGTCCGGGCGCAGGAAGCGCAGGCCCATGAAGTTGTCGCCGGCGGTGAACCCGGGCAGCGCCCAGACCTCCTCGTAGGGGATGTCGGTGGGCCACAACGCGCGCAGGCTGTAGACGTTGCTCCACACGCACCGGCCGGGATCGGGTCGCCACAGGTGCCGGGCGAAGTCCGGGTTGCGCAGGCGGTGGCCGACCTCGCCGACCGCCAGCACGCGCTTGCGGCCGGTCAGCAGCACGACGTCACCGGCCGTGACCGTGTCCATCCGCCTGTCGTGCTTCGCCGTGGCGCCCCAGAACCGGGCCCGGCCCGACGGGTGGGCGGCGGTCAACCCGGTCAGGTCCTCCGGGTCGAGCAGCCCGGCGCGGTCCGGTTCCCGGAAGGGCACGGCGCGGTCCAGGGTCTCCGCCCAGCACCGACGTACCCAGGGCTTGCCGAAGGAGGGCTGGACGAAGACCTGCGGCACGGCCCCGGGCTACCCACGAGTCCGGGGTCCGACACCGGGGCGGCGGTCGCGGCGACCGCCGCCCCGGTCGGTCACAGCGACCGCTGGAGGTGGTCCGACAGCAGCCGCACGAACCGGGCCGGGTCGGTCAGCTCGCCGCCCTCCGCGAGCAGCGCCATGCCGTGCAGCAGCTCCACGGTCCCGGCCAGCCCGTCGTGGTCCTCGGTGGCGGCGAACGCCCCGTGCAGGCCGACGACCAGCGGGTGGGCCGGGTTCAGCTCCAGGATGCGCTTGACCGGCGGCAGCTCCTGCCCCATC
This sequence comes from Saccharothrix lopnurensis, assembly GCF_042658445.1. Classification (NCBI taxonomy): domain Bacteria; kingdom Bacillati; phylum Actinomycetota; class Actinomycetes; order Pseudonocardiales; family Pseudonocardiaceae; genus Saccharothrix; species Saccharothrix lopnurensis. Next base: position 64,886 of record NZ_JBHSQO010000037.1, on the reverse strand, counting down.
GCCCGGTACATCTTCTCCAGGGTCGGGGTGAGGTCGTGGGCGTCGCCGACCACGCACGCGGGCGAGGTGGTCAGGCGCGAGGACAGCCGCACCTCCTTGACCTGCTCGGCCAGGGTGGTGGTCATCCAGGCGAGCAGGTCGGCGAAGTCCTTCCGCCGCTCCTCGGCCTCCTGCTTCTCCTCCTCGGTCTCCAGGTCGACCTGCCCCTTGGCGACCGACCGGAAGGTCTTCCCCTCGAACCCGGGCACCGCGTCGACCCACATCTCGTCGATCGGGTCGGTGAGGACCAGCACCTCGAAGCCCTTGGCGCGCAACGCCTCCAGGTGCGGCGAGTTCTCGACCGTGGCCCGCGAGTCACCGGTCATGTAGTAGATGTGCTGCTGGTCCTCCTTCATCCGCTCGACGTAGTGCGCGAGCGTGGTCTTCTCCTCCGCGTCGTGGGTGGAGTCGAAGGAGGCGATGCCGAGGATGGCCTCGCGGTTCTCGGCGTCGGCGAGCAGGCCCTCCTTCACCGCCGCGCCGAACTCGCGCCAGAACGTCGCGTAGTCCTCGGGCTTGTCGGCCATCATGGTCTTGACGGTGGAGAGCACCTTCTTGACCAGGCGGCGGCGCATCAGCTGGATCTGGCGGTCCTGCTGGAGGATCTCGCGCGAGACGTTGAGCGAGAGGTCCTGGGCGTCCACCACGCCCTTGACGAACCTCAGGTACTCCGGCATCAGCTCTTCGCAGTCGTCCATGATGAAGACGCGCTTGACGTAGAGCTGCACGCCGCGCTTGCGCTCGCGCATGAACAGGTCCAGCGGCGCCTGCGACGGGATGAACAGCAGCGCCTGGTACTCGAACGTGCCCTCCGCCTTCATGCGGATGGTGTCCAGCGGCTTGTTCCAGTCGTGGCTGACGTGCCGGTAGAACTCGGCGTACTCCTCCTCGGTGACCTCGCTCGCCGGGCGCGCCCAGAGCGCCTTGCGGGAGTTGATCACCTCGGGCTCGGCGTCGTCGCCCTTCGCCAGCCTGATCGGCCAGGTGATGAAGTCGGCGTAGCGCTTGACGATCTCGGTGACCTTGGCCGTCGAGGTGTAGTCGGGGAGGTGGTCCTCGTCGTCGGCGGGCTTGAGGTGCAGGGTCACCGCGGTGCCCTGCGGCGCGTCCTCGACCTCCTCGATCGTGTAAGTCCCCTCGCCGCCGGACTCCCACCGCACGCCCTCGGCGGACCTCGGGTGCCTGGTCACCAGCGTCACCCGGTCGGCGACCATGAACGTCGAGTAGAAGCCGATGCCGAACTGGCCGATGAGGTCCTGCGAGGCGGCGGCGTCCTTGCTCTCCTTCAGCCTGGTCAGGAACTCGGCCGTGCCGGACTTGGCGATGGTGCCGATCAGGTTGACCACGTCGTCGCGGGTCATGCCGATGCCGTTGTCCCGGACCGTCAACGTCCGCTGCTCGCGGTCGACCTCGATCGCGATGTGCAGGTCGGAGGTGTCCGCGGTCAGGTCCTTGTCGCGGAACGTCTCCAGGCGCAGCTTGTCCAACGCGTCCGAGGCGTTGGAGACCAGCTCGCGCAGGAACGTGTCCTTGTTCGAGTAGATCGAGTGGATCATCAGCTGGAGGAGTTGCCGCGCCTCCGACTGGAACTCGAGCGTTTCCACGTCCGTCCTCTCTGTCCGACCCTCGTCGACCGCACATCGTATCGAGCCCCGGGGCGCCGGGTGGGCGACCTCGGGGCAACCGCGCCTCGGGGATCGGGTGCCGCACAGGGTGCCGCCGGCTGTTGCGGGACTCGGCCGGTGTGGGACCGGGCCGGACCGCGACCCGGGTCACACCGACCGGCGGGTGTCGGCCGGGTGGGTGGTGGACCGGTAGGGGTCGGACCAGCGGGTGTCGGCCGCCCGGAACAGGTCCCCGGCCCCCTCCCGGCACCGCTCGCTCCACCCGGCCGGATCGCTGCTCCCTCGCGTGCCGGGTGGCCGCGTGGTCCCACGCGGCGGCGCGGTCAGCCCCCGACCGACCGCGCCGCGGCCACGAACTCGCGCATCAACCCGTGGTCCTTCACCCCGCGGCCCGACTCGATGCCGCTGGACACGTCGACCCCCCACGGGCGGGCCAGGGTGACGGCCTCCGCCACGTCGCGCACGCCCAACCCGCCGGCCAGCAGCCACCGCCCCTCGGGGCGGGCGCGGTCCAGGGCGGTGAGGTCCCAACGCTCCCCCGAGCCCGCCACGGGCGAGTCGAGCAGGAGCAGGTCCTCGCCGTACGCGCCCACCCGCACGTCGGTGTCCGGCTTGAGCGCGACCGCCCGCACCAGCCGCACGCCCGACGCCGCGACCTCGTCGAACGCGGACCTCGGGTAGTCGCCGTGCAGCTGGGCCGCGCCGATCCCGGACGCCCCGGCCAGGCGGCGCACCTCGTCCGCCCCGACCCCGCGGAACACGCCGACGGCCAGCACGTGCGGCGGGACCTCGCGGACCAGCTCCCGGGCCGTGTCGAGGTCCACCCGGCGCGCGCTCTCGGTGAACACGAAACCCACCGCGTCCGCCCCGGCCTCGACCGCCACCGCCACGTCGGCCGCGGTGCGCAGGCCGCACAACTTCACGTACATGTCGGTGACAGTAGCGCGGCGCCCGGTCGTGTCCACAGAGGACCCGACCGTCGGCGCCGGGTTTCGCGGTCGCCCGATCGGGGTAGGGACGAGGGGTTGGGCCGGGCCGGGTGGAATGGGCGGCGCCCCACCGGTCGGGAGCGGCACGGGGACCACCGGACAGGGTAGCTTCTGCGCAGATCCGCGCCCCGGGCGTCTTGAGCAGACAGGACAGGTTCGCCACATGACCGATGAGGGTGATCGAAGCCCACCCGCGCCGTTGGTCGTCGACCTGACGGGGCCGCGCCCGCCCGCGCTGGCGGACGTGCGGCGGCGCACCGTCACCTCCCTGCCGGCCCTGTCCGACGACAAGGTGGACGACGTGCTGCTGGTCGTCACCGAGCTGGTCAGCAACGCCTACGACCACGGCGACCGCGCGCTGGAGCTGCGCGTGGGCGGCTCCCGGCAGCTGGTCCGGATCGAGGTCGACGACGAGTCGCCGGACATGCCGGTGCTGGGCCGCTCCTCCATCGGGCGCTACCGCGGGCACGGCCTGCTCATGGTGGAGAACCTGTGCAAGGACTGGGGTGTCGCGCGCGGGACCGCGCACAAGACCGTCTGGGCGGTCCTCACCAGGGACTGACCTGGGCTCCCGCCCCACCGACCCCTGGGGCCCGACCCCGGCCCGCCCTGCCGCTCCACCCCTGCCGCTCACCGGCCCCGGCCCGCCCTGCCGCGCGCCGCTCCTCCCCCACCGCCCGCCGCCCCCGGCCCGCCCTACCCCGCCTCGTCGGCGCGTTGACGCCGCAGCTGCTCCGACGCCGCCTCGTTCGGCTCCTGCTCCAGCGCGCGGCGCATGGTGTCCACCTCCTCCTCCGGCAGGTGCGGCGCGAGCAGCGGCACGTCCGGGTCCACCAGGGCCTCCACCACCACCGGCCGGTCGGCGTGGAAGGCGTCGTGCCAGGCCGGGCCGACCTGGTCCGGCGCGTCGACCCGGATGCCGCGCAGGCCCAGCAGCTCGGCGTAGGCGGCGTAGGGGAAGTCCGGCACGCGCTGCGAGGTCGCGAAGCGCGGGTCGCCCTCCATCTCGCGCTGCTCCCAGCTCACCTCGCCCAGGTCGCGGTTGTGCAGCACCAGCACCACGAACCTCGGGTCGGCCCAGGCGCGCCACCGGTCGGCCACCGTGATCAGCTCCATCAGGCCGTTCATCTGCATCGCGCCGTCGCCGACCAGCGCCACCACGGGCCGGTCGGGCGCGTGCAGCTTGGCGGCCAGGCCGTAGGGCAGCGAGCAGCCCATCGACGCCAGGTAGCCGGAGGTGTGGGCGGGCGCGCCGACCGGCAGCGCCAGGTGGCGGGCGTACCAGTAGGTGGACGAGCCGACGTCCACCGCGACCTGCACGTCCGGCGGCAGGTGGCCGGACAGCTCGTGCACCACCAGCTCCGGGTTGAGCGGGTCGGCGGGGTGCCGGGCGCGCCGGCCGGCCACCTGCCGCCACCTCGCGACGCCCTCGAACACCTCCCGCTCCCACGACCGGTCCGCTGTGGGTGTCAGCAGCGGCACCAGCGCCCGCAGCGTCTCCGCGGAATCCCCCACCAGGGGTACCTCGACCGGGTACTTCCCGCCGACCACGCGGGCGTCGATGTCGATCTGCACGGCGCGGGCCTGGCCCGGCTCGGGGTAGAACTCGGTCCACGGGTCGTTGCTGCCGACGATCAGCAGCGTGTCGCAGCCCGACATCAGCTCGGCGCTCGCGGTGGTGCCCAGGTGGCCCATGACGCCGGTGTGCCAGGGCGCGTCCTCGGTCATCACGGTCTTGCCGAGCAGGGACGCGGTGACGCCCGCGCCCAGCCGGGCCACGACCTCCGCGATCCCGGTCGCGGCCCCCTCCGCCCCGCGCCCGATCAGCAGCGCGACCTTCCGGCCCGCGTTGAGCACGTCGGCGGCCCGGCGCAGGTCCTCCTCGCGCGGCAGCACGCGGGGCCGGGCCACGACCGCCGAGGAGGGCACCACGCCGTGGGTGTGCGGCAGCTCGTCCACGGCGTCGGCGCGCTGCACGTCGTGCGGCACGATCAGGCAGGTGGGCACGCCCTGGGAGATGGCGGTGCGCATCGCGTTGTCCAGCAGCACGGGCAGCTGCTCGGGCGCGGACACCGTCTGGAGGTACCGGCCGCACACGTCCTTGAACAGCGAGTGCAGGTCCACCTCCTGGAGGTAGCCGGTGCCGAGCGCGCTGGTCACGACCTGGCCGACGATCGCGACCACCGGGCGGTGGTCCAGCTTGGCGTCGTAGAGGCCGTTGAGCAGGTGGATCGCGCCGGGGCCCTGGGTGGCCAGGCACACGCCCGGCGCGCCGGTGTACTTGGCGTGGCCGGTGGCCATGAACGCGGCCGTCTCCTCGTGCCGGACGGGCACGAACTCCGGGTCGCCGCCGGCCCGGCGCAGGGCGGCCAGCAGCGGGTCGATCCCGTCGCCCGCGAAGCCGAAGACCCTGGGCACGCCCCACGTCCGCAGGCGCTGGACCAGGGCGTCGGCGACGGTGCTCATGGGGCCTCCTCGAACCGGGCACGTGGTGGCCGAGTTCCCGGGTGGGTGCGGTCGAAACCGCCGGGCGCCCCCCGCTCAGGTCAACGGGTACTCCATCGACACCCCCGCCAGCACCGTGCCGTCGGGCAGCGGCACCGGGACGCGCGCCACCTCGCGGAAGCCGAACGCCCGGTAGAGCGGCACCCCGGGCAGGGTGGCGACCAGCACCAGCGACCGGAACCCCGCCGCCCGCGCCGCCCGCTCGCACTCGCCGAGCAGCGCGCGCCCCAGGCCCCGGCGCGCCCGGTCGCCGCGCACGAACATCGCCCGCACCCGCGCGGGCTCGGTGGCCGGGTCCAGCAGCCGGTCCTCGCCCGGCCGCGCGCCGGAACCGGTGTAGAGCTTGTCCCGGACGCTCCACCCGCCGCAGGCGACGACCTCGCCCGCGTGCTCGTGCACGTAGTAGGTGCCGTCGTCGACCAGCACCACGTCGGGCACGGTGAGGTGCTCGGCGGCCGACGCCGTCTCGCGCTCGTCGTGGAAGCGCGGGAACAGCTCCAGCACCGAGCGCCGCATCAGCGCGCCGATGCGCGGCACGTCGGACCGGACCGCCGCGCGCAGCACGGGCGTCTCCCCCATGGCCCTCCCGTCGTCCCGGTCATCCTCCCGGACCGCGCCGGCGGGCCGGTGCCGGGCCGGTCAGGCGTGCCGCATGGCCTCCACCGGCGTCCAGTCCCGGTGCTTGCCGGGCTCGTGGTCGCCCGAGGAGATGCCGCGCAGCCGGCGGTTCACCCACGGCAGCACGTGCTCGCGGTAGTACCGGGCCTCGGCCAGCAGGCCGCGGGTCGCCGCGGTGTCGGGTTCGACGGCGTGCGCGGGCACGGGGTGGCCCAGCGCGGCGAGCACCACCGAGGCGACCCGGCGGTGCCCGGCGGCGTTGAGGTGCAGCCGGTCGGGCGACCAGTACTCCGCCCGGCGGATCTCGGCGTCGTTGAACATGTCCACGAACAGCAGGTCGTGGCGGCGGGCCAGCTCGGCGATCGCCGTGGTCAGCTCCGCGCCGCGGCGGCGGACCACCCGCCCGAGGGGCAGCCGGGCCGACGGGTCGGCCCCGCTGAGCAGGACCAGCCGCACCTCGGCGGCCAGGCAGCGCCGGACGGCCCGCTCGGTCAGCTCCACCAGGCGCGCCGCGTCGATGCCGGGGCGCATCATGTCGTTGCCGCCGCCGTTGAACGTGATCAGCGTGGGCGGCGGGGTCAGCGCCAGCGCGGCGTCGAGCTGGGTGGTCGCGATGGGTTCGAGCAGCCGACCGCGCACCGCGAGGTTGGCGTAGTGCACGGTCTCGCCGCGGGCGGTGGCCAGGCCCGCCGCGACCAGGTCGGCCCAGCCGCGCGGCGAGCCGTCGGGCAGCTCGTCGCCCACGCCCTCGGTGAAGCTGTCGCCCAGGGCGGCGTAGCGCACGGGGCTCACCGCTGCCCCTCCCGACCGCCGGTCCGCGCGGGGATCTCGGCCCAGACGACCTTGCCGTCCAGGGTGGTGCGGGTGCCCCAGCGCGTCGAGAACGCGTTGACCAGGTACAACCCGCGGTGGTGCTCGTCCTCGGGCCCGGCCTCGAACAGCCGGGGCAGGGTGGCGCCGTGGTCCGCGACGTCCACGGTCAGCCGGACCCCGTCGTGGTGCAGCCGGAGCGTGCCCGGGTCCCCGGTGTGCTTGACGGCGTTGGTCACCAGCTCGCTGGTCACCGTCAGGGCGACGTCCAGCACGTCGGCCAGCCCCCACTCCCGCAGTCGCTCGGTGACGAAGGCCCGCGCCCGCGCGGCGGCGGCCGGGTCGGCCTCCAGCGGCAGGGCCGCGACCCGGCGGTGCCCGGTGGTGTGCCGGACGTGCACCAGGGCCACGTCGTCGTCGTGGCGGCCCCCGGTGAGCCGGTCGATCAGCTTGTCGCAGGCCACCTGCGGGTCGACGTCGCCCGGCAGCAGGCGCAGGCCGTCGACCAGCTCCTCGATGCCCGTGCCGAGGTCGCGGTGGCGGTTCTCGACGAGGCCGTCGGTGTAGAGCGCCAGGCACGTCCCGGGCGGGAACGGGGTCTCCTGCTGGAGGAAGTGCTCCCCCACGCCGAGCGGCATCCCCAGGCCCTGGCCGATCAGCCGCGGTTCGCCCTCGGGCGGCAGTAGGACCGCGGGCAGGTGCCCGGCGTTGGCGAGGGTCAGCGTCTGCTCGACCGGGTCGTGCACCGCGTACAGGCAGGTGATGAAGGTGGCGCCGGGCGTGGTGTCGGCCAGGTTCGACACGCGGCCGAGCACGTCGCCGGGCGGCAGGTCCAGCAGGGCGTAGGACCGCACGGCGGTGCGGATCTGCCCCATGACCGCCGCCGCGGTCACGCCGCGGCCCACCACGTCGCCGATGACGAACGCGGTGCGCCCGCCGGGCAGCTCGATCACGTCGAACCAGTCGCCGCCGACCTCCGAGCCGGTGGCGGCGGGCAGGTAGCGGGAGGTGATCTCCAGGTCGGGCACGTCCGGCACGGTCGGCAACATGCTGCGGGCCAGCTCGGTGGCCATGCTGCGCTGGCGGTCGAACAGCCGGGCGTTGTCCAGCGCGATCGCCGCGTACCCGGCGATGCCCTCGACGAGCTGCTGGTGGCGGGCGGTGAACCGGCCCGGCTCGTGGTGGCCGAAGAAGAAGCCGCCCAGCACCTCCTGCGACGACGGCGAGACCACCGACACGGCGAGGTAGCTGCACACCGGCAGGTGCCCCGGCGGCATCCCCCGGTAGGGCTCGCTGAGGCCGTAGCGGGGGTCCCGGGTGATGTCGTCGGAGCGGACCGTGCCCAGGCCGTCGAACGTCGCCGCGAACACCGCGGTGTTGCGCGGCATGGGGAAGCTCTCGAACGCCGCGCGCGGCACGCCGGAGAGGGTGTAGAGCGTGTAGGACTCGCCGTACTGGTTGATCAGGTTGTAGAAGAAGGCGCCGAACTCCGCCCCGGTCGCCCTGGTGGCCGCGTCCGTGGCGTCCTGGACCAGCACGTCGAGGTCGAGCTGGGCGGTCAGCCGCTGCCCGACCACCTGGAGCACGTCGACCAGCTCGGCTTCCGCGCGGATGTCCTCCAGCGCGTTCTCCAGCGCGGCGGCCTGGGCGCGGGCGATGTCCTCCAGCACCTCCAGGTGCTCGTGCAGCGCGTCGCGCCGGGCGGCCAGGCCCGCTTCGCGCTGCCCGTTCCAGGGGTGGGCGAGCAGGCCCGCGCGGACGCTGACCGCGACGGCCCGGAACAGCTCGGCGGCGTCGGTCGGGATGGGCACGCGGGAGAACAGCACCACGCAGAACAGGTCGCCGCTGGGCAGCACGCCGCCGAACCCGAGGGCCGAGGCGATGCCGTGGGCGGCTACGAAGTCCTGGTCGGGTACCCGGTCGCTGCCCGCGGCCACGGGCACGTGGAACACGCCGAACCGGCCCTCGGCGTCGGCGAAGGACCCGGCGGCCACGTCGGCGGGCCGCACGCCCAGCTCGTCGACCAGGGTGGAGATCATCGGCGCGCCCGCCACGGCCTCGGCGTCGGGCAGCGGGATGACGCGGTGGGCCCGCGAGCGGGCGGGGTCGTTCCAGTCCGGCTCGACCCCGGCGGTGGCCTCCAGGGTCAGGCAGCGCAGGTCGGGGGCCGGCGGCTCGGCCGCGCCGGCGAGCACGAGCTCCCGCACGTCCCCGGCCAGGTCGGCGAAGCGTCGCGTGGCGAAGACCCGGACCAGTTGGAGGACAGGTTCGCCGTGCTCGTCGACGAAGCCCTCGCGCAGCCGGTGGACCACGGCCTCGGCGGCCGCGACGAAGTCGGGTGCCCGCTCGGCCGCGCCGCGCAGGACGGCGGCGACCTCCACCATGTCGGACAGGCCGAAGGTGGCGAAGCGGTGGCCGCGCCGGGTGTCTCCAGCTCCGCTCATGACCGGTGGTTCTCCTCCGGCCCCGCCGGAACCTGGTCGACGATGGTGAGCAGGCGGTCCAGCGAGGTCATCGTGATCGCCGACCGGACCTGGGGGCGCAGCGAGGCGAGGACCAGCGCGCCGCCCGCCGCCCTGGTCGCCTTGTGCAGCCGGACCAGCGCGCTGAGGGCGCTGGAGTCGCAGAACGTGAGGTCGGCCAGGTCGAGCACCAGCGGGCCACCGGCGGCGGCCAGCGGTTCCGCGACCGCGAGCAGGCGCGGGGTCGTGCCGAAGTCCAGTTCGCCGGAGACCACCACCACGGTGTCCTCGGGTCGTTCCCGGACGTCGACCGACAGCGGTAGCGCGTCGCCCACCCTCGCCTCCTCCACACCGTTCATCAACCGGAGCCTAACGCGCGACGCCGGATGTCGAGCACCACGCCGGGCCGGTGACCGGGTGTTACGCGATCACCGGTACGCCACGCGCGGGAGTGTCGCACCTCCGTGTGACAGAGGCGGGGGAACGCCGTGCTCCGGCCCCGCGCCGGACCCACCCGGCGTGATCACCGCCGCGGATCGCACCGGTCGAGCGGCAAGCCGCCGACCAGCGTGGTTGAGTGGAGCCGTGACAACCCCGGAGACGACGAACCAGGAGGGGGAGGACCCGTGGACGCGGGTCGAACTCCTCGCCGATGCCCAGGCGGTGGCGGTGCGGGTCGGTGGCGACATCGACCAGAAGACCGTCGAGGTGCTGGACAAGGGACTGGACGAGGGCCTGGCCAAGGCGGTCGAGGCCGAGGCGCTGCTGGTGGTGGTGGACCTCCAGGAGGTGGGTTTCGTCGCCTCCACGGGGCTGTCCTCGCTGATCCGGGTGCACAACGCCACCAGGGACAAGGGGCTGGAGCTGGTCGTGGTGCTGCCCGACGAGCACCGGCTGTCCCGGCTGCTGTGGCTGACCGCGCTCAGCCGCATCCTCACCGTGACCCCCTCGGTCGAGGAGGCGCTCGCGCAGGCTCCCCGCAACCCCGCCTGACCCCCTCGCGCGTCCCCTCACCCTCCCCCGCGCGGGGCGTCGCTCGGCGCGATAGCGCAGCGATAACCGGCGGTTAGCGCAACCGAGGAGGTTGATCGGGGCAGGGAAGCCTACGGAGGGGAACGGTGCCATGGCAGCGGACCGGTGGCAGGGCGCTCGACAGCCCGGCTCCGCGGTCACCGCGGTGGGGGTGGAGCACGTCCGCCTGAGCTACGAGTACCTCGACCGCAGCGACCTCGACGGGTACGCGTCGCTGTTCGACGCCGACGCCGTGCTCCAGCGACCGGGCGAGCGGGAGGTCCGGGGGCGCGAGGAGATCGAGGCGTACCAGGCCCGCCGGGAGCACCGGGGTGGCGCGCACGTGCTGGACGAGGTGATCGCCGCCGAGGGCCGCGTGGCCGTCGTCGGCAAGATCGTCCGCGCGGGCACCGAAGTCGGTTTCGCCGACATCTTCGCCCTGAGCGAGCACGGCCTGCTGCGGTCGCAGCGGACGTACTTCTTCGCCACGCCCGCCTGATCGGCGCACCCCGGCTGCTCCCGACGCCCGCCGGACGATCTGGACGAACGGCCCATTTACCAACGCCGGCGCCGGGGCGCGGTACCACATCCCGGAACCGCCGGTTACGGTCTGCCGGGGGGTCGAGCACGGGGAGTCGAGCTTGGAAGACGGGGCACGGTTATCGCAGGCTTCTCCGGTGTACCGGGTGCTGGGACCGCTGCACGTGTCCAGCGAGCCAGGTCGGGTCGGCAAGGTGCCGCCGGGGCGGCAGCAGGTGGTGCTCGGCGCGCTGCTGCTGGAGGCCAACCGCGTGGTCAGCATCGAGCACCTGATCGACGCCGTCTGGGACGAGTCCCCGCCCGCCACCGCGCGCACGCAGGTGCAGATCTGCGTGTCGGCGCTGCGCAGCACCCTGGCCGCGGTCGACCGCGGTGACGCGATCTCCACCCGGCCGCCCGGCTACCTGCTGCGGGTCGCCGACGGCGAGCTGGACGCCCACGTGTTCGCGCGGCTGACCGCCGAGGCCGAGAACCTGGCGCGCCGGGGCGACCCCCGGACGGCCGCGGAGCTGCTGCGCCAGGCGCTGGGCCTGTGGCGGGGCCCGGCGCTGAGCGGCACCACCAGCAACGCGCTGCTGGCCAAGGCCGCCAAGCTGGACGAGGACCGGCTGGCGGTCCTGGAGACCTCGCTGGACCTGGAGCTGGGCGCGGGGCGGCACCGCCAGCTCGTGGGCGAGATCGGCGCGCTGGTGGCCCAGCACCCGCTGCGGGAGCGGCTGCGCGGGCAGCTGATGGTGGCGCTGTACCGGTCGGGCCGGCAGGCCGAGGCGCTGGAGGTCTACCGCACGGGCCGGGACCTGCTGATCGACGAGCTGGGCCTGGAGCCCGGCGAGGAGCTGCGCCGGCTGGAGGCGGCGATCCTCACCGGCGACGCGGCGCTGGCCGTGCCGTCGCAGGCCCCGCCGGTGGAGGTGGTCCGGCAGGCCGTGCCCGCCCCCGCGCCCCAACCGGTGGTGCCGCTCCAGCTGCCGGCCGACATCGGCGACTTCACCGGTCGCGCCGACCTGGTCGCGCGGGCGCTGCGGCTGCTGGAGCCGGGCGGGCGGGCGACCCGGGTCGTGGCGCTGGTCGGCAAGCCCGGCATCGGCAAGAGCGCGCTGGCCGTCCACCTCGCGCACCTGCTGGTGGAGGCCCACTTCCCGGACGGCCAGCTCTACTGCGACCTCGGCGGCACCAGGGCGCACCCGGCCACCGCCGCCGACGTCCTCGGCCGGTTCCTGCGCGCCATGGGCATCCCCGGCACGTCCATCCCGGACGCCGAGGACGAGCGCGCCGAGATGTACCGGCAGCTGGTGGCGCGCAAGCGGATGCTCGTGGTGCTCGACGACGCGGCGGCCGAGCGGCAGGTGCAGGCGCTGCTGCCGGGCAGCAGCACGTGCTCGGTGGTCGTCACCAGCCGCGCCCGGCTGACCGGGTTGCCGGGCGCGCGGGTGCTGGAGGTCGAGGTGCTCGACCACGACGAGGCCACCGACATGCTCGCCGCGGTCATCGGCCCCGAGCGGGTCGCCGCCGAACCGGCCGCCGCCACCGCGCTGATCCGGCTGGTGGGCTGCCTGCCGCTGGCGCTGCGCATCGTGGCCGCCCGCCTGGCGGCCCGGCCGAGCTGGTCGCTGGCGTGGATGCTGGAGCGGCTGTCGGACGAGCGGCGGCGGCTCGACGAGCTGGCGCACGGCGAGATGATGGTGCGCGCCAGCCTCGCGCTGACCTACGACGGCCTGGACGTCGAGTCGCGCCGGCTGCTGCGGCTGCTGGGCGCGCTCGACGGGTTGAGCTTCCCCACCTGGGTGGCCGCGGCGCTGCTGGACGTGGAGCTGATGCGCGCCACCGACCTGCTGGAGCGGCTGGTCGACGCGCAGATGCTGGAGCTGGTCGCGATCGACGTCACCGGCACCCCGCGCTACAAGTTCCACGACCTGATCCGGCTGTTCGCCCGGGAGCAGCTGGAGCAGCACGAGGAGGAGGACGAGCGCCGGACCGCGCTGCGCCGGGTCGTGGGCGGCTGGCTCGCGCTGGCCGGCGAGGCGCACTCGCGGGTCTACGGCGGCGACTTCACCTCGCTGCACGGCGACGCGCCGCGCTGGCGCCCGTCGCGGTCCTATGTGGACCGACTGCTGGCCGACCCGCTGGTGTGGCTGGAGGCCGAGCGCCCCACCCTGTGCGCGGCGGTCGAGCTGACCGCCGCGGAGGGCATGGACGAGGCGTGCTGGGACCTCGCGGTCACCCTGGTGACGCTGTTCGAGGCGCGGTGCTACTTCGACGACTGGGAGCGCACGCACCGGCAGGCGCTGGACGCGGTGCGCGCGGCGGGCAACGAGCGGGGCGAGGCCGCGCTGCTGTGCTCGCTGGCGTCGTTGCAGCTGAGCTGGTCCCGGGCGCGGGCGGCGCGCGACCTGCTGGGCCCGGCGCTGCGCACGTTCGAGGAGCTGGGCGACGTGCGCGGGCTGGCGCTGGCCCGGCGCAACCTGGCGCTGGCCCACCACCGGCTCGGGGAGAACGAGCTGGCCGCGCCGGTCTACCTGAGCGCGCTGGAGGGCTTCCGGCTGGCGGGCGACCCGGTCGGCCAGGCGTACGTGCTGGCGCAGGTCGCGCAGATCGACCTGGAGAACGGGGACCAGGAGCTGGCCGCGGGGCGGCTGTACGAGGCGCTGGACATCTGCCGGGAGTTCGGCAACCAGCGGGTGGAGGTGCAGGTCCGGTACCGGTTGAGCGACCTGATGGCGCGCCAGGGGCGCAACGCCGAGGCGGAGGAGGCGCTGGCCGAGCTGCTAAACGTGGTCCGCGCCGGTCGCGACATCGTGGGCGAGGCGCGGGTGCTGCACCGGCTGGCGGTGGTGAAGCTCGCCCTGGGCGACCCGGGGGCGGCGGAGGCGCTGCTGCGGACCGCGCTGGAGGTGCGGGAGCGGGCGATGGACCACGGCGGTGCGGCGGAGACGCGGGCGGAGCTGGCGCTGCTGCTGGCCGGGCGGGGGGACCGGACCCAGGCGGTCGGTCTGCTGGGGCGGGCGATCACCACGTTCGCGGAGCGCAACATGAGCGCGGCGCGGCTGCGGGCGCAGCAGGCCCTGGACCTGATCCGGGCGGGCTGAGGGTCCCGGTCCGGGTCACGCGGCCGAGGTCGGGCCCCAGGGGGTGTCGTCGGCGGTCGGACCCCACGGGGTGTCATCGGCCGTCGGACCCCAGGGCGTGTCGTCAGCGGTCGGACCCCAGGGCGTGTCGTCGGCCGTCGGGCCCCACGGGGTGTCGTCACCCGTCGGGCCCCACGGCGTGTCGTCACCCGTCGGGCCCCACGGCGTGTCACCGGCCGTCGGGCCCCAGGGGGTGTCACCGGCCGCGACCGAGGTGGCGGTGACGGCCTCGGCGGCGTGGGCGGCGGTCGCGCCGAGCACCGGGGCGAGCACGATCGCGGCGAGGGCGGCGGTGGTGGCGAGGGCCTTGTTGACGCGCATCTCGTGTCCTCTTCCCGGCTGTCGGTCCCGGTGTCCCGGGCTTGCTGGAACCGACGTTAGGAATGGCGGCCATCACCGGATTATCACCGCGAAAAGGACCGCCGCCGCGTTCGCTATCGCGGCGCGGGAGGTCCGGCGATAACGCCGCGATAAGCGCGCGGACATGCTGGGAACCGGGTCGAGGACCGACACGTTCCGGCAGGTCGGAGCGAGGTGCCGGCCCCCAAGTCGGACAGCGGGATCTCGTCGCCACCTGGAGTTCGCATGGACGCAAGATCGGTAGACCGGCAATTCGGCGAACTGCTCCGGCAGCACCGGATGAGGCGAGGAGCCACCCAGCGGCAACTGGCGGACCTGTCCACCATCAGCGTGCGGGCGATCCGCGACCTGGAGGCGGGTCGGGCGAGCCGCCCGCGCCGCGACACCGTGCGGCTGATCGCCGAGGGCCTGCGGCTCAGCGGCCGCGAGCTGACCTCGTTCGAGGCGGCGGCGCTGCGGGCGCGCGGCGGGGTCGAGATCGACCTCGTGCCCGACCTGGACGCGGTGCCGCCGCCGTCGGCGCTGGACGCCCTGGTCGGCCGGGGCGCCGAGGTCACCGCGCTGCTGGACCTGCTCAGCGAGGGCGGCTCGCGGCTGGTCGCGGTCACCGGTCTGCCCGGCGTCGGCAAGACCCGCCTGGCCGTCGAGGTCGCGGGCCGGCTGCACGAGTCCGGGTCGGTCCGCGTGCTGTGGGACACCGCCGGCGCGAACCCGGCCGGGACCGCCGGCCGGCTGCGGTTGCTGGTGCGCTCCGCGCTGGGCCGCGCCGAGGACGGCGAGGGCCTGGACCCGCTGGCCGCGCTCATCGGGGACCGGGAGCTGCTGCTGGTGCTCGACGGCCACGACGCGGGCTGGCCGGACCCGGACCGGGCGCTGACCCTGCTGCACCGCTGCCGCCGGCTGCGCCTGCTGCGCACCACCCGCGAACCGCTGGACATCCCGGGCGAGCGGGTCCTCGCGCTGCCGCCGCTGCCCGGTGAGGACGCGGTCCGGCTGCTGACCCGGCTGGCCGGGCAGGTCTCCCCCGGCGCGGCGGCCCGCTCGGCGGACGCGCTCGTCGAGCTGGCCGACCGGCTCGACGGCCTACCGGGCGCGCTGGAGGCGGCGGCGTCGTGGTTGCTGGTGCACCGCCCGGAGGAACTGCTGGAGCTGGTGCGCGCCGACCCGCTGGGCGTCACCGCCGACCGGCTGCCGGGCCTGCGCGGCGCGCTGGCGCAGGCGTTGGCCGCGGTGGGTGGTGAGCGGGCCGTGCTCGACGCGGCGGGCGGCGCCTGGACCGTGCCCGACGCGGCGCGGTTGACCGGCGTGCCCCCGGTCGCGTGCGCGCACCTGGTGCGGCGGCTGCGGCTGCTGGGCCTGGTGCGGCCGGTCGGCCACGACCGCTTCCGGGTGCTGAACCTGGCGCGCGCCGCAACTGCCGCACTGCTGCCGGTCGGGCTGCCGCTCGCCGGGGTCCGCGACTCCTAACTTGGCGATCACGACCATCCTGCGACGCAAGGGGTTGCCGTGGACTTGGCAGAACCGGTCAGCGACCGGCGAGGGCTCGACATCGTGGTGACGAGCCTCGCTTCCGACGCCCACACCTGGAACCTGGTGTACCTCCAGCTGTTCCTGGAGGAGCTGGGGCACCGCGTGGCGAACCTGGGCGCGTGCGTGCCCGACGACCTGCTGGTGGCCGAGTGCGCCCGGCGGCGGCCGGACCTCGTGGTGATCAGCACCGTCAACGGGCACGGCTTCCACGAGGCCAAACGGGTCATCGCCCGGCTGCGGGCCCGGCCGGAGCTGACGGCCACCCCGGTGGTCGTCGGCGGCAAGCTGGGCATCGACGGGCCTGGCGGGCTCGACCGCGCCGCCGCGCTCACCGCGGCGGGCTTCGACGGCGTGTTCGAGGACGGGGGCGCCCTGGCCGCGTTCCGGTCCTTCCTGGCCCGGCTGCCCGTGGGCGTGCGGTCATGAGCGACGGGTCGTTCGGCGGGTTCGTGGCCGCCGCCGCCCGCCGCGGCGAACTGGTGGTCCAGCCCCGGATGGGCATCGGCGACCCGGCGGGGATGCGCGCCGGGCTGCTGGCCGTGCGGCGCGCCGGGGTGCGCGCGGTCGGCACCCTCACCCTGGACAGCTTCACCCGGGTCGGCGACCACGGCGCGGTGCGCGCCGCGCTGGCCGCGGGCGACCACCTCAACGGCTACCCCATCGTGGCCTACCCGCCCGAAACCACCCGGTCCGTGCTGGCCGGGGCGCACGACGACTCGTTCCCGGTGCAGGTGCGGCACGGTTCGGCCAAGCCGCAGGACATCGTGGTCGCGCTGCTGGCCGCCGGGCTGCACGCCACCGAGGGCGGTCCGCTGTCCTACTGCCTGCCCTACAGCCGGGTGCCGGTGGCCGAGGCGGTGCGCGCGTGGGCCGAGTCGTGCCTGCTGCTGGCGGGCCTGCGCGAGCGCGGCGGCCGGCCGCACCTGGAGTCGTTCGGCGGCTGCATGATGGGCCAGCTGTGCCCGCCGGGGCTCCTGGTCGCGATCAGCGTGCTGGAGGCGCTGTTCTTCCGCCAGCACGGCCTGGGCAGCGTGTCGCTGAGCTACGCCCAGCAGACGCACCCGGAGCAGGACGCGGAGGCCGTGCACGCGTTGCGGGCGCTGGCCGCCGAGCACCTGTCCGACGTGGAGTGGCACGTGGTGCTCTACACCTACATGGGCGTGTTCCCCCGGACCCCGCGCGGCGCCACCGCGCTGCTGGAGCGCGCGGCGGAGCTGGCCGTGCGCACCGGCGCGGAGCGGCTGATCGTCAAGACCGTGGCGGAGGCGCACCGCATCCCCACGGTCGAGGAGAACGTGGCGGCGCTGCGGATCGCGAGCCGCGCGGCGGCGCGGGCCCGGCGCGACCGGGCGACCCCGGACACCGGGGTGCTGGCCGAGGCCCGCGCCATCGTCGAGGCGGTGCTGGACCTCGCCCCGGACGTGGGCGTGGCCCTGGTCCGCGCGGTCGAGCGCGGCTACCTGGACGTGCCGTACTGCCTGCACCCGGACAACGCGGGGCGCACCAGGGCCGTGGTCGACGGGACCGGCCGGCTGCGCTGGTCCCGGACCGGGTCGCTGCCCCTGGCGGGCCTCGTGCGGGCCTCCGGGCGCGCCGAGACCACCGCCGCCGAACTGCTGCGCTCGCTGTCCCACGTGGAACGGACCTACGACGACGCCGCCCTGCACCCGGTCGTCACCGGTTGACCTCCCAGCCACCCCGAAGGAGCGAGATGGACACCACCACGACCGTCGACGCGGCGACCCCGCTGCTGCCGGCCGACCCCCGCGAGCACCTGTCGTCGCCCACCACGCGCGCGGTGCTGCGCGTCCAGCACGAGGTGCTGGCCGCGGCGCGCGAGCACCTGGGCGGCCGGGGCTTCACCGAGCTGCTCCCGCCGGTCATCGGGCCGGTCACCGACCCCGGCGCCCGGGGCGCGAAGCAGGTCGACGTGGACTACTACGGCCACCGCTACAAGCTGATGACCAGCGCCATCCTCTACAAGCAGGCGTCGCTGACCGCGTTCGACCGGATCTACTGCATCGCGCCCAACGTGCGGCTGGAGCCGCTGGAGACCAGCTCGACGAGCCGGCACCTGGCCGAGTTCCACCAGATCGACGTGGAGGTCGCGGGCGCGTCCCGCGAGGACGCCATGACCGTGGCGGAGGAGCTGGTGCGGCACGTCGTGCGGCGGGTGGTGGAGCGGGCGGCCGGGGAGCTGGAGGTCCTCGGCCGCGACACCGACGCGTTCGCCGACCTGCTGTCCGGCGCCCCGTTCGAGCGCCGCACGCACGCCGGGGCGGTCGCCGACCTGCACGGGCTGGGCCACGGGCAGAACCCGGACGCGGAGATCGACTGGGAGGGCGAGGCGGTGCTGTCGGCCAAGGCCAGCAGGCCGTTCTTCCTCACCGACTACCCGAAGGGCTCGCGCGGGTTCTACGACCGGGAGAGCCGCGAGCACCCCGGCCTGCTGCGCAACTTCGACCTGCTGGCGCCGGAGGGCTACGGCGAGCTGTGCAGCGGCAGCGAGCGGGAGCACGAGTACGGCGCGATCATCGCGCGGATGCGCGAGACCGGCGAGAACCCGGCCAAGTACGGCTGGTACCTGAGGATGGTGCGCGACGGCATCCCGGGCAGCTCGGGCTTCGGCATCGGCCTGGAGCGGCTGACCCGGTACATCGCGGGCCTGGAGCACGTGTGGCAGGCCACCGCCTACCCGAAGGTGCCGGGGGTGGTGTCGCCGTGAGCGGGCTGCGCGCGGAGACCTTCCCCGAGGCGGCGGTGCGCGACCGCGCCCGCACGGGCACGGCGGCGGCGTTCCCGCCGCTGGCGGACTACGGGCACGCCCTGTTCGGCGCGGCGGTGTCGGGGGCGGGGTCCGGGTCCGGGTCGGCGGGGTCGGCGTCGGGGGTGTCGGCGTCGGGGATGGTGTCCGACGAGCTGGACGCCGCGCGGCTGGTGCCGCCGGTGTTCGTGCCGGAGCGCCTGGAGAAGCTGATCGACCTGGCCCGCGAGCCGCTGCACGGCGACGTGGACCTGACCACCTCCGTCGGCGGGTTCGCCTCGGCGCTGCCGGTGTACCTCTCGGCGTTCGGCTCCACCCAGGTCGCGAGCGCCGACCTCGGCGTGGCCGCGAGCGCGCAGGCCGGCGCGCTGGGCGTGCCGGTGGTGGTGGGCGAGAACGTGGTGCCGGTCAACGGGTACGGCCGGCTCGCCGACGGCGGTGGCCGGTCGCTGCTGGCGCGCATCCGCGCCTACGCCGACGCCGTGCCGGACGGGCTGGGCGGCGTGGTGGTGCAGCAGAGCACCGAGGACGCCGACGCCGAGGTGTGGAACCTGGTCTACAGCGACCCGTCGGCCCGGCCGCTGCTGGAGTCCGGGCGGCTGGGCTTCGAGCTGAAGGTGGGCCAGGGCGCGAAACCCGGCCTCGGCGGCATGACCGTGGTCGACGCCGCGGACACCCGGCGGCTGTCCGAGCAGTTCGCGCTGGAGCCGGTGTTCGACCCGGCCACCGGTCGGGTGCTGCGCTGCGCGAGCCCCGGCACGTTCACCGAGGAGATCCTGCGCCAGCAGGTCCGCCTGATGCGCAACAACTTCCCGCGCGCCCGGGTGTGGGTGAAGCTGCCGCCGGGCCGGGACGTGGCCGCCGCCGCGGCGATCGCCTGGGCGGCCGGCGCGGACGCGGTCACCGTGGACGGCGCGGAGGGCGGCAGCGGCTGGGCCCCGGCGGCGTTCCTGGCGGGCGTCGGCCTGCCGCTGGCCGAGTGCCTGCGCCGGATCGGCCCACCCGACGGCTGCCTGCTGGTGTCCGGGCGGGTGTGGGAGGGGTTGCGCGCGGTGAAGTGCCTCGCGGCGGGCGCGGGCGCGGTGGGCCTGGGCCGGGCGGCGCTGATCGCGGTGGACGAGGACCCGCGCGCCGGGCTGGTCCGGCTGGTCGAGTGCCTGGCGCTGGAGCTGCGGATGCTGATCAGCGCGCTGGGCAAGTACCGGGTGTCCGCGCTGTCGCCGGACGACCTGTGGTCGCCGACCGGGTGGGCGGTGCCGGCGCGCGACCGGCTCGGGGCCGTGCGGTGACCGCTCCGACCCTCGTCCGCGGCACCCCCTCATCGGCACGCTACCTGGGGTTCGTGTCCGCCACGGGGCTGTCCTCGCTGGGCGACGCGGCCTGGCTGATCGCCTTGACCGCGGTGCTGGTGGACGTCGGCAGCGCCACGGCGGCGGGCGTGGTCCTGGCGCTCGCCGGTTTGCCCCGGGTGTGCGCGCTGGTCGGCGGGGCGGTGGTCGACCGGTGGGGCCCGACGCGGGTGATGGTGTGGGCGGACCTGCTGCGGTGCGCGGTGATGCTCGGGGCGGCGGGCACGGTGCTGGTGACGGGGCCGTCGGTGCTCGTACTGGCGGTCGTCGCGGCGGTCATGACGGCGCTGAGCGCCTTCTTCGGGCCCGCCTCGGGCGCGCTGCGACCGCTGCTGCTGCCCGATGAGCACCTGGTGCGCGGCAACTCCCTGTACCTGATCGGCCTGCGCGCGGGGCAGACCGCGGGCGGACCGGTCGGCGCGGCGCTGCTGCCGCTGGGCGGCGTGGTGCTGGTGGCGCTGGCCAACGCGGTCAGCTTCCTGGTGTCGGCCGCGGCCGTGAAGCGGGTCGGGCCCCCGGCCGAGCCACCCCGTCCCGGGGGCTCACCCCGGTTGACCACCCGCGTGGCCGAGGGGTTCCGGCACGTCGTCGGGGACGCGGAGCTGCGGGTGCTGCTGCCGGTGATGGCGCTGGTCGAGCTGGCCGCGGCCGGTCCGGTGAACATCGGGTTGGTGCTGCTGGCCGACCACGCCGGCGCGGGCGCCGCCGGGGCGGGCCTGCTGCTGGCCGCCACCACGGTGGGCGCGACCGCGTCGTTCCTCGGCACCCTGGTCCTGCCGGCCGGCCGGCGGGCGGGCGCGGTGCTGCTGGCCGGCGTCGTCGCGCAGGCCGCGGTGCTGGCTTGCCTCGGCCTGGTGGGCACGCTGCCCGGCGCGGTGCTCTGCTACGGGCTGCTGGGGCTGGTGACCGCGCAGTCGGGCGTGGTGCTGGTGTCGCTGGTGCAGCGCCGGACGCCGGTCGAGGTGCGTGGCCGGGTCATGTCCATCCTGCAACTGGTCGTGTTCAGCGCCCCGGTGCTGGGCAACCTCGGTTTCGGCGCGCTGCTCGACCTGGCGGGCGCGCCGGCCACGATGGCGCTGCACGGCCTGCTGGCCGCCGCCGCGGCGGCGGTGCTCGCCGCCACCCCGGCCCTGCGGACGGCCCGCCTCGGTTGAGGCCACCGCCCCTCGCCCTACCCGCACGGCCCCGAGAAGGCGCACCGCGGAACCGCGGTGCGCCTTCGGCGTTCCGGTGCGGGAGTTCGGCGCTCCCGCCCCCGTCCCTGCCTCCCGTACTGCCTCCGATCTGCCTCCCGCACTGCCGGAAACGCCGCCGCACCGCCCCTAGTTTCTGGAGTTGTCGCCGCCGGCGACACCGTCGCAGCCCAACCGAAGGAGCCACCATGACGAACCCGTTCGACGACCAGGACGCGGAGTTCCTGGTGCTGGTGAACGAGGAGCGGCAGCACTCGCTGTGGCCCGCCTCCCTCACCGTGCCCGCCGGCTGGGAGGTCGCCCACGGCCCCGACAGCCGCCCGGCGTGCCTGGCGCACGTCGAGGCGAACTGGACCGACCTGCGCCCGGCGAGCCTCGCCGCGCTGCGCGGCTGAGCCGACCTCATCGACGAACGCGACGACTGGGAGCTGGTTGCGGTGACCACCACACACCCGAACGACGTGGCCCTGCCGGGCACGCACGAGCTGTTCGCCCGGCAGGCCGGGCTGACCCCCGGCGCGACCGCGCTGATCAGCGGGACCGAGCGGGTGACCTACGCCGAGCTGGACGCCCGCGCCGACCGGCTGGCCCACCACCTGCTCGGGCTGGGCACGCGGCCCGGTGACGTCGTGGGTGTGTGCCTGCCGCGCGGGGTGGAGCTGGTCCTCGCGGTCCTCGCGGTGCTCAAGGCGGGTGGCGCGTACACGGTGCTCGACCCGCGCTTCCCCGCCGCGCGGCTGACCGCGGTGTGCGAGCGGGCCGGTGTCCGGGTGGTGGTGTGCGAGGACGACGGGCCCTTCACCGGTTTCACCACCGCCGGCCCGACCAGCACCGACCCGGCAACCACCGCCCCGACCACCCCCGCCCCGACCACCTCCGCCCCGACCACCTCTGGGCACCTCGCCGCACCGACCGGCGCACCGGGTGTGGCGGTGTCGCCCGAGGACGTCGCGTGCGTCATGTTCACCTCCGGCTCCACCGGCGAGCCCAAGGGCGTCGTGGCCCCGCACCGGGCCCTGGTCGGCACGCTGTCCGGGCAGGACTACGCCCGCTTCGCCGCCGACGAGGTGTGGCTCCAGTGCTCGCCGGTCTCCTGGGACGCCTTCGCGCTGGAGCTGTTCGGCGCGCTGCTGCACGGCGGCACGTGCGTGCTCCAGCCCGGCGAGGCGCCCGAGCCCGCCGTCATCGCCCGGCTGCTGGTCGAGCACCGGGTGACCACCGCGCACGTCTCCGCGAGCCTGCTGAACTTCCTGGTCGACGAGCACCCGGAGGCGTTCGCCGGGCTGCGCGTGCTGATGACCGGCGGCGAGGCCGCCTCGACCCACCACGTCGCGCGGCTGCTCGACCGGCACCCCGGGCTGCGGCTGGTCAACGGCTACTCCCCCGTGGAGAACATGATCTTCACGCTGTGCCACGACATCCGGCCCGAGGACGCCCGCCGGCCGTCGGTCCCGGTGGGCAGGCCGCTGGCGGGCAAGCGGGCCGTGGTGCTCGGCCCCGACCTGCGGCCGGTGCCCGACGGGGAGACCGGCGAGATCTACATGGGCGGCACCGGCCTGGCCCACGGCTACCTGGGGCAGCCGGCGCTGACCGCCCAGCGGTTCGTCGCGGACCCGGCGCACCCCGGCGAGCGCATGTACCGCACCGGCGACCTGGGGCGGGTGCGCGAGGACGGCGCGGTGGAGTTCCTGGGCCGCGCCGACGACCAGGTCAAGATCCGCGGCTTCCGGGTGGAGCCCGCCGAGGTGCAGGCCGCGCTGACCGCGCACCCGCGGGTGCGGCAGGCGGCGGTCGTGGTGCGCGAGGACCGGCCCGGCGACAAGCGCCTGGTGGGCTACGTGGTGGGCGACGCGGAGCCGGCCGACGTGCGGGCGCACGTGGCCGGGCTGCTGCCCGAGCACCTGGTGCCCTCCGCCGTGGTGGTGCTGGACGCGCTGCCGCTGACCGCCACCGGCAAGCTGGACCGCAGGGCGCTGCCCGCGCCGACCTTCGGGTCTACTTCGGACAGTGCGCCGCGCACCGCCCGCGAGGAGGCGCTGTGCGGGCTGTTCGCCGACGTGCTGGGCCTGCCTTCGGTGGGCGCCGAGGACGACTTCCTGGACCTGGGCGGCCACTCGCTGCTGGTCGCCACCCTCGTCAGCCGGGTGCGCGCCGCGCTCGGGGTGGAACTGCGCGTCGCCGACGTGTTCACCCTCCGCACGCCCCGGGCGCTGGCCGCCGCGCTCGGCTCGGCCGCCACCGCCCGGCCCCCGCTGGTGCCGGCGCGGCGGCCCGACGTGCTGCCCCTGTCCTTCGCCCAGTCCCGGCTGTGGTTCCTCGACCAGGTCGAGGGCGGCGCCACCTACGCGGTCCCGGTGACCCTGCGGCTGCGCGGCGACCTGCGGCCCGACGCGCTGCGCGCGGCGCTGACCGACGTGGTGGACCGGCACGAGGCGCTGCGCACGGTGTTCCCGGTCGTGGCCGGCGAGCCCGCGCAGCGGGTGCTGGAGGCCGTCACCCCCGCCTGGCGCACCCACGAGACCACCGAGGAGGGCCTGGCGCCGCTCGTGCGCGAGCTGGCCTCGGTCCCCTTCGCGCTGGCCGACGAACCGCCGCTGCGCGCCCACCTGCTGCGGCTCGCGGCCGACGACCACGTCCTGCTGCTGGTGCTGCACCACATCGCGGGCGACGGCTGGTCCACCACGCCGCTGCTGCGCGACCTCGCCACCGCCTACCGCGCCCGCCTCGACGGCCACGCCCCCGGCTGGGCGCCGCTGCCCGTGCAGTACGCGGACTACGCGCTGTGGGAGCGCGCCGCGCTGGACCACGCGCTCGACGCGCAGTCGCGGTACTGGCGAGGGGCGCTGGCCGGGCTGCCCGAGGAGTCCACCCCGCCCGCCGACCGGCCGCGCTCCGCGACGCGCGGCGCGCACGGCGGCGTCGTGCCGCTGGAGCTGGGCGCCGGGCTGCGCCGGGAGCTGCGCGAGCTGGCCGGGCGCACCGGCACCACGCTGTTCATGGTGCTGCACGCCGGCGTGGCCGCCCTGCTCACCCGGTTGGGCGCGGGCACGGACCTGGCGATCGGCAGCCCGGTGGCCGGGCGGTCGGACGAGGCCCTGGACGAGCTGGTCGGCTTCTTCGTCAACACCCTCGTGCTCCGCACCGACACCAGCGGAGACCCGACCTTCACCGAACTCCTCGCCAGGGTCAGGGACACCGACCTGGCCGCCTACGACCACCAGGACCTCCCCTTCGACCGCCTCGTGGAGGAGCTCAACCCGGCCCGCTCGCTGTCCCGCCACCCGCTGTTCCAGGTCATGCTGGTGCTCCAGAACACCCCTCCCGTCGAGGCGGGGTTCCCGGGCCTGCGCACCGAGCACCGGGTGGTGGACCTGGACGTGGCCAAGTTCGACCTGACGATCGACGTCACCGAGACCGCCGACGGGATCACCGGCGCGGTCAAGTACGCGACGGACCTGTTCGACCGCGCCACCGCGGAGCGGTTCGCCACCGCCCTGGCCCGGCTGCTCGCGGCGGTCGCCGCCGACCCCGGCACGCCGATCACCGCCGTGGAGCTGCTCGACGCCGAGGAGCGCGAGCGCCTCCTGGTGACGTGGAACGGCGGGCCCGACGCCACTCCCCGCTGCGCGCACGAGCTGGTCGCCGAGCAGGCGCGCCGCACGCCCGGCGCCGTGGCCCTGGTGTCCGGCACGACCCGGGTCGACTACGCCGGGCTCGACGCCGCCGCCAACCGGCTGGCGCACCACCTGGTCGACCTCGGGGTGCTCCCCGGCGACGTGGTGGGCGTGCTGCTGGACCGCGACGTCGACCTGGTGGTGGCGGTGCTGGCGGTGCTCAAGACCGGTGCCGCCTACACCGCACTGGACCCGAGGTTCCCGGTCGAGCGGCTGACCGCCGTGGCCCGGTCGGCGGGCCTGCGGCACGTGGTGTGCGACCGGGGGCGGACTCTGCCCGGCGTCACCGCGGTCGATCCCCGGGCGGGCGCCGCGCACCCGGGGACCGCGCCCGACGTCGCCGTGGACCCCGCGGACGTGGCGTGCGTGATGTTCACCTCCGGCTCCACCGGCGAGCCCAAGGGCGTC
Source organism: Saccharothrix lopnurensis (assembly GCF_042658445.1). Classification (NCBI taxonomy): domain Bacteria; kingdom Bacillati; phylum Actinomycetota; class Actinomycetes; order Pseudonocardiales; family Pseudonocardiaceae; genus Saccharothrix; species Saccharothrix lopnurensis. The sequence continues at coordinate 39,884 of NZ_JBHSQO010000037.1, read as the reverse complement.
CTGGGCACCCACCAGGGGCTGGTGGCCACGCTGACCGGTCAGGACTACGTGGACTTCGCCCCCGGCGAGGTGTGGCTCCAGTGCTCGCCGGTCTCCTGGGACGCCTTCGCCCTGGAGCTGTTCGGTCCGCTGCTGCACGGCGCGACCTGCGTGCTGCAACCCGGCCACGTCACCGATCCCGCCGTGATCGCGCGCCTGCTGGTCGAGCGGGGTGTGACCACCGCGCACCTGTCCGCGAGCCTGCTCAACCACCTCGTCGACGAGCAGCCCGCCGCGCTGCGGGGCGTGCGGCAGCTGATGACCGGCGGCGAGCCCGCCTCCGTGGCGCACGTGCGGGAGCTGCTGGCGCGCCACCCCGGCCTGCGGCTGGTCAACGGCTACTCGCCGGTCGAGAACATGATCTTCACGCTGTGCCGGCGGATCACCTCCGCCGACACCGCCCTGGCCACCGTGCCGGTCGGCGCGCCGATCGCGGGCAAGCGCGTCTACGTGCTCGACCGGCGGCTGAACCCGGTGCCCGTGGGCGTGCCCGGCGAGGCGTACATGACCGGCGGCCTGGCGCACGGCTACCTCGGCGCGCCCGGCGCGACCGCCGAGCGGTTCGTGGCCAACCCCTTCGAGCCGGGCACGCGCATGTACCGCACCGGCGACCTGGTGAGGTGGCGCGCCGACGGCGGCCTGGACTTCCTCGGCCGCGTCGACGACCAGGTCAAGATCCGCGGTTTCCGGGTCGAGCCGGCCGAGGTCCGCACCGCGGTGGAGCGGCACCCGGACGTCCGGCAGGCGGCGGTCGTGGTGCGCGAGGACCGGCCCGGCGACAAGCGGCTGGTCGGCTACGTCGTGCCGGAGCCGGGCACCGGGCTCGACGTGGCGGCGCTGCGCGCCCACGCGGTCGCGCTGCTGCCCGAGCACCTGCGGCCCGGCGCCTACGTGCTGCTCGACGCCCTCCCGCTGACCCCCAACGGCAAGCTGGACCGCAAGGCGCTGCCCGCGCCGGGCGCCGCCGTGGCCGTCGAGGGCCGCCGCCGGCCGCGCACGGTGCGCGAGCAGCTCGTGGTCGGCCTGTTCGCCGACGTGCTGGGGCTGGCGGAGGACGCCGTGGGCCTGGACGACGCCTTCTTCGACCTCGGCGGGCACTCGCTGCTGGCGGCCAGGCTGATCGGCCGCGTCCGGGGCGCGCTGAACGCCGAGATCGGGGTGCGCGACCTGTTCGACGCGCCCACCCCCGCGGCCCTGACCGAACGCCTCGACACCGCCCGCGCCGCCCGCACCCCCCTGCGACCCGCCGACCGACCCGACGACATCCCGCTGTCCCCCGCCCAGGCCCGCCTCTGGTTCCTCGACCAGTTGAGCGGACCCGGCGCCACCTACAACGTCGCCCACACCGTGCGGTTGCGCGGCGAGCTGGACGCGGACGCGCTGCGCGCGGCCCTGGCCGACGTGGTCGACCGGCACGAGGCGCTGCGCACGGTGTTCCCCGCGGTGGACGGCGTGCCGCGGCAGGTCGTGCGGCCGGCCCACGACGTCGGGCTGCCGGTGCTGGAGGTCGGACCGTCCGGTGTGGACGCGGCGGTGCGGGCGGGCGCCCGGCACGCCTTCGACCTGACCGCCGAGCCCCCGGTGCGCGCGAGCCTGCTGCGGATCTCGCCCGACGAGCACGTGCTCCTGCTGGTGCTGCACCACATCGCCGCCGACGGCTGGTCGATGAACCCCCTGCTCGACGACCTCGCCACCGCCTACCGGGCCCGGCTCGCCGGCGGCACCGCTCCCGACCGGACACCGCTGCCCGTCCAGTACGCCGACTACGCGCTGTGGCAGCGCGAGCTGCTCGACCAGGTCCAGGCCGACCAGCTCGACTTCTGGCGGCGGACCCTGGCCGGGCTGCCCGAGGAGGCGCCGCTGCCCACCGACCGACCGCGGTCCGCCGAGGCCGGTCCCGGGAACCGGATGGAGATCGCCCTGGGCCCGGAGCTGCACGCCGCGCTGCTGGAACTGGCCCGCGCCAACGGGTCCACGCTGTTCATGGTGGTGCAGGCGGCGTTCGCGACCCTCCTGACCAGGATGGGCGCGGGTACCGACATCCCCCTGGGCACCCCGGTGGCCGGACGCACCGACGAAGCCCTGGACCGCCTCGTCGGGTTCTTCGTCAACACCCTGGTGCTGCGCACCGACACCAGCGGAGACCCCACCTTCCGCGAGCTGCTGGCCCGGGTCCGGGAGTTCGACCTCGCCGCCTTCGACCACCAGGACCTGCCCTTCGACCGGCTGGTGGAGGAGCTGAACCCGGTGCGCGACCAGGCGAAGCACCCGCTGTTCCAGGTCGCGTTCGTGGTGCAGAACAACGCGGACGCGCGGCCCGAGCTGCCCGGCCTGGCGGTGGAGGTCGCCCCGGTCACCACCGGCACCGCCAAGTTCGACCTGACCCTGAGCGTGGCCGAGCGGCACGACGCGGCCGGCGCGCCCGCCGGGCTGACCGGTGACCTGGAGTTCGCCACCACCCTGTTCGACCACGACACCGCCGCCGCGCTGGTCGACCGGCTCACCGCCGTCCTGACCACCGTCACCGCCGACCCGGACACCCGGATCAGCCGGGTGGACGTGCTCACCGCCGCCGAACGGGACCGGCTCGCGGGCGGTCCGGTCGTCGACCCAGCGCGGGTGGTCGACGAGCGCTGCGTCCACGAGGTGATCGCGGCGCGGGCGGCGGAGCGCCCCGACGCCACCGCCGTGGTCTTCGAGGACACCCGCCTGACCTACGCCGAGCTGGACACCGCCGCCAACCGCCTCGCCCACCACCTCATCGACCGGGGCGTCCGACCCGGCGCGCTCGTCGGCGTCCTGCTGGATCGGGGCCCCGGGCTGGTCGTGGCGATCCTCGCGGCGCTCAAGGCCGGCGCGGGCTACACCCTGCTCGACCCCGCGTTCCCGCCGAACCGGGTGGCCGCGGTCCTGCGCGCCGCCGACGCGGTGGCCGTGATCACCGACGCGGCCGGGGCGGAGCACCTCGGCGCGGCCGACTCGCCGCCGCCCGTGCGGTTCGTCGACCTCGGCGCGGACCTCGGCGGCCTGCCCGCCGACGCGCCCGGGGTGGTCGTCGACCCCGCCTCGCCCGCGTGCGTCATCTTCACCTCCGGCTCCACCGGCAAGCCCAAGGGCGTGCTGGCCCCGCACCGCTCGATCGTGCGGACCCTCGTCGGCCAGGACTACCTGGACCCCGCGCCCGACCAGGTGTGGTTGCAGTGCGCGCCGCTGCCGTGGGACGGGTTCGCGCTGGAGCTGTTCGGCGCGCTGCTGTCCGGCGCGGTGTGCGTGCTGCAACCCGGCTCGGTCCCGGAGCCGGCCCGGATCGCCCGGCTGGTCGTCGAACACGGCGTCACGACCGTGTTCCTGTCCACCAGCCTGTTCAACTTCATGCTCGACGAGCACCCCGCGGTCTTCGACCGGCTGCGCCACGTGATGACCGGCGGCGAGGCCGTGTCGGCGGCGCACGTGGCCCGGGTCCTGCGCGACCACCCGCGCGTGCGACTGGTCCACGCCTACGGCCCGGTCGAGCACATGATCTACACCAGCACCCACGACGTCCGGGCGGAGGACACCGCCGGTCACACGGTGCCGATCGGCACCCCGTTGGCGGGCAAGCGCTCCTACGTGCTGGACCGCCGGCTCGAACCGGTCGCCCCGGGCGTGGTCGGCGAGCTGTACGTCAGCGGCACCGGCTCCGCGCACGGCTACGTGGGCGAACCCGGCCTGACCGCGGAGCGGTTCGTGGCCTGCCCGTTCGAACCCGGCGAGCGCATGTACCGCACGGGCGACCTGGTGAAGTGGCGCAACGACGGCACCCTGGAATTCGTCGGCCGCGCCGACGACCAGGTCAAGATCCGCGGCTTCCGCATCGAACCCGCCGAAGTCCAAGCCGCACTCGACACCCACCCCGGAGTGCGCCGCACCGCCGTCGTCGTCCGCGAGGACCGACCCGGGGACAAACGGCTCGTCGCCTACGTCGTGCCCGAGGCCGGTGCCGGTCTGACGCCGGCGGCCCTCGGCGCCCACGCCGCGGCCCTGCTGCCCCAGCACCTGCGGCCCGCCGCCCACGTGCTGCTGGAGCACCTGCCGCTCAACCCGAACGGCAAGCTCGACCGCGCCGCCCTGCCCGCGCCGCAGGTGGTCGCGGCCGAGCGGCGCGCACCGCGCACCACCCGCGAGGAGATCGTGGTCGGCCTGTTCGCCGCCGTGCTGGACCTGCCGGAGGACCGGATCGGCGCCGACGACGACTTCTTCGCCCTCGGCGGTCACTCCCTGCTCGCCGCCAGGCTCATCAGCCGCCTGCGCACCGCCCTGGGCGCGGAGATCGGCATCCGCGACCTGTTCGACGCGCCCACCCCGGCCGCGCTGAGCACCCGCCTGGACCGCCGGGCGGCCACCCGTCCCGCGCTGGTCCCGGCGTCCCGGCCGGACGAGGTGCCGCTGTCACCGGCCCAGGCCCGGCTGTGGTTCCTCGACCAGTTGCAGGGCGCGAACGCGGCCTACAACGTCGCCCACGCGATCCGCCTGCGCGGCACGCTCGACGCGGACGCGCTGCGCGCCGCCCTGGCCGACGTGGTCGACCGGCACGAGGCGCTGCGCACGGTCTACCCGGAGGTGAACGGCGAGCCCCGGCAGGTCGTCCTCCCGGTCGGCGACGCCGTGCCGGAGCTGCCGGTGCACGAGGCCACCGGGTCGGCCGCCGACGAGCTGGTCCGGGCCGGCGCCCGGCACACCTTCGACCTGACCGCCGAACCGCCGGTGCGCGCGAGCCTGGTGCGGGTGGCCGGGGACGAGCACGTCCTGGTGCTGGTGCTGCACCACATCGCCGGTGACGGCTGGTCGATGAACCCCCTGCTCGACGACCTGGCCACCGCTTACACCGCCCGCCTGGACGGGACCGCGCCGGGCTGGGCGCCGCTCCCGGTCCAGTACGCCGACTACACCCTGTGGCAGCGCGACCTGCTCACCCACGACCAGCTCGACTTCTGGCGGCGGACCCTGGCCGGCCTGCCCGACGAGGTCCCGCTGCCGACCGACCGCCCGCGCCCGCCGAGGTCCGACGGGCACGGCGAGCTGGTCGGGATCAGGCTGGACGCGGGGCTGCACGCCGCGCTGCTGGAACTGGCCCGCGCCAACGGGGTCACGCTGTTCATGGTGCTCCAGGCGGCACTAGCGTCCCTGCTCACCAGGATGGGCGCGGGCACCGACATCCCGCTGGGCACCCCGGTCGCCGGGCGCACCGACGAGGCGCTGGACCGGCTGGTCGGGTTCTTCGTCAACACCCTGGTGCTGCGCACCGACACCTCCGGCGACCCGACCTTCACCGAGCTGCTGGCCCGCGTCCGCGACACCGACCTGGCCGCCTACGACCACCAGGACCTGCCCTTCGACCGCCTGGTCGAGGACCTGAACCCGGTGCGCGACCCCGCCAAGCACCCGCTGTTCCAGGTCGCGTTCGTGGTGCAGAACAACGCCGACACCACCGCGTCCCTGCCGGGGGTGGAGCTGGAGGTCAGCCCGATCACCACCGGCACCGCCAAGTTCGACCTCACCTTCAGCGTGGCCGAGCGGCACGACGCGGCCGGCGCGCCCGCCGGCCTGGCCGGCGACCTGGAGTTCGCCACGGCGCTGTTCGACCACGACACCGCCGCCGCGCTGGTCGACCGGCTCACCGCCGTCCTGACCGCCGTGGCCGCCGACCCCGCCACCCCCCTCAGCCGGGTGGACGTGCTCACCGCCGCCGAGCGGGACCGGCTCGCGGGCGGTTCGGTGAGCGGCCCCGGGCGGGTGGCCGACGAGCGCGTCATTCACCGGATCGTGGCAGACCAGGCGGCGGCCACCCCGGACGCCACCGCACTCATCTTCGACAACACCCGCCTGACCTACGCCGAACTCGACACCGCCGCCAACCGACTCGCCCACCACCTCATCGACCGGGGCATCCGACCCGGCGCACTCGTCGGCATCCTGCTCGACCGGGGTCCGAACATGGTCGTGGCCGTGCTGGCGGTGCTCAAGGCCGGCGCGGGCTACACCCTGCTCGACCCCGGCTTCCCGCCGAACCGGCTCGCGGACCTGCTGGCGCGCACCTCCGCGCCGCTCGTGGTCACCGCCGAGCACCTCGCCGACCTGGTGCCGGGCACCTCGGCGGTGCTCGTCGGCGCCGACCGCGTCGCGGCGATGCCCGGCACCGCGCCCGCCGTGGACGTCACCCCCGACGACGCCGCCTGCCTGATGTTCACCTCCGGCTCCACCGGGGTGCCCAAGGGCGTGCTGGCCCCGCACCGGGCCGTGGTCGGCAGCGTCACCGGACAGGACTTCGTCGACTTCGGCCCCGACCAGGTGTGGTTGCAGTGCGCCCCGATGCCCTGGGACGCCATCGCGATGGAGCTGTTCGGCGCGCTGTTCACGGGCGGGGTCTGCGTCCTGCAACCCGGTCCCACTCCGGAGCCTGCCCGGATCGCCCGGCTGGTCGACGAACACGGCATCACGACCGTGTTCCTGTCCACCAGCCTGTTCAACTTCGTGCTCGACGAGCACCCCGAGGTGTTCCGGCAGGTCCGGCAGGTCATGACCGGCGGCGAAGCGGTGTCCGTGGCGCACATGGCCCGGGTGCTGCGCGAGTTCCCGCACGTCCGCCTGGTCCACGCCTACGGACCGGTGGAGCACATGATCTACACCAGCTGCCACCAGGTGCGGCCCGAGGACGTCACCGCCGGCGCGACGACCGTGCCCGTGGGCATCCCGCTGGCGCACAAGCGCTCCTACGTCCTGGACGAGCGGCTGCGCCTGACCGCGCCCGGCGCGGTGGGCGAGCTGTACGTCAGCGGGATCGGCTCCGCGCACGGCTACCTCGGTGAGCCCGGCCTGACCGCCGAACGCTTCGTGGCCAACCCGTTCGAACCCGGCAGCCGCATGTATCGCACGGGTGACCTGGTGAAGTGGCGCGGCGACGGCACCCTGGAATTCGTCGGCCGCGCCGACGACCAGGTCAAGATCCGCGGCTTCCGCATCGAACCCGCCGAAGTCCAAGCCGCACTCGACACCCACCCCGGAGTGCGCCGCACCGCCGTCGTCGTCCGCGAGGACCGACCCGGGGACAAACGGCTCGTCGCCTACGTCGTGCCCGAGGCCGGTGCCGGTCTGACGCCGGCGGCCCTTACCGCGCACGCGGCCGCCGTGCTGCCGATCCACCTGCGGCCCACGGCGCACGTGCTGCTGGAACGCCTGCCGCTCAAGCCCAACGGCAAGCTCGACCGCGCCGCGCTCCCCGCACCCACCCACGAGGACGGCGGCCACCGACGCACCGCCCGCACCGCCCGCGAAGAGATCCTGACCAGCCTGTTCGCCGCCGTGCTCGACCTCCCGGAAGCACGCATCGGACTGGACGACGACTTCTTCACCCTCGGCGGACACTCACTCCTCGCCGCCAAGCTCACCAGCCGCATCCGCACCGCACTCGGCGTGGACATCGGCATCCGCGACCTCTTCGACGCACCCACCCCGGCCGCGCTGAGCACCAGGCTCGACACCGCCCGCGCCGCCCGCACCCCCCTACGACCCGCCAACCGACCCGACGACATCCCGCTGTCCCCCGCCCAGGCCCGCCTCTGGTTCCTCGACCAGTTGCAGGGCGCGAACGCGGCCTACAACGTCGCCCACGCGATCCGCCTGCGCGGCACGCTCGACGCGGACGCGCTACGCGCCGCGCTGACCGACGTGGCGCACCGGCACGAGGCGCTGCGCACGGTGTTCCCGTCGGTCGACGGCGAACCGGCGCAGGTGGTCCGCCCCGCGGCGGACGTGCTGCTCCCCGTGCCGACCCGGGACGTCACCGAGGCCGAGGTGGACGGGATCGCGCGGACGGCGGCGCGGACGGCGTTCGACCTGACCGCCGACCTGCCGGTGCGCGCGGAGCTGCTGCGGGTGGCCGGGGACGACCACGTCCTGGTGCTGGTGCTGCACCACATCGCCGGTGACGGCTGGTCCATGACCCCGCTCCTGGACGACCTGGCCACCGCGTACCGCGCCCGCCTCGACGGCCAGGCCCCCGACTGGGCGCCGCTGCCCGTCCAGTACGCCGACTACAGCCTGTGGCAACACGACCTGCTCGCCGGGGACCGGGCCGCGGAGCAGCTCGACTTCTGGCGGCGGACCCTGGCCGGCCTGCCCGACGAGGTCCCGCTGCCGACCGACCGCCCGCGCCCCGGCGCGCCCCTCGGACGCGGCGACCTGGTGGGGATCGCGGTGCCCGCCGGGGTCCACCGGGCCTTGCTCGACCTGGCCCGCGCCAACGGCGTGACCCTGTTCATGGCCCTCCAGGCGGCATTCGCCACCCTCCTGACCCAGATGGGCGCGGGCACCGACATCCCCCTGGGCACCCCCGTCGCCGGCCGCACCGACGAGGCGCTGGACCACCTCGTCGGCTTCTTCGTCAACACCCTCGTACTCCGCACCGACACCAGCGGCAACCCCACCTTCACCGAACTCCTCGCCCGCGTCCGCGACACCGACCTGGCCGCCTACGACCACCAGGACCTCCCCTTCGACCGGCTCGTGGAGGAGCTCAACCCCACCCGCAGCCCGGCCAGGCACCCGCTGTTCCAGGTCATGACCGTGCTCCAGAACAACAGCGCGGCCACCGCGACCCTGCCGGGTCTCGACCTGGAGGTCCGCCCGATCACCACCGGCACCGCCAAGTTCGACCTGACCTTCGCCCTGACCGAGGAGCACGACGCGACCGGCGCCCCCGCCGGCCTGGGCGGCGAGCTGGAGTTCGCCACCGACCTGGTCGACCGCGACACCGCCACCGCCCTGGTCGACCGGCTCGTGCGGGTCCTGGCCGCGGTGACCGCCGACCCGGACGCCCCGATCAGCCGGGTGGACGTGCTCACCGCCGCCGAGCGGGACCGGCTCGCGGCCGGCTCTCCCCCGACCCACGAGCAGCCGCTGGAGGAGCGCGTCATCCACCGGATCGTGGCGGACCAGGCGGCGGCCACCCCGGACGCCACCGCACTCATCTTCGACAACACCCGCCTGACCTACGCCGAACTCGACACCGCCGCCAACCGACTCGCCCACCACCTCATCGACCGGGGCATCCGACCCGGCGCACTCGTCGGCATCCTGCTGGAGCGCGGCCCGGACCTCGTGGTCGCCCTCCTCGCGGTGCTCAAGGCCGGCGCGGGCTACACGCTGCTGGACCCGTCCTTCCCGGCGAGCCGGATCGCGGACCTGCTGGCGCGGGTCGAGGCCCCGCTCGTGGTCACCGCCGCCGACCTCGCCGGCCTCGTGCCGGGCACCCCGGTGGTGCTCGTCGGCGCCGAGGACATCGCCACCGCGCCGGGCACCGCACCGGACGTCGCGGTCACGCCCGACGACGCGGCGTTCCTGATGTTCACCTCCGGTTCGACCGGCATCCCGAAGGGCGTGCTGGCCCCGCACCGGGCGCTCGTGGGCAGCGTGACCGGTCAGGACTTCGTCGACTTCGGCCCCGACCAGGTGTGGTTGCAGTGCGCGCCCATGCCCTGGGACGCCTTCGCGATGGAGCTGTTCGGGGCGCTGTTCACGGGAGGGGTCTGCGTCCTGCAACCCGGGCGCACCCCCGAGCCGGCGCGCATCGCCGACCTGGTGGTCCGGCACGGCGTCACCACGGTGTTCCTGTCCACGAGCCTGTTCAACTTCGTGCTCGACGAGCACCCCGAGGTGTTCCGGCAGGTCCGGCAGGTCATGACCGGCGGCGAGGCCGTCTCGGTGGCGCACATGGCCCGCGTCCTGCGCGAGTTCCCGCACGTCCGCCTGGTCCACGCCTACGGACCGGTGGAGCACATGATCTACACCAGCACCCACCAGGTGCGACCCGAGGACACGACCGGCACCACCGTGCCGATCGGCACCCCCCTGGCCCACAAGCGCTCGTACGTGCTCGACGACCGGCTCCAGCCCGTCGCACCCGGTGTGGTCGGCGAGCTGTACGTCGCCGGTGTCGGCTCGGCCCGCGGCTACGCCGGCGAACCCGGCCTCACCGCGGAGCGCTTCGTGGCCTGCCCCTTCGAGCCCGGCGCGCGCATGTACCGCACCGGTGACCTGGTCAGGTGGCGCAACGACCAGACCCTGGAGTTCATCGGTCGCGCCGACGAGCAGGTCAAGATCCGCGGCTTCCGCATCGAACCCGCCGAGGTCGCGGCCACCCTGGACACCCACCCGGCGGTCCGCCGCAGCGCCGTCGTCGTCCGCGAGGACCGGCCCGGGGACAGGCGACTCGTCGCCTACGTCGTCCCCGAGGCCGGTGCCGCGCCCGACACCGCGGAGCTGCGCGCCCACGCGGCCGACCGCCTGCCCGAGCACCTGCGGCCCGCCGCCTACGTGCTGCTGGAGCACCTGCCGCTCAAGCCCAACGGCAAGCTCGACCGCACCGCACTCCCCGCACCCACCCGAGAAAGCGGCGGCGAACGGCGCACGGCCCGCACCGCCCGCGAGCAGATCCTGATCAGCCTGTTCGCCGCCGTGCTCGACCTCCCGGAAGCACGCATCGGACTGGACGACGACTTCTTCACCCTCGGCGGACACTCACTCCTCGCCGCCAAGCTCACCAGCCGCATCCGCACCGCACTCGGCGTGGACATCGGCATCCGCGACCTCTTCGACGCACCCACCCCCGCGGCCCTGGCCGAACGCCTGGACACCGCCCGCGCCGCCCGCACCCCCCTGCGACCCGCCAACCGACCCGACGACATCCCGCTGTCCCCCGCCCAGGCCCGCCTCTGGTTCCTCGACCAGGTCCAGGGCGGTGGCGCCACCTACAACGTGCCGCACGCGGTCCGCCTGCGCGGTGAGCTGGACGTGGACGCGCTGCGCGCCGCCCTGGCCGACGTCGTGGACCGGCACGAGGCGCTGCGCACGGTCTACCCGGCCGTGAACGGCGTGCCCCACCAGGTCGTCCTCCCGGTCGGGAGCGTGCCGCCGGACTTGCCGGTGCACGAGGTCACCGGGTCCGCCGCCGACGAGCTGCTCCGGACCGGCGGGCGGCACGTGTTCGACCTGACCGCCGAGGCCCCGATCCGGACCACCCTGCTGCGCACGGCGCCCGACGAGCACGTGCTCCTGCTGGTGCTGCACCACATCGCCGCCGACGGCTGGTCGATGAACCCCCTGCTCGACGACCTCACCACCGCCTACACCGCCCGCCTCGGCGGCCACGCCCCCGGCTGGGCGCCGCTGCCCGTCCAGTACGCCGACTACACCCTGTGGCAGCGCGACCTGCTCGCCCACGACCAGGACGGCCAACTGGAGTTCTGGCGGCAAGCTCTGGCCGGCCTGCCGGAGGAGACGCCGCTGCCCACCGACCGACCGCGCCCGCCGAGGTCCGACGGGCACGGGGACGTGGTGCTGGGGTCGGTGCCGGCCGACGTGCACTCGGCGCTGCTGGAGTTGGCCCGCGCCAACGGGGTCACGCTGTTCATGGTGCTCCAGGCGGCGTTGGCCACCCTGCTCGACCGGATGGGCGCGGGTACCGACATCCCCCTGGGCACCCCCGTCGCCGGCCGCACCGACGAAGCCCTGGACCACCTCGTCGGCTTCTTCGTCAACACCCTCGTACTCCGCACCGACACCAGCGGAGACCCCACCTTCCGCGAACTCCTCGCCCGCGTCCGGGACACCGACCTGGCCGCCTACGACCACCAGGACCTCCCCTTCGACCGCCTGGTCGAGGACCTGAACCCGGCACGGGCCTCGGGCGGCCACCCGCTGTTCCAGGTGATGTTCGTGCTCCAGAACAACAGCGCGGCGCGGACCGGGCAGGCCGGGCTGGAGCTGGAGGTCGAGCAGGTCACCACCGGCACCGCCAAGTTCGACCTGACCTTCGCCCTGACCGAGGAGCACGACGCGGCGGGCGCACCGGCCGGCCTGGGCTGCGGCCTGGAGTTCGCCACCGACCTGGTCGACCGCGAGACGGCCGCCGCGCTGGTGGACCGGCTCGCCGGGGTGCTGGCCTCGGTCGCCGCCGACCCGGACACCCGGATCAGCCGGGTGGACGTGCTCACCGCCGCCGAGCGGGACCGGTTCACCGGCGGGGCCGCGTCGGGGACCCCGGGCACGTCCGACGGGCGGTGCGTCCACGAGGTCGTCGCCGCGCAGGCCGCCGCCACCCCGGACGCCACCGCACTCATCTTCGAGGACACCCGCACCACCTACGCCGAACTCGACACCGCCGCCAACCGACTCGCCCACCACCTCATCGACCACGGCATCCGACCCGGCGCACTCGTCGGCATCCTGCTCGACCGGAGCACGGACCTGGTCGTGGCGCTCCTGGCGGCGCTCAAGGCCGGCGCGGGCTACACCCTGCTCGACACCGCGTCCCCGCCCGACCGGCTGGCCGACCTGGTCGAGCGGATCGCCGCGCCGCTCGTGGTCACCACCGGCGAGTTCGCCGGACTGGTGGCGGGCACGCCCGTGCTGCGGCTCGAAACCGACACCGACACCGACCGCGTCGCGGCGTGGCCGGCCACCGCACCGGACATCGCGGTCACGCCCGAGGACACGGCGTTCCTGATGTTCACCTCCGGCTCCACCGGGGTGCCCAAGGGCGTCGTGGCCCCGCACCGGGCCGTGGTCGGCAGCGTGACCGGACAGGATTTCGTCGACTTCGGCCCCGACCAGGTGTGGTTGCAGTGCGCGCCCATGCCCTGGGACGCCTTCGCCCTGGAGCTGTTCGGGGCGCTGTTCACCGGCGGGGTCTGCGTCCTGCAACCCGGCCGGACGCCCGAGCCCACGCGGATCGCCCGCCTGGTCGACGAACACGGCATCACCACGGTGTTCCTGTCCAGCAGCCTGTTCAACTTCATGCTCGACGAGTACCCGGAGGTGTTCACCCGGCTGCGGCAGGTGATGACCGGCGGCGAAGCGGTGTCCTCGGCGCACGTGGCCCGGGTCCTGCGCGACCACCCGCACGTCCGCCTGGTCCACGCCTACGGCCCCGTCGAACACATGATCTTCACCAGCACCCACCAGGTGCGACCCGAGGACACCGCCGGTCACACCGTGCCGATCGGCGTTCCCCTGGCGCACAAGCGCTCCTACGTGCTGGACCACCGGCTCGAACCGGTCGCCCCGGGCGTCGTCGGCGAGCTGTACGTCAGCGGCACCGGCTCCGCGCACGGCTACGTGCGCGAACCCGGCCTCACCGCCGAACGCTTCGTCGCCTGCCCCTACGAACCCGGCGAGCGCATGTACCGCACGGGCGACCTGGTGAAGTGGCGCAACGACGGCACCCTGGAATTCGTCGGCCGCGCCGACGACCAGGTCAAGATCCGCGGCTTCCGCATCGAACCCGCCGAAGTCCAAGCCGCACTCGACACCCACCCCGGGGTACGCCGCACCGCCGTCGTCGTCCGCGAGGACCGACCCGGGGACAAACGGCTCGTCGCCTACGTCGTCCCGGAACCCGGCGGTGCGCCGGACCCGGCCGAGCTGCGGGCGCACGCCGGGAAACTGCTCCCGGAGCACCTGCGGCCCTCCGCCCACGTGCTGCTGGAGCACCTGCCGCTCAAGCCCAACGGCAAGCTCGACCGCGCCGCCCTGCCGCGGCCGGACCTCCTCGACCGGCCCGCCGGCCGCAAGCCGCGCACCCCCCGGGAAGAGGTGATGTGCGGGTTGTTCGCCGAGGTGCTGGGCCTGGACGGCGAGGTCGGCGCGGACGACGACTTCTTCGCCCTCGGCGGTCACTCGCTGCTGGTGACCCGGTTGATCAGCCGGGTGCGGTCGGCCTTCGGGGCCGAGCTGTCCATCAAGTCCGTGTTCGAGAACCGCACCCCGGCCGCCCTGGTGTCGTGCCTCGGCGGAGCGGAGCAGGCCCGTCCCGCGCTGCGGCGCCGGGCCCGGTTGGAGGAGGTCCAGTGAGCGCGAAGATCCCCCTGTCGTTCACCCAGCGGCGGCTGTGGTTCCTCAGCCGGGCCGAGCCGGGTCCGGTCTACAACATCCCGCTGGCGCTGCGGCTGCGCGGCCCGCTGGACGTGCCCGCGCTGCGCGCCGCCCTGGCCGACGTGGTGGAGCGGCACGAGGTGCTGCGCACCGCCTACCCGGAGGTCGACGGCGAGCCCCACCAGGACATCCGGCGCGACGTGCCCGAGCTGCCGGTGGTGGCGGTGGCCGAGGGGGACCTGCCCGGGGCGCTGGACCGGGCGGCGCGGCACGTGTTCGACCTGACCTCCGCCCCGCCGGTCCTGGCGCGGCTGTTCGAGGTGTCCGACGAGGACCACGTGCTGCTGGTGGTGCTGCACCACGTCGCGGGCGACGGCGGCTCGATGGGCCCGCTGACCGGCGACCTGGCCGCGGCCTACGCCGCGCGGCTGGCCGGCCGCGCGCCGCGGCTGCCGGAGCTGCCCGTGCAGTACGCCGACTACACCTACTGGCAGCAGGACGTGCTGGGCGACCCGGACGACCCGGACAGCCGGTTCGCCCGGCAGGTCGGGCACTGGGCGCACGCGCTGGCCGGGCTGCCCGACGAGGTGGGCTTCCCGGCGGACCGGCCGCGGGCGGCGGTCTTCGGGAACCGGGGCGGCTCGGTGTCGGCGGAGGTGCCGGCGGAGGTCCACCGGGCACTGCTCGACCTGGCCGCCGAGACCGGGTCGACGCTGTTCATGGTGGTGCAGGCGGCGGTGGCGGCGCTGCTGACCCGGTACGGCGGCGGGACGGACGTGCCGTTCGGCACGGCCGCCGCCGGCCGCGCCGACGAGGCCCTGGAGGAGCTGGTCGGCTTCTTCGTCAACACCCTGGTGCTGCGCACCGACACCTCCGGCGACCCGACCTTCCGCGAACTGGTCACGCGGGTCCGCGACACCGACCTGACCGCCTTCGCCCACCAGGACGTGCCGTTCGAACGGGTCGTCGAGGAGCTCAACCCGCCCCGGTCGCTCTCCCGGCACCCCCTGTTCCAGATCATGCTCGTGCACGTCCCCGACGGCGGGGGCGGCCCGGCGCTGCCCGGCCTGCGCGTCGAGCCGGTGCCGCTGGGCACGGGCGGGGTCAAGTTCGACATGACGCTCGGCGTCCGCGAGCGCCCGACCGCGGGCGGCCTGCGGGTGGACTGGGACTACGCCGCCGACCTGTTCGACCGCGAGACCGTCGCGGAGTTCGGTCGGCGCCTGGTCCGGCTGCTCACGGCGGCGGCGGAGGACCCCGCCACGCCGATCGGCTCCCTGCCGCTGCTGGACCGGCACGAGCGGGAAGAGCTGACCAGGCCGGCCCAGGACCCCGTCCCGGGGTGCGCGCACGACCTGTTCGCCGCGCGGGCCGCCCGCACACCCGACGCCACCGCGCTGGTCCACGGGGACGGCCGGACCACCTACGGCGAGCTGGACGGGTGGGCGAACCGGATCGCCCACCACCTCATCGGGCGCGGGGTGCGGCCCGGTTCCGCGGTCGGGGTGCACCTGGACCGGGGCCCGGCCCTGGTCGCCGCGCTGCTCGGGGTGCTCAAGGCCGGCGGCTGCGCCACCGTGCTGGACACCGCGTTCCCCGCCGAGCGACTGCGGGCCGCGGTGCGGCGGGCGGGTGTGGACGTGGTGGTCGGCACGCCGCCGGCCGGGGTCGACGCCCGGTGGGTCGACCCGGGCGCGCCCGGTCCCGGCCACGCCCCCGCGGTGGCGGTGGACCCGCGCGACCCGGCGCTGGTCATGTTCACGTCCGGCTCGACGGGCGAGCCGAAGGGCGTGCTCGCGCCGCACCGCGCCCTGGTCGCCACGCTGACCGGCCAGGACTACGCGGAGTTCGGCGAGGGCCAGGTGTGGTTGCAGGCCGCGCCGGTGTCGTGGGACGCGTTCGCCACCGAGCTGCTCGGGCCGCTGCTCAACGGCGGCGCGTGCGTGCTGCACCCGGCGGGCCCGCCGGACCCGGAGGTCATCGCCCGGCTGGTGGTGGCGCACGGCGTGACCGTGTTCAAGGCGTCGGCGAGCCTGTTCAACCACGTGCTGGACCGCCACCCCGAGGTGTTCGCCACCGTGCGGCGCGCCATGACCGGCGGTGAGCCCGCGTCGGCGGCGCACGCGGCCAGGGCGCTGCGCGGGTTCGGGCACGTGCGGCTGACCAACGGCTACGGCCCGGCCGAGAGCATGGGCTACAGCACCGCGCACGAGATCACCGCGGCGGACCAGGGGGGCCGCTCGGTGCCGATCGGCCGTCCGGTGGCGGGCAAGCACGGCTACGTGCTCGACGCCCGGCTGGAGCCGGTGCCGCCGGGCGGGATCGGCGAGCTGCACCTGGCGGGCGCCGGCCTGGCGCTGGGCTACCTGGGCGCGCCCGGCGCGACCGCCGAGCGGTTCGTGGCAGACCCGTTCCGGTCCGGTGAGCGGATGTACCGCACCGGCGACCTGGTGCGGCTGCGGCCCGACGGGGTGCTGGAGTACGTCGGCCGGGTCGACGAGCAGGTGAAGCTGCGGGGTTTCCGGGTGGAGCCGGCCGAGGTGCGGGCCGCGGTGGCGACGCACCCGGCGGTGACCTCCGCCGCGGTCCTGGTGCGCGAGGACCGGCCGGGCGACCGGCGGCTGGTGGCCTACGTGGTGGGCGGGGCGTCCCCGGCCGAGGTGCGGGAGCACGTGGCCGAGCGGCTGCCCGAGCACCTGGTGCCCGCGGCGGTGGTCGTGCTGGACGCGCTGCCGTACACGGCCAACGGGAAGCTGGACCGGGCCGCGCTGCCCGCGCCGGACTACGCGGCGGCCGGGACCGGCGGCACGCCCCGGACCCCGCAGGAGGAGATCCTGTGCGGCCTGTTCGCCCGGGTGCTGGGGCTGCCCGCGCCGGTGGGCCCGGAGGACGGGTTCTTCGCCCTGGGCGGCCACTCGCTGCTGGCCACCAGGCTCATCAGCCGGGTGCGCGCGGCGCTGGGCGTGGAGCTGGGCATCCGCGACCTGTTCACCGAGCCCACGCCGCGCGGTCTCGCCGGCCGGCTGGCCCTCGCCGGGCGGGCCCGGCCCGCGCTGCGGCCGGTGGCGCGGCCGGAGCCGCTGCCGCTGTCGCACGCGCAGCAGCGGCAGTGGGCGCACCAGCGGGTGCACGGGGGCGCGGCCCACAACTCGCCCTGGGCGGCGCGGCTGCGCGGCGGGGTGGACGTGCCCGCACTGCGGGCGGCCCTGGCCGACGTGGTGGCCCGTCACGAGCCGCTGCGCACGGTGTTCCCGGTGGTGGCCGGCGAGCCGGTCCAGCGGGTGCTGGGCGCCGCGCCGGACCTGGCCGTCGCGCCGGTGGCCCCGGACCGGGTGGACGCCGAGGTGCGGGCCCTGACCGCGCACGTGTTCGACCTGGCGGTGGAGGCGCCGCTGCGCGCCCACCTGCTCGTGGTCTCGCCGGTGGAGCACGTGCTGGTGCTCGTGCTGCACCACATCGCCAGCGACGGCTGGTCCAAGGGGGCGCTGCTGCGCGACCTCGCCGACGCCTACGGGGCCCGGAAGGCCGGTGCCGCGCCGGGCTGGGCGCCGCTGCCCGTCCACTACGCCGACTACGCGTTGTGGGAGCGCGAGGTGCTGGGCGCCGAGGACGACCCGGGCAGCGTGGTCGCCACCCAGCTGCGGTTCTGGCGCGACACCCTGGCGGGCGCCCCCGCGCAGTTGGACCTGCCCGGCGCCCGGCCGCGACCGGCGGTCCGGTCGGAACGCGGCGGGCTGGTGGTGGCCGAGTTCGGCGCCGGGCGGCGCGACGCGGTGCGCGCGCTGGCGGGCGCCACCGGCAGCACGGTGTTCATGGTGCTGCACGCCGCGCTGGCCGGCCTGCTCACCCGGCTGGGCTCGGGCACGGACCTCCCGATCGGCTCGCTGGTCGCCGGGCGCACCGACGAGGCCCTGGACCACCTGGTCGGGTTCTTCGTCAACACGCTCGTGCTGCGCACCGACACCTCCGGCGACCCCACGTTCCGCGAGCTGCTGGCCCGGGTCCGCGACACCGACCTGGCCGCCTACGCCCACCAGGACGTGCCCTTCGACCGCGTCGTCCGGGAGCTCAACCCGCCCCGTTCGCTGTCCCGGCACCCGCTGTTCCAGGTGCTGCTGGTGCTCCAGAACGCGAGCGGCGCGGAGGGTCCCGCCCTGCCCGGTCCCGCGCTGCCGGGGCTGGAGGTGGAGCCGGTGGGCGCGTGGATGGGCACGGCGAGGTTCGACCTCTCGCTGGCCGTGGTCGAGGACGAGCGGATGACGGTGAACCTGGAGTTCTCGACCGACCTGTTCGACGAGGGCGCGGCCCGGTCGCTGGTCGACCGGCTGGGCCGGGTGCTCGACGCCGTCACGGCGGACCCGGACGTGCGGCTGGGCGAGGTCGACGTGCTCGGCGACGGGGTCCCGGCACCCGGTGCGGTACCCGCCTCCTCCCCACCCGCCTCTTCCCCGCCGGCCTCTTCCCCGCCGGCCTCTTCCGGGAAGCCCCCGACCCCCGTCGAACGCGCGCTGGCCGAGGTGTTCGCCGAGGTGCTGGGCGTGCCGGCGGTCGGCGTGGACGACGGGTTCTTCGAGCTGGGCGGCCACTCGCTGCTCGCCACCCGCCTGGTGTGGCGGATCAACGAGGAGTTCGGCTCGCGGCTGGACGCGCGAGCGGTGTTCGAGGCACCCACGGTCGCCGCGCTGGCCGGCCTGCTGGGCGGCTGCCCGCTCCCGCCCACCGGCGAGGTGCTCCCCCCGCACGACCCGGACGCGCTCGCCGCGCTGCTGGGCCCCCAACCCGGACCGGCGCCGACCCGGACCACCACCGACCGGACCGCTCACCCGCGCGTGCTCGCCGACCACCGCCGCTGACCCCACCCCGGAGGAACCCCGTGACCACCGCCCTGACCACCCCGGCCACCACGACCGCCCTGGTGCACGAGTTCTACCGGCGCATCGACGCCGGCGACGTGCCCGCCCTCGTCGCGCTGTTCACCGAGGACGCCGTCTACCACCGCCCCGGCTACCCGCCGCTGGTCGGGCGGCACCAGGTGGCCCACTTCTACACCCACGAGCGGGTCATCGAGGAGAGCACGCACCGGGTCGAGTCGGTGGTGCGCGAGGGCGACCGGGTCGCGGTGCGCGGCACGTTCGAGGGCGTGCTGCGCGACGGCACCCCGGCCGGCTGGCGCTACGCCGAGTTCTTCACCCTCGCCGCCGACGACGACCGCTTCAGCGAGCGCGAGACCTTCTTCTCCACCCCCCTGGCCTGATCCCCCTTCCCTTCTGCCGCAAGAGGAGCCCGTCATGACCTCCGTCCTGAACAAGCCCGTCGCCGCCGCGCCCGCCGTCAAGTCCCCCGGCCACGGCGACGCGTTCACCAGCCACATGTACAGCCTGCGCTACTCCCCCGACCTGGGCTGGCACGACGGCGGCCTCCAGCCGCTGGCGGACCTCTCGCTGCACCCGGCGACGCTCGGCCTGCACTACGGCCAGGTGATCTTCGAGGGCATGAAGGCGTTCCGGCAGCAGGACGGCTCGGTCGCGGTGTTCCGGCCGTGGGAGAACGCCCGCCGCTTCAACCGCTCGGCCGCCCGCCTGGCGATGCCCGACCTGCCCGAGCACCTGTACGTCGCGGGCGTGGACGCGGTGGTCGCCGCCGACCAGGGCGAGCTGTCCGACGACCCCGACCACAGCCTGTACCTGCGCCCGCTGATGTTCGGCACGGACGCCAACCTCATGCTGCGACCGTCCGAGGAGTACCGATTCCTGGTGATGGCGTTCGTGGCGGGCGGCTTCTTCGGCGACGTGGTGCGCCCGGTGTCGGTGCTGGTGTCGCGCGACCAGGCCAGGGCCATGCCCGGCGGCACGGGCGACGTGAAGTGCGCGGCGAACTACGGGCCGTCGTTCGTGGCGCAGCGCCGGGCGCAGCAGGCCGGGTGCCAGCAGGTGGTGTGGCTGGACGCCGCCGAGCGCCGCTGGGTCGAGGAGATGGGCGGCATGAACCTGTTCTTCGTGCGCGGCAGCGGTCCGGGCGCGGAGGTGTTCACCACCCCGCTGACCGGCACCCTGCTGCCCGGCGTGACCCGC
Source organism: Saccharothrix lopnurensis (assembly GCF_042658445.1). Taxonomy (NCBI): domain Bacteria; kingdom Bacillati; phylum Actinomycetota; class Actinomycetes; order Pseudonocardiales; family Pseudonocardiaceae; genus Saccharothrix; species Saccharothrix lopnurensis. Next base: position 19,866 of record NZ_JBHSQO010000037.1, on the reverse strand, counting down.
GACTCGCTGCTGCGCGTGGCGGCCCGCCTGGGCTACCGGGTGGCGGAGCGCCCGGTGTCGGTGGACGGGTGGCGGGCCGAGTGCGAGGCCGGGGAGATCACCGAGGTGTTCGCCTGCGGCACGGCGGCGGTGGTGACGCCGGTCGGGCGGGTCAAGGACGTCGAGGGCGACTTCACCGTGGGCGACGGCGAGATGGGCCCGGTGACCCGCAGCCTGCGCACGGCGCTGGTCGACCTCCAGCACGGCCGGGTGCCGGACGTGGACGGGTGGCTGCACCAGGTGCGCTGAGGTCCGGGCGACGCGGGCCGGGGTCCTCACCCCGGCCCGCCCTCCACCGCGCGATCGCTCAACGGGAACCGAGGTGTCCGGAGCGCTCCGATCGGGTAACCGGTGCCCAACACGGACCTCGACGAGATCGGGAGCGCACCATGCCTTGGGTCAGCCGGCACCGCCGTCGCCTGCCGCACAGCTTCTTCCGCACCACCACGGTGCAGAGCCACCACCGCCGACGTCCCGGCAGCGTGCCGATCGTGCCGATCGCCATCGTCGCGGGGATCATGCTGCTGCTCATCCTGATCTTCTGAGGATCTTCAGGGGCCCGCCGGTGGTGCGGGGGCCGGGGCGGTGACACCTCGTCGCGCCTCGGCCAAGAGGACCAGGGAAAGACGGATGCCCCCGTCGGCCGGCCGTGACTGCGCCCGGGGTCACCGCCGTCCTGGTCGACGATCCGCCGTTGCACGGCCGGTACGCGCTGGGCGGCAACCCCCGCGCGGCAGCAGGCCGAGCCGCCGTCGCGGTCGCGGGACCGGCCCGGGAGCGGGTCGGGGCGCTGGACTCCGCGTGACGGGGCGCGGCCCGCTCCCCCGGTCGATCCCGAGAGCGGGCCGCGCCACTGGTCAGCGGTGGCCCGACACGGGGATCGTGACCCGCACGGGCGTGCTGTGGCGCGGTCCGGTGTTGGCCACGTCGCGGTAGCCGCCGTCGGCCAGTCGGCGTTGGTAGGTCAGGGTGAGTCGGGCGGCCCGGTGGCCGGTGGTGGTGACGGTGACCTGGTCGCCCCGCACGACGACGGTCCCCGCGTCGGCCGGTCGCAGCACCGCGTGGACGCGGTTCTGCGGGTTCGCCAGGTCGAACTCGCCGCCGCGCGCGCTCGTCACGCGCACCGTCGTGGTCGCCGAGCCGCCGGCGCGCGGGCGCAGCACCCGCTCGTCGGCCCGCATCCCCAGCGGCCCGACCCCCGACGGCAGCGGTTCGTCCGATGTGGACGCGTCGATGGACACCTCCGCGCCGAGGTGCAGGCGCGAGGTGTACAGCGCGCGGGACGACGTGGTGGACGGCCGCCCGTGGTGGACGTAGTAGAGCTGCTCGCCGTCCGGTGAGCCGATGACGCTGCCGTGCCCGGTCGAGTAGAGGCCCTGGGCGGGGTCCTGGGACAGCACCGGGTTGGCGGGGCTCTTGCGCCAGGGTCCGAGCGGCCCGGTGGCCGTCGCGTAGCCGACGCCGTAGAACTCGTTCTCGTAGTTGTTGGCCGAGTAGGTCAGGTGGTAGCGGGGGTTGCCCCGCGCGTCGAGGGTCCGGATCGTGGTCGAGCCCTCGGCCCAGCGGCGGTCCTTCCTCTGCCCACCCGACTCGGCGTAGTCGTGGACGTGCGCGTTCTCCCACCCCTGCTTGTCGGAGCCGTGGGCCAGCACGGGGACGTAGCCGTCCTTGCGGACGTTCGGCGGGTCCTCCGGCGCGCGGTTGCTGTCGCGGTACGCGGGCGCGATGGCGGGCATGGTCCGGCCGGTGGGGTCGCGCCACCAGTCGCCGGTCAGCTCGACGGCGTAGATGTTGGACTCCTCGACGTACTTGCCGAGGTCGGTGTCCCACACCCAGTTCCGGTAGGCGTTGCGGGAGAAGTAGAGGTAGATCCGGCCGTCGGCGTCGAAGAAGACGTTGGGGTCGATGTAGGGGATGTAGGTGCCGAGCGGCGCGGTGCGGCCCTCCTCCTGCGTGGCGGGCGGCTTCTTCTGCTCGGCGTCCATGATCAGGTTGACGTCGTGGTAGGCCGGGTCGTACGGGTGGTAGTCCAGCGGCGCCTCGGCGATGTCGCGGAACGGCCCGGCCGGCGAGCGCGACACCGCGACACCCACCTTGCACGGCTCCTCGAAGTCCGCGTACCGGAAGTGCTCGGCCACGCCGCGGTTCATCCGGCCCGCGTAGAACAGGAAGTACAGGCCGGTGTCGGGGTTGTGGTAGACCTCGGGCGCCCAGAACCAGTCGTGCGCCCAGTCCCCGTCCTGCCCGGCGACCAGCGCGCCGCCGGGGAGCTGCTCCCAGGTGGCGAGGTCGGGCGAGCGGTAGACGGCGAAGTGGTGGCCGGGGTCCGCGCCCTCGGTGGAGTAGGCGTAGTAGTGGCCGCTGGGGCGGTCGAAGAGCACGAACGGGTCGGCGCCGGGGGTGGCGGCGTCGTTGTGGTAGGTCGCGTCGGTCGTCCGGGCCGGGTGGGCCGCGGCCGGGGCGGGCAGGAGGGACAGGGCCGCGAACGCGGCGACGAGCAGGGTGGTGCGTCGCATACCCGCCATCCTGCCGCCGACCGGGGCGCACGGCACCGCGGACCGGCGCTCCTTACCCGGACGGATTGCCTCCGGGCGCCGTCGTCGCCGCCGCCCCCGGCGCACGTGCCCGAGGGCCCTCGCGACGCTGCGAGGGCCCTCGGGGACGCGCCCACGACCCGGGCGCGACCGGTCGTCAGAGGCGCGGGTAGGCGTTCGCCACGAGCTGCCGGAACTGGGCGGAGAACCAGTGCCCCGACAGCGGGGCGTCGGCCAGCGAGCCCGGCCGGTTGTTGCCGTTGCGGGCGTTCCCGGTGTAGGTAGGGTCGCACATCCGGTCGAAGCCCTTGCCCTCGTCGTTCGGGATCTCCCGGCTCGCGCCGTCGGACTCGCCCGGCGGCTTGGCCCACACGTAGGCGTCGACACCGCTCGCCGGGTTCGCGCGCGGGCGTTCGCCGATGCCCGCCCCGGACTGGTTGCACCAGTTGCCCAGGTGGATGCGCCGGTCGTACCGGCCGCCGTCCACGTAGGCGTCGACGCTGGTGGTCGGGCCCTTGGCGGTCGGGCGCTGGGAGCCGCCCCACCCGTTGCGCGAGGTGTCGACCAGCATCCCGATGTTCGACGGGAAACCGGCGCTGATCAACTGCGTGCGGAACGCCTGGACGAACGACAGCTCGTCCGTGTACCGGTTCCAGTCGATCCACTTCGACTGGCGCACCGAGGTGCCGTTCACGGTGTCGTTGATGGTGAAGTGGTCCTCTTTGAGAACACCGTAGTTGGCCGTGTTCGAGATGAACCCGGTGACGTTGTTGACCGTGCTGCCCGAGGCGCGGGCGGCCTGGGCGAACAGCGTCGCGGAGGCGCTGAAGTTGTCGTCCCACCCGATCCAGCCGTGGTGGGCGGCGTCGATGTAGTTGTAGACGTTGCCGATCGCGCCGAGCTTGGCCAGCGCGTAGCCGACGCCGTTGACGTAGTTGCCGTTGGCCAGCATCCGGTCGCACATGGCCGTGGCGGTCGGCCGGCCGCCGACGTTGGTCACCAGGTTGGGCAGCGAGTCGATCTCGATGATCGTCACGATCCGCAGGTTGGCGTACTTCGACTCGCCCATGATCGCGGCGATCCGGTCGATGTACTCGGTCTTGTACCGGGGCAGGTCGTCCGGGCCGAGCTCGCCGTTGGACGCCAGCGCCGCGCAGTCGCGACCCGGCAGGTTGTAGATGACGAACTGGACCACCATCTGCCGCCCGGCGGCCTGGCTCAGCGCGTTGTCCAGGTGCGCGCGCAGGCCGCGGGCGCCCGACGTGCCGTTGATGGCGGCGATCCGGTCCATCCAGACGAAGGTCGGCTGGTTCGCGATGGCGGACCCGCCGTCGGCGCGGGCCTTGGCCGACCAGTCCGGGTTGACGTACACCGAGGCGCCGGCGTACGGGTTGTCGACCCGTGCCGCGGCACTGACGTCCGCGGTGGCCGGACCCGCGCCGAGCACCACCGCCGAGGCGAGGGCGACCACCGCCGCCAACGTGGTCCCGCGCCGGGGTCCCCGTTTCCAGGATCGCTGTGAAGATGACTTCACCGGCATCTCCGATTCCTGTTGGAGCACTGTGGCGGCGGATTATGGGACGCTCCCAATAAATGGACCGTAGCAGAGGCCGCGCAACCCGTGAAGAGTCTTCCGAAGCGCCGGACAACAACAGATCACGAAAGCCGGGCACCTCGTCGGAACAAAAAATTTCCCGTGATAAAGAATTCGACTCGAATTCGCGGTCGAACACCGACCCGCCTCGAAAAACGCGAGCGTTGCGCATGATCCCGCTCCCGGCCGGTTGACAGCGGTCCAGACCACCGGCCACCCTGGTGGAAGCGCTCTCACGTCCGTCGCCGCGCACGTGGTTCCCGTTCGACCATGCCGATCATGGAGGAACAAGGCGCATGCGAGGCCCACGACCACTGCTCGCCCTCGCCCTGGCGGCGCTCACCGCCCTCGGCGTGCTCACCACCCCCGCCGCGGCCGTCGCGACGAAGAAGGGCGTGAGCGTCAACAACCACCCCGGCGTCTCCACCGCGCTCGTCGACGTGCGGGCCGGCTGGTACTACACCTGGGCGTCCGACACGCAGGGCGTCACTCCACCGCCCGGCGTCGAGTTCGTGCCGATGATCTGGGGCGCGGGCGCGGTCACCGACGCCCAGCTCGGCCGGGCCCGGTCCCTCGGCACGACCCTGCTCGGCTTCAACGAACCCGACATGGCCGGCCAGGCGAACATGTCGGTCGAACAGGCGCTGGCCCTGTGGCCGCGCCTCCAGGCCACCGGCATGAGGCTCGGCGCGCCCGCCGTCGCGTTCGGCGGCGACCGCGCGGGCGGCTGGCTCGACCGGTTCATGAGCGGGGCCGCCGCGCGCGGCTACCGCGTCGACTTCATCCCGCTGCACTGGTACGGCAGTGATTTCTCGGCCGCCGCCACCGGGCACCTCCAGAGCTACGTCCAGGCCGTCCACAACCGCTACCGCAAACCGATCTGGCTCACCGAGTACGGCCTGATCGACTTCACCGGCCCGCAGCCGGTGTACCCGGACCAGACCCGGCAGTCCGACTTCGTCCGCCGCTCCAGCGCCATGCTCAACGGCCTCTCCTACGTGGAGCGGTTCGCGTGGTTCTCGCTGTCCACGCGCACCAGCCCGACCGGCCTCTACGACGGCACCACGCCCAACGCCACCGGCGTGGCCTACCGGTCCGTCGCCTGACCCGTCCCGGAGGAGCGATGCGCAAGTTCCTGTGCGCGGTGGTCACCGCGATCGCCGCCCTCGCCGTGGTCGCGCCGCCCGTCACCGCCGCGGCCGACCACACCGTCACCTTCGTCAACCGGTCCGGCCGCGCGGTGTGGATCGGCAGCACGGTCAACGCCGACGGCTCGCGCGCCCTGACCGGCCTGCCCACCCTGGCCCACGGCCAGTCGGCCACCATCACCATCCCCGAGTCGGGCACGCCGAACCACTGGCGCGGCAAGTTCTTCGCCCGCCAGGACTGCACCGGCACGTCCGGCAGCACGTTCCGCTGCCGGGTCGGCGACTGCGGCCCCCTGTCGGACCGCTGCACCACCGGCGAGCGGCCCGCGAGCCTGGCCGAGTTCAACTTCGACCGCAAGGACTGGCTGGCGCCCTGGTACAACGTCAGCTACGTCAACGCCTTCTCGCTGCCGATCACGATCGAGGCCCGGGACGGGGTGACGCCACCCGGCTCCACCGAGTGCACCGCCGTGGGCTGCCCGGAGGACCTGCTGCCGTACTGCCCGCCGGAGAACCTGACCCGGTGGGCCGACGGCAGGCCGATGCTGTGCACCAACCCGAACCGCGACGCCAGGACCGCCTACAGCAACGCCCTGTCCTCCCGCTGCCCCAAGGCGTACGCGTGGTCCCGGCACGACACCGAACCGGGCAACCAGGTCGTCCGGCAGTGCCGCCAGTGCACCGGTTTCACCGTCACGTTCCACCCGGTGGCCTGATCCGGTCGAACGGCGGGCCGGCACGCCCGGCCCGCCGTTCCCCCGGGGTCACCGCTTCCAGAACGGCTTGCGCCGACGCGGCTCGACCAGCGGCTCCAGGGTCGTGATCGCCAGCCGCAGCCGGCGCTCGACCTCCGCCGGGTCGGTGGTCGGGACCGCCAGCGCGGCGACCAGCCCGGTCAGCGCCCCGGTCAGCTCGGCGGGCGCGCCGGCCGCCTCCCACGCGGGCAGGTGGCGGGTGATCGCCTCGTGCAGGTGGCGCAGCAGGGTCCCGTGCGCGCGCGGGTCGTCCGCGCCGCGCAGCCGCGCCAGCACGTCGAGGAGGAACTCGGCCACGTTCGGGGCGGGCTCCGGCGTGACGGGCTTCGGCGGCGCGGCAGGCGACGGCGCGACGGGCTTCGGCACGGCGGACGGCCGCGCGGCGGGCGAGGGCCCGGCAGGCACCGGCCCAGCAGGCGAGGGCGGGGCAGGCGAGGGCGGGGCAGGCACCGGCGCGTCGGGCACCGGCCCGGCAGGCACCGGCGCACCGGGCCTCGGCAGGTCCGGCATCCCACCGGGCCGCCCCGCGCGCTTGCGCAGCACTCCCCCCGCCGGCGGCGCGGACATCAGGGCGGGCGCGGCGGCGAAGGCGGCGGGCATCCCGGCCGACGCGCCGTAACCACCACCACCCACCGACATGTCCGGCGCAGCCCAGCCGTCGGGCAGCTCGACCGGCTGCGTGACCCGCCGCACCCGCCCGCCCTCGTTCACCACGCGCTCGTCCACCGCCACGAACGCGGTGAACCGGGACAGCACGCCGAAGCGCAGCGACGTCTCCACGATCCGCCGCTCCAACTCGCCGGGGTCCCCCGCGCCCACGACGTACCGGTCCTCCAGGTCGCGCACCCGTGCCCTGGCCCACAGCGCGGTCAACCCGGCGTTGTCGCTGGTCACGGCGTCCAACCGCTGCCGCCAGCCGCCCGAGCCGGTGACCTCGACCCCGCCGGTCGAGCCACCCGCGTACCGCCCGGTGACCACCACCGGCGCGCCGGGGAACAGGTCCGGCAGCGGCGAGGGCGCCAGCGACGCCACGTCCACGGCCAGGCCGGCGGGTCGCACGTCCAGGCCGGTCAGCACGGGCGCGCCGATGCGGTGGTGGATCTGCCGCATGGCCTCGTCCAGCCGGTCCTCGGACTCGACCAGCTCGCAGCGGCCGGTGGAACCGGCGAGCCGTTGCAGGAACGCCGCGTTCACCGCCCGGTCGATGCCCACGGTGTGCACGCGCACGCCCGCCAGCCCGGTCGCGACCTGGCGCAGCAACCGGTCCTCGTCGCCCACCTGCCCGTCGGTCACCAGCACCAGCACGCGCTCCCGCCCGGTCTCCCCGCCGAGCAGCTCGGCCGCCCGGCGCAGCGGGGCGAGCATCTCGGTGCCGCCCCGCGCCTCCAGGCCCGCCAGGAACTCCACCGCGCGGTAGCGGTTGCGGTCGGTCGCCTCGGCGAGCCCGTCGGGCAGCGTCGAGGGGCTGTCCAGGTGGTTGTCGAACGCCAGCACGGCGAACCGGTCGCGCGCGCCGAGCGAGTCGACCACGCGGCTCGCGGCCCGGCGCGCCGCGACGACCTTCCAGCCGTGCATCGAGCCCGACCGGTCCAGCACGAGCACCACGTCCCGACCCCGCTCGCGCCCGACGCCCTCCGGCGGCAGCACGGTCAGCGCGAACGTGCCGCCGGTCCCGTCCTCGTCCGGGCGCACCGCCAGCGACGTGCGGACCGCGCCCGCGTCGGCGAAGCGCAGGCGCAGCAGGAAGTCCCGGTCCACCCGCGCGCCCGGCTCGACCGTGATCCGGTAGCCGGTGGCGGTCTCCTCGGTGACGGTCGCGTGCAGGCTGGCCGACGGCTCGGCGGGCGGCAGGCCGGCCGGGTCCACGTCCACCACCAGGGAGAGGCGGACCGGGTTCGGGAAGCCGGGCAGCAGCACCGGCGGGCTGATCCGGGAGGCGTCCGGCACCGCGTCGGTGTCCCGGGCGACGCCGTCGCCGACCTGGCCGCCGGGCAGCGGCGCGCCGGGGACGTAGCGGGGCGCCACGACCAGCGGGAGGCGGTACTCGGCGGCGTCGTCCTCGTAGGCGAGGACACCGGCCAGGGTGAGCCGCACGGTGACCCGCTCGCCGGGGAGGACGTTGCCGACGCGCGTGGTGAACACGCCGGGCCGCTCCTCCTCGGCGATGGCGGCGCGCTTGCCGTCGGACAGGGCCCGGTCGTAGTCGGCCCTGGCCCGGCCCCGTTCCTTGAGCACGCCCTCGACCACGCGGCCGTCGGCCTCCACGCGCAGGGCGGTCACCGCCGCGCGGGCGGGCAGCGGGAAGACGTAGGTCGCCTCCAGCGGCTCGTCGTGCGGGTTGTGGAAGGTCTGGGTGATGGTGGTGCGCGAGGCGAGGCCGGTGACGGTGGCGTGCACGTCCAGGGCCTCCAGCGGGAGGTTGCCGCGCTCGGTGCGCAGGCAGCCCAGGCCGTCGTCCTCGGTGGGCCGGTGGTCCCCGGTGGTCTCGACGACTCCGATACGGGTGGTCATCCGTTGTCCTCTCCAGTGGTCGGGGCCAGACCCGTGCGGGTGAGCAGGTCGAGCAGGGGTGCCGCGGCGGCGTGGATCGCGGCGAGGTCGGTGGCGTCGGGGACGCGGTCGGCGGTGTGGAGCACGAGGGTGACGCCGTCCGCGAGGCGCAGGGCGGGGACGACGGCGGGTGGGGTGGCCGGGACCTCGGCCGCCGGCGACCCGGCGGTGGGCGCGGTGTCGGCCCCGGTCCCGGTGCCGGAGAAAAGCGCGACGTCCGGCGGCGCTTCGGGCCGCTCGCGCCAGAACGCCGCGCTGCGGGCCGGTTCCGCCGCAGCCCCGGGCCGCCCGTTGGTCCCGGCAGACCCCGCGGACCCAGGCGGCCCGGCGGACCCAGGCGGCCCGGCGGACCCAGGCGGCCCGGCGGACCCAGGCGGCCCGGCGGACCCGGTCAACCCAGCCGGCCCGGCCGCCCCCACCACCCCCGCCAGTTCGGCCAGCCGCGCGTCGGACGCGCCGACCGTCATCCCCTGGATCTCCGCGATCGTGTGCCCGGCCGCCTGGAGCTTCTTGACCGCCACGACCTGGAGCAGTTGACGCCGCCCGTACAGCGCGGTGCGCCCCCGGTGCGCCACCGGCCGGTCCACCAGCCCGATGGTGGTGTACCAGCGGATGGCGCGACCGTTGGGCAGCTCCCGCACCCGGCCGCTGCGCTGGCCGTCGTAGTTGTCGGCCAGCAGCGCGGCGACCCGGTCCGGGAGCTGCTCGATCGTCCACAGCTCCTCGTCGCTCACGGGCACGATGCTGCCCTATCCATCTGACACTGTCAACATGACAGTGTCAGATGGAGCCGGCGCTCACCGGAGGGCGGCGGGGTCCTCCCCCGGCTCGGCGAAGTCGCGGCGCAGGTACCTGGCCCACCCCTCCAGGTAGTGGGCGTCCCGCGCCTCCGTGCGGCTGTGCCGCTCGACCCAGGTCGCGAGTTCCGCCAGGCCGCGGCGCAGGAGGGGCTCGTCCTCGTCACGCGTGATCGCCCGGTCCCACCACAGGGCGTGGACGCCGATCAGCTCGTGCAGGAACGGGAGGTCGACGATGCCGGCGACCCGCGCCGCGTTGACCCGGTCGAAGTGCCGCAGCACCACGTTGGCGTCCCGGATCGGCCTGCCCTGCGCCGGGTCGGCGTAGGCGGCGAACTCCCCGTCGGTGCGCAGCCGGTCCAGCGAGACCGGCCGGACCTTCCCCTCCTCCCGGGCCGCCTGGAGGCGCAGGAGCAGGCGGACCCGGGCGGCCTGCACGTCACCCGTGGTCAGCTCGGCGTGCAGGGCCAGCGCCCGGTCGACCCTGCGGTTCCGGGTGTCGGACAGGAGCGTGCCGGCGCCGAAGACCAGCGCGACGGTGACGCCCAGCGCCTGCACGCCGGTGGCCAGCGCCTGGTACTGGTCCGCGTTCAGGAACCAGATCGGCACGACGAGCAGGACGGCGGTGGCGCCGACGAGGGCGATCGCCGCCCATAAAAGGCTGCGCTGCATGGTTCTCGCTTCCGGACGGGGGCTCGGGAGGGTCGAGTATCGGGGATCGCCCGCTCCGCCGGGTCCGGAACGCTCAGGCGCTGTCGCGCAGCACCAGCGTCGACGGGTACAGCCGCTCGGGAACGCCCCGGTACCGGTCCAGCACCGCCGCGGTGGCCCCGGCGGCGATCTCCTCCACCGGGTTGGTGCTGGTGGTCAGGCGGCTCGGGGACGCCACCGCGAGGTCGTCGAAGCCCGCCACCGCCACGTCGCCGGGCACGTCCACCCCCGCCCGCCGCAACGCGCCCAGCGCGCCCAACGCGCTCAGGTCGCCCAGGGCGTAGACCGCGTCGGTGTCCGGCCAGCGGGCCAGCACCTCCAGCGCCGCGACCTCGCCCCGGGCCGCGGTGAAGTCGCCCGGCACCACCCTGACCGGGCAGCCCGCCCCACCCACCAGCCGCTCGTACGCGTCGACCGCCCGCCGGACGCACGGCAGCCACGCCGCCCCGGTGACCATCGCGATCCGCCGCCGACCGGAGGACAGCAGGTGCGCCACCACGCTCGCGGTGCCGCCGCCGTTGTCGACGTCGAACGCCGGGACCTCGCGCGTGCCGACGCCGATGGCCGCGACCCGGCCACGCGCCGCCCTCGGCACGGCGGCCAGCAGTTCCGGCGTCGGGTTGACCACCACGATGCCGCCGACACCCCGGTCCTCGCCCAACCGCGCCAGCGCGCCGGGGTCGTGCAGCGGCAGCCAGTGCAGCGACACACCGGCCTCGTGCGCCCCGGCCACCGTCGCCGCGGCCGCGACCACGCGCGCGACGTAGGGATCGGCCAGCACGTGCGCGCTCCGACCGCCGACGCCGATCGCGACCCGCGGCCCGCCCCTGGTGGCCAGGGCGCGGGCGGCGGCGTTGGGCACGTAGCCGAGTTCCCGCGCGGCCGAGGCGACCCGCGCCCGCACGGCGGCGGAGGCCGGGCCGCGACCGCTCAGGGCGCGCGACGCCGTCGCCGGGGACACGCCGGCGGCACGCGCCACGTCCGTCAGCTTCGCGCCGCGCCACGCCTCCCGGGCCACCGGGCCAGTGTGGCACCCGCGTGAGAGCGCTTCCAGGCTTGGTGCGTCAGACCTTGACGCCTGCCCAGCGGGCGAACCCGGCCAGGGAGTCGGTGGCGCGCCGGTCGGCGGCGGCGATGGCGTGCAGGGTCTCGCGGACGGCCGGGTGGTAGCGGGTCTGCTGGGGCGAGACGGCACGGGCTGTGTACAGCGATCGGAGGGCCTTCTCCCGGTCACCGTGCAGGACCCAGGCCCGCGCCACGTCGATGTGGTGGTGACCGATCCTGGTCGCGTCCTCCTTCAGCCCCTCCACGGGCAGGTGCGTCCTCTCCGCGCGGGCGACCGCCGTGGTGCCGTCCGACATCTCCACCGGCACCGCGACGGAGTGGATCTCCACATTGGCCCGGTTGGAGGAGACCTGGAAGTAGGGGTAGGCCGGCACACCCCGGGCGACGAGGCCGCGCGCCTCGTCGATGTGGGAATCCGCCTCCCGCCCGTTGCCCCTCCGCGCCTCGAAGATGGCCTGGCGCAGGTGGAGCTGGGCGACGACGGCCAGCCCCTCGGGCGTGCCCTGCTCACCGGCCAGCGCCAAGGCCCGGTCCACGCAGCGCATCCCCAGGTCGTAGTCACCCCGGTGGAGCTGCAAGGTCGACCGGAAGAACTGCGCGACCGCGACCCGCAGCGGATCGCCGGACCGCCGGGCCGAGTGGCTCATCCGGTCCCGGGCCAGCGCGGTCAGGTCGAGGTAGCCGAACCGGTAGGCGATGGCCGCCACGAGGCTGTACGCGTCACCGAGAAGCGCGTGTGCCGCCTCGGTCGCGTCGGCGGTCGACGACTCGGCGAGGTTCGCGTACAGGTGTTGGAGCAACAGGGGCAGGCGTTCGGTCATGAGGGTGTACCGGCCCCTGCGGCGCAGCGCCTCGCCCTCGTCCAGCGCCGCGCGCAACCGCACCGCGTCCCACACCGGTCCGTCGACCTCCGGCGCGTCGTAGCGGTCGAGGGCCCGGCGCAGTTCGGGAATCCCGGCGAAGTCCTGCCTCGTGTCGACCGTCAGCTCCTCGTAGGGCTGACCGGTCAACACCGTCACCTCCACCCCGAACGCCTTCGCGCAGGCGGCGGTGAACGACGGCGACGCCGGGGCGTGCCCCGCCTCCACTTTCTTCACCAGGCTCATGCTCACGTGCGCCGCCGTGGCGAGCTGGTGCTGCTTGAGCCCCAGCAACTTCCGCAGCGCGGCGACCCTCTGCCCGACCCCGCCGGCGGCGCCCTCGTCCACGGTCCAACTCCTCACGTCCGCTGCCGTCCCCAGCGTGGCAGCCCCGCCCCACCGGACCCAGTCCCCGATCGGGTCTTGAACCCGTTTTGACCCTCCAGCCCCCACCACCCCGAGGAACCACCGCTTGCGGTGGAAGCGCTTCCAGGCGTGGAGTTCCCCCAACCCCCGGAGGAGCACCCATGTCCGTCAGCACCCCGCCCGCTCCCCCGCGCCCCCTCGTGGTGGGCGTGGGCGTCACGTTCGCGCTCAACGGCCTCGCCGTGGCCACGTGGTTCGCCCGCGTGCCCGCCGCCCGGGACGCCCTGGGCCTCGGCGCGGGCGCCCTCGGCCTGGTGCTGCTCGCCCTGTCGGCGGGCTCCACGCTCGCGATGGTCACCGCCGGCGCGGTCACCCACTGCCTCGGCACCCGGCGGACCGTCCGGCTCTCGACCGGGGTGGTCGCCCTCGGCCTGGTGGTCGCGGGCACGGCCGTCGGCGCGCTGCCGTCGGTCGCGGGCGCCTCGGTCGGCCTGTTCGCCCTCGGGTACGGGTCGGGCACCTGCAACGTGGCGATGAACGTGGAGGCGGCCGAGGTCGAGCGGCTGCTGGGGCGGGCGGTGATGCCGCGCTTCCACGGCCTGTGGAGCCTGGGCACGGTGGCCGCGGCGGGGCTGGCCGCGCTCGCCGCGTGGGTGGCGCTGCCCGTCACCGCGCACCTGGTGGGCGTGGCCGCGGTGGTGCTGGTCGGCACCGCGGTCGCGGCCCGCCCGTTCCGCTCCCGGGACGGCCGGGCGGGCGGCAGCGGCGTCCTGGCGGCCTGGCGGGAGCCGCGCACGCTGCTGATCGGGCTGCTGGTGATGGTGCTGGCGCTCACCGAGGGCACCGCGAACGACTGGCTGGCCGTGGCGTTCGTGGACGGGCACGCGTTCGGACCGGCCGCGGGCGCGGCGGTGTTCGGGGTGTTCGTGACCACGATGACGCTGGGCCGCGTGCTCGGCACCACCGCCCTGGACCGCTGGGGACGGGTGCCGGTGGTGCTGGGCGGGATGCTGCTCGCGGTGGTCGGGGTGGTGGTGGCCGTGCTCGGGGGTCCGGCGGTGGCGGTGGCCGGGGTCGCGCTGTGGGGCCTGGGCACGTCGCTGGGCTTCCCGGTGGGCGTGAGCGCCGCCGCCGACGACCCGGAGCGCGCGGCGGCTCGGGTGAGCGTGGTGGCGCTCATCGGCTACACCGCGTTCCTCGCGGGCCCGCCGGTCGTGGGGCTGCTCGGCGACCAGGTGGGGGTGCTGCGGGCCCTGCTGGTCGTGCCGCTGCTGCTGGTCCCGGCGCTGGCCCTGGTGCCGGTGCTGCGGCCGGCCGGGGCGGTGGAGCCGGGGAGGTGAAGCGGGCGGCGGTGGAGCCGGTCCGCCGAGGTGCGGCCCCCGCGCGGAGGTGCCAGCATGGTTGCCGTAGGCATCGGAGGTGGGCGTGGGACCGAGGCGGTGGCTGTCCTCCTGGCCGGTGTTCCGGCAGCTCACCGGGCCCGACCCGCTGGGCCGGGGCAAGGCCGCGCAGTCCGACCGCTCCGCCGACCTGCGCGCCCGCACCGCCGACGCCGACCACGTCGCCAAGTCCGTCTGCCCCTACTGCGCGGTGGGCTGCGGGCAGCGCGTCTACGTGGCCGACGGCGAGGTGCTCCAGGTCGAGGGCGACCCGGACAGCCCGATCTCGCGCGGCCGCCTGTGCCCCAAGGGCTCGGCCAGCACCCAGCTCGTGACCGGGCCGCAGCGCGCCCGCAAGGTCCTCTACCGCCCGCCCTACGGCACCGAGTGGCAGGAGCTGGCCCTCGACCGGGCCGTGGAGATGGTGGCCGACCGGGTCCTGGACGCCCGCGACCGGGGCTGGCAGGACGTGGACGAGAACGGCGACCGCGTCCGCCGCACGCTCGGGTTCGCGAGCCTCGGCGGCGCGACCCTGGACAACGAAGAGAACTACCTGATCAAGAAGCTGTTCACCGCGCTCGGCGCCCTCCAGATCGAGAACCAGGCGCGTATTTGACACTCCGCCACGGTTCCCGGTCTGGGAGCCTCCTTCGGTCGCGGCGGCGCGACGGACTACCAGCAGGACCTGGTCAACTCCGACGTGATCGTCATCATGGGCTCCAACATGGCCGAGGCCCACCCCGTGGGCTTCCAGTGGGTCGTGGAGGCCAAGGAGCGCGGTGCGAGGGTTTTGCACATCGACCCGCGGTTCACCCGCACCAGCGCGCACGCGGACGTCCACGTGCCGCTGCGCGCGGGCAGCGACATCGCGTTCCTCGGCGGGGTGATCAACCACGTCCTGACCAACGGGCTGGACTTCCGCGAGTACGTGGTGCCCTACACCAACGCCTCCTTCCTGGTGAGCGAGGACTTCCGGGACACCGAGGACCTGGACGGGCTGTTCAGCGGCTACGACGAGGCGACCGCCTCCTACGACCCGACCTCGTGGCAGTACGAGACGGTGGACCGCGAGGAGTCCGCCGAGCAGCACGACGGGCCCTCCGGCGACAAGGAGCGGTCCACGCCCTACCAGCACGGCAGCGGCGGGCCGAAGGTCGAGGGCGGCAGCGACCCCATCGCCGCCGATCCGACCCTCCAGCACCCCAGGTGCGTCTACCAGGTGCTCAAGCGGCACTTCAGCCGCTACACCCCGGAGGTCGTGGCGCGCGTCTGCGGTGTGTCCGAGGAGCTGTTCCGCGCGGTCTGCGAGCTGTGGACGGCCAACTCCGGCCGCGAGCGCACCGGCGCGCTGGTCTACAGCGTCGGCTGGACCCAGCACAGCACGGGCGCCCAGTGCATCCGCGCGGGCGCGATCATCCAGCTGCTGCTGGGCAACATCGGCCGGCCCGGCGGCGGTGTGTTCGCGCTGCGCGGCCACGCGAGCATCCAGGGCTCCACCGACATCCCGACGCTGTTCAACCTGCTGCCCGGCTACCTGCCGATGCCGACGCCCGAGCACACCGACCTGGCCACCTACGTGGAGGACATCCGCGCCGACCACCAGAAGGGCTTCTGGCGCAACGCCGACACCTACGCCGTCTCGCTGCTCAAGGAGTACTGGGGCGACGAGGCGACCGCCGAGAACGACTACTGCTTCGACTACCTGCCGCGCATCACCGGCGACCACGGCACGTACCGCACGGTCATGGACATGGTCGACGGCAAGGTCTTCGGCTACTTCCTGCTCGGCCAGAACCCGGCGGTGGGCTCCGCGCACGGCCGGCTCCAGCGCCTGGGCATGGCCAACCTCGACTGGCTCGTGGTCCGCGACCTGACCATGATCGAGTCGGCGAGCTTCTGGAAGGACTCCCCCGAGGTCGAGACCGGCGAGATCGCGCCGGAGCGGTGCCGCACCGAGGTGTTCTTCTTCCCCGCCGCCTCGCACGTGGAGAAGGAGGGCACGTTCACCCAGACCCAGCGGATGCTCCAGTGGCGCGAGAAGGCCGTGGAGCCGAAGGGTGACCAGCGCTCCGAGCTGTGGTTCTTCTACCACCTGGGCCGGCTGCTCAAGGAGCGGCTGGCGGGCTCCACCGCCGAGCGCGACCGGCCGCTGCTGGACCTGTGGTGGGACTACGAGGTGGTCGGCGACGAGCCGCAGGCCGACGACGTGCTGCGCCGCGTCAACGGCGTCGACCTGACCACCGGCCGCCCCGTGGACGGCTACACCGAGCTGCGGGCCGACGGCACCACCGCCGCCGGCTGCTGGATCTACAGCGGCGTCTACGCCGACGGCGTCAACCAGGCCGCCCGCCGCACACCGGGGCAGGAGCAGGACCTCTACGCCCCCGAGTGGGGCTGGGCGTGGCCGATGAACCGCCGCGTGCTCTACAACCGCGCCTCCGCCGACCCGCGGGGGCGGCCGTGGAGCGAGCGCAAGGCGCTGGTCTGGTGGGACGCCGAGCGCGGCGAGTGGACCGGCCACGACGTGCCGGACTTCGAGCGCGCCAAGCCGCCGGACCACGTGCCGCCGCCGGACGCGGTCGGCCCGGACGCGCTGCGCGGCGACGACCCGTTCATCATGCAGGCCGACGGCAAGGGCTGGCTGTTCGCGCCCAGCGGCCTGGCCGACGGCCCGATGCCGACGCACTACGAGCCGCACGAGTCGCCGGTGCGCAACGCGATCCACCCGCAGCAGGGCAACCCGACGCGCAAGGTCTACGGGCGGCCGGACAACCCCTCGAACCCGGCCCCGCCCGAGCCGCACGGCGAGGTGTTCCCGTACGTGCTGACCACGGCCCGGCTCACCGAGCACCACACCGCGGGCGGCATGAGCCGGACCCTGCCGCACCTGGCCGAGCTGCAACCGGAGCTGTTCGTGGAGGTGTCGCCGGACCTGGCCCGGGAACGCGGGCTGGAGCACCTGGGCTGGGCGCACGTGGTCACCAGCCGCGCCGCCGTGGAGGCGCGCGTGGTGGTCACCGGGCGGATGCGGTCCCTGCCGGTGCACGACCGCCTGGTGCACCAGGTGTGGCTGCCCTACCACTGGGGCGCCACGGGGCTGGTGACCGGCGACTCGCCGAACGACCTGTTCGGCGTCGTGGTCGACCCGAACGTGTTCATCCAGGAGTCCAAGGTGGCGACCTGCGACGTGCGGCCGGGCCGCCGCCCGCGCGGGCCCGCGCTGCTCTCGTACCTGGAGGGCTACCGGCGGCGGGCCGGGATCACCGCCGAGACCGGCACGCACGTCCACACCACCGGTCCGGCGCACACCGAGGAGGACTCGTGACCGAGAACCGGCTGTCCGGGCCGCTGCCCGACGTGGCGGGCGAGGCCGGGTACGACGCCGACCACCCGCCGCGCGTGGGGTTCTTCACCGACACCTCGGTGTGCATCGGGTGCAAGGCGTGCGAGGTGGCGTGCAAGGAGTGGAACCACGTGCCGGAGGCGGGCTTCGACCTGCTGGGCATGTCCTTCGACAACACCGGGCACCTCAACGCGAACGCGTGGCGGCACGTGGCGTTCGTGGAGCAGCAGCGGCCCGCGCCCGAGCCGGCGGCGCGGGACCTGGGGATGCCGTCGTTCGACCGGCCCGGCACCGCGACCGGGCCGGAGGCGCGCACCGACTTCCGGTGGCTGATGGCCTCGGACGTGTGCAAGCACTGCACGCACGCGGGCTGCCTGGACGTGTGCCCGACCGGGGCGCTGTTCCGCACCGAGTTCGGCACGGTCGTGGTGCAGCAGGACATCTGCAACGGGTGCGGCTACTGCGTGTCCGGCTGCCCCTACGGGGTGATCCAGCGCCGCGAGGGCGACGGGCGGGCACAGAAGTGCACGCTGTGCTACGACCGGCTGCGGGTGGGCGAGGAACCCGCCTGCGCCCAGGCGTGCCCGACGGACTCCATCCAGTTCGGCGAGCTGGACGAGCTGCGCGAGCGGGCCGCGGCGCGGGTCGAGCGGCTGCGGGAGCGCGGCGAGGTCGGGGCCCGGCTGTACGGGGCGGACCCCGAGGACGGCGTGGGCGGCAACGGCGCGTTCTTCCTGCTGCTGGACGAGCCGGAGGTGTACGGGCTGCCGCCGGACCCGGTGGTGCCGACCCGCGACCTGCCCGCGATGTGGAAGCGGGCCGGGCTGGCGGCGGCGGCGTTCGCCGCGGCGGCGGTCGTGGCGTTCGCGGGAGGGCGTTGATGGCGCCCGGTGGTGGCGGCGGCGGTCGCGGTGGTGGCGGCGGCGGTCGCGGTGGCGGTCGGCGTGATGGGTCCGTGGTGCCCGAGGCGGAGTTCCGCTCCTACTACGGCCGGCCGGTGCTCCAGGAGCCCGCGTGGGAGTGGCCGGTGCCCGCCTACCTGTTCGCGGGCGGGGTGTCGGCGGGCTCGACGCTGCTCGCGGTGGGCGCGGACCTCACCGGGCGGCCCGCGCTGCGGCGGGCCGGGCGGCTGGGCGCGCTGGTGTCGCTGGGCGCCGGGATGGTGTTCCTGGTGATGGACCTGGGGCGGCCGGAGCGCTTCCTGCACATGCTGCGGGTCGCCAAGCCGACCTCGCCGATGAGCGTGGGCACGTGGTTCCTGGTCGCCTACGGTCCCGGCGTGGGCGTCGCCGCGGTGGCCGAGGTGCTGCCCGCGCGGTGGCGGCTGGGCCGGCTGCTGAGGTGGGCGGCCCGACCGGCGGGGATGTCGTCGGCGGCGCTCGCGCCCGCCGTGGCCTCCTACACCGCCGTGCTGCTGTCGCAGACGGCCGTGCCCGCGTGGCACGAGGCGCACCCGCACCTGCCGTTCGTGTTCACCGGGTCGGCGGCGGCCGCGTCCGGTGGGCTGGGCATGGTGTGCGCGCCGGTGGCGCAGGCCGGTCCGGCGCGGGTGTTCGCCGTGCTCGGCGGGGCCGCGGAGCTGGTGGCGTCCCGGGTCATGGAGTCGCGGTTGGGGCTGGTGCGCGAGGCGTACGAGTCGGGGCGGCCGGGGAGGCTGCGGCGGTGGTCGGAGCTGCTGACCGCCGGTGGTGTGCTGGGAGCGGCGCTGGGCGGGCGGCGGAGCCGGGCGGTGGCCGTGGTGTCCGGGTTGGCGTTGGTGGCGGGCAGCGCCTTGCAGCGGTTCGGGGTGTTCGAGGCCGGGGTGGCGTCCACGCGGGACCCGAAGTACGTGGTGGTGCCGCAGCGGGAGCGGGCGGCGCGGCGGGACGCGGACCTGGTGCGGGAGGCCGTGGGGCAGGACGGGGTCGGGCAGGACGGGGTTGTGGAGGACGGGGCGGATCGGCGGGTGTGATCGGCAGGCGTGACCGGCGGGCGGAGCTGGGGGCGGGGCCAGCAGGCGTGACCGGCGGAGACGACCTTCAGCCCGCCGATCCCCCCGGCGTCACGGCACCACCCGCGTGTGGTCCGGCAGCCGACGGGTCAGGCCCAGCGAGTCCAGCAGCTCCAGCAGCGGCACCGCGACCCGCCGGGTGGTGCCCAGCGCCTGCTTGGCCCCGGTGGCGGTGAACGGCGCGGGCAGCCCGGCCAGCACCTCGGCCGCGCGGCGCGGTGCGTCGGGGGCGAGCACCACGCCGTCGGCCACGCGCAGGAGCCGGCCCACCCGCACCGCCGCCGCGACCTCCCTGCCGCCCAGCCCGAGTTCCGCGAGCCGCGCCGCGTCGGGGGCCCGGAACGGGTCGCGCGCCAGGTCCGCCTCCACCGCCGCCACGGCCCGTTCCACGGCGGGCGGCAGGGTCGGCGCGGCGGGCACCCGGCCGGTCACCACGTGCGGCACCAGCTCCGCCACCACCTCGGCCGGCGCGCCCAGCCGGCGGGCCAGCACCTCCACCGGCACGCCGGGGTCCAGCGGGTGCTCGCGCCGCCACTCGTCGACCGCCTCGGGGACACGCCGCGCCAGCTCGGCCCGGTGACCGGGGTCGACCCGCCACCGCCCCACCGGCTCGCCCACGTCGCCGAAGCCCAGCGCCCGCAGCTCGCTCGCGGCGACCACGCCCCGCGCCCGCAGGTGGGCGGCCGCCCCGTCGCCGGCCAGGTCCGCGCCGCGCCGCCCGGCCCCCCCCCGCCC
>NZ_JBHSQO010000036.1:37626-79812 GCF_042658445.1 Saccharothrix lopnurensis | reverse complement strand
CGATCCTGCGCACTCGGTGACCGGCCTAGCCGAAACGTGGCGAACGGGTGAATCCGAGTCGATTGCGGATTACCGAAGTCTGTTGTGACCCAAGTCACAAACCCCTGCTCACAGGTCGGGAGTCGCCCTCCGACAGCGGGTCAGGCGGCGTTGCTCGATGACGCCGGGCCGGCTCGGCGTTGAAGCGTGTGTTCCACGCCGAGGACCCGGCCGGCCCCTGGGCGCGCCCACCGGGCTCTGGTCGGGCGCGCCGGGCGCCAAGGCACCCGAGGCGCCCCACCCGCACAAGGTCGGCGACCACTGGTACCTGCTGATCGCCGAGGGCGGCACCGAGCGCGGCCACGCCGTCTCGATCGCGCGCGGCCGTTCGGTCGACGGTCCGTTCGAGCCCTGCCCGGACAACCCGGTGCCGACCCACCGGGGTACCGACCACCCCGTGCAGAACACCGGCCACGCCGACCTGGTGCAGGCACCGGACGGCGCGTGGTGGATGGTGCTGCTCGGCGTCCGACCTCTCGGGGGCACGCCCGGCCGGCTCACCCTGCGCGCCGACGGCGGCTCGCTCGACGACCTCGACGTCACCTTCGTCGGCCGCCGCCAGCAGCACCTGTCGTGCCGCGCCCGCGCGGTGATCGACGCGAGCGAGGGCAGCGGCGGCCTGGCCGTGCGGCTCGACGAGCGGCGCACTACTCGATCGAGGTGGCCGACGAGGTGGTGAGCGCCCGCGCGCATCGGGCCGCCGCACTCCGTGCCGGGCACCGCTCCGGTGCCGGTGGGCGAGGTGGTCCTGGAGGTGGTGATCACCGAGACGCGGACGTTGGCAGACGCCGGGCGCTGACCCGCAGGGGGCTGACCCCTGGGCTCTAGCCCTATGGGGGCAGGGCCGTGCTGCCGCGGACGGTCAGCGTGGTGGCCGGCTCCAGCCCGAGCTGCGGCGGTTGCTCGCCGCGCCCCAGGGCGAGGGGCCAGCTCACGTCGTCGATCCAGTACCGGATCGCGTTGACCCGCGGCCCGAACTCCGACAGCACCACCCCCACCCCGTGCCGGCGCGCCGCCCGTTGAGCACCTCGGACACGGTCGGCACCGACACCCCGGCGGGCCAGTACGACCGCGCGACCACCGAATCCCCACGGCGTGTCACCCCGTGGGTTTCCACCACATCAACGAAAGTTTCCAGCGAACGGTGTTCCAGGGGTCGCCCCGCCCGGTGATCCCGCACCCGTCACCGGACTGCGCCGCTTCGCCGACCCGGTCTGACGGACCGCCCGCGCGTCACCTCCTGCCACGGTCCCAGTCCCCGGCAGGGCTTTGTCCGGATCCGGCGTCAAGCCTCCGGAACGGCGAATTCACGCGGCAAACCGCAAAAATAGGTGCAAGGCAGGTGTTGATTTGTTCCGGCCAGAAGAGCCGCCGAACAGTCCAGTGGGGGGAGCGAGATCCCTCCCGGGAGCGAAATGCGCCTGCGAATTCGACCGGATGGACCACCCGGTGGTGGACCGCCCGACAGTCACCTGTTTGCCGTGTTGCACGACCTTGGCCACCGAATCGCCGCCGAAGTACTGTCTACTCCTGCCTGTTCGACAATTCATGAATCCCCGTCGATTGGAATGGGAACACATGAGAACCACGCTCCTGCGCTGCACGGCTGCGGTCCTCCTGTTCTTCGGCATGGCGGTCTCCGTCGTGCCGGCGCACGCTTCGCCCGCCCGACCGGGCGCCTCCCCCGAGCGCCACTGTGTCGTCCACCTCGGCGTGGCCGAGAAGGGACAGCGGTACTCGCCGATGTCGGACCTGCGCTGCTTTTCCTCCCCCGCGGAGGTGCGGGCCGAGATCGCGCAGGAGAACGCGCGGCCCGACATCGGTATCCAGGCGGTCCTGATCGGCACCGACTACACCGATCCGAACTACGCCGGCAGCTCGCTGAACTGGACCGCTCCCGGCGCGTGCTACTACAACGGCACCCGGCCCAGTTGGGGCGCGCCCAGCATGCCGGCGGGGTGGGACAACGTCGTTTCCTCCACCCGGACCTACTCCGGCTGCAAGGCGACCATGCTCTACGACTACGCGAACTACGGCGGGATCTCGATGGTGACCGGGTGCAACTCCACGACTCTTTCCTTCATGGACAACCGGGCGTCGGCGCGGGAGTGGACCGACCAGACCTACGGGCAGCCCTGCTGACCGGTCCCACCGCAATCGACCGAAAGGGAATTTTCGCGAGGAAATTCGGAGCACTGCCGCTCGTCGCGGCGACGGCCGTCGCCCTCGTGGTGCACGCGTCGCCGGCGCAGGCGACGAGCGCGGTGGCCACTACGGCAACAACCGGGGACGCGGCATCGACGTGAACGAGGACACCATGGTCGCGTGCCACGGCGAGACGACGGCACGAACGCGTTCACCCAGTACCACGTGGGCGGCGTGGACGCGGCACCCGGCGCGGTGACCGCGCACGTTCGCGGGGTCGGGACCGGCTCGTCCCGGGCCCGCGAGCGTCGGCTGCCTCGAACAGCAGGCGTGCGCGCTGTCCGGGGTGGCCGTGGCGCTGCGTGCCCGGGCGAGCGCCCGGTCCAGCGCGTCCGGCGGTGGGACACGTACCACCAGGACCGCCCAGCCGCTGCCTCAGCAGCACCCGGAAGGGGTGCTCGTGCGGCCGGCCAACCGCGAGCCGACGCGGGGATCGGCGAGCAGGCGGTCCAGCGCCTCGCTCGTGGTGGTGACGACCAGGGCCACGCGCGGGGTGCGGTGGTGCGACCCGGCGACGTCCAGCAGGGCGACGGCCTCGTCGGGGAAGCGCGCCGGTGCCTCGTCGAACTGGTCGACCACGACGGTGAGGCGACGCAGGTCGTGGCCGACGAGGTGGCGGTTGACCAGGTCCTCGACGCGGTCCGGCGCGATCCCGTCCACGCCGGCGACGACCCGCACCGGCCGGGCCTCCGGCGGGGTGGTCCCCAGGCGCAGGCACGCCGGGTCCACCCCGTCGGGGCGGTGGAGGCGTTGTCCAGGTCCGCGCACCGGTTGGCCCCCACACCGCGCAGCCGTGACGTGACGTGACGTCGCCGGGCCGTGCCGACACCAGCGAGGGGCCATGACCCGCGAGCCGATGTGGCCACGCGGAGGACCGGCAGTCAACGCGCACTCCCAGCCAGGTTGTTAGCGCTCACTTATTCCACCTCATCGAATCGTGGTCGAACAACGTGTCGATCGGACCGCATAAACCCAGGTAGAGCCTACTTCTTCAATGGTGGCCCGCTCAGGAGACTGAACACCCTTTTTCACAACAGGAGCCTTGTGAGCGTGAACAACGGGTGCCACACTGGCTCTGTCGAAGCACGCGCCGCCGACGGGCTCCGCCCACGCGCAGCCCGCACCGCACCGACGGCGTGGTGACGTTCACCAACGCCGACCACCACAGCACCGCCACAACCGGCGAACCCGGAACTCCGGAGCTTCGGGGAACGCCTCCCCCGGCGGTGCGGCAGCACGGATGACATCCGGCACGTCGTATGCACCGAGGAGTGAGGCCAGGGTGGCGGCAACACGACTCCCCCGTCCCCGCGGGGCGGCAACGCTGTTGGCGGCAGGCGTGCTGCTGCTGTCCGCGATGACGGCGGTACTGCACACGCCGTCCGCACAGGCGTTGGAGAACGGCGTCGCGCGTACTCCACCGATGGGGTGGAACTCGTGGAACACGTTCGGCTGCAACATCAACGAGGCGTTGATCAGGCAGATGACCGACGCGGTGGTCAACTCCGGCATGCGCGAACTCGGCTACGAGTACGTCGTGGTGGACGACTGCTGGATGAACCCCAACCGCGACTCGGCGGGCAACCTCCAGGGCGACCCGAGCCGGTTCCCCAGCGGCATGAAGGCGCTGGGCGACTACATCCACGCCCGGGGCCTGAAGTTCGGCATCTACCAGGCGCCGCTGGCCGAGACGTGCGCGCAGTACTTCAACTCCTACCCCGGTGCGACCGGGAGCCTGAACCACGAGGCGCAGGACGCCCGCCAGTTCGCCGCGTGGGGCGTGGACTTCCTCAAGTACGACTGGTGCCACCCCAGCGGCACGATCGACGACCAGGTGCGCACCTTCGCCAAGATACGCGACGCGCTGCGCGACGCCGGGCGCCCGATCGTCTACAGCATCAACTCCAACAGCATCCACGACAAGACCGGTCCGCGGCGCAACTGGAGCGACGTGGCCAACATGTGGCGCACCACCGAGGACATCACCAACAAGTGGGACACCGGGCAGACCAACGGCTACCCGATGGGCATCCAGAACATCGTCAACGTCACCGTGCCGCTCGCCTCCTACGCCGGACCGGGCGGTTTCAACGACCCGGACATGATGGAGGTCGGCCGCGGCGGCATGACCGACACCGAGATGCGCAGCCACTTCACCCTGTGGGCGATCATGGCCTCACCGCTGATCGCCGGCAACGACCTGCGCAACATGGACGCCGCCACGACCACCGTCCTGAAGAACGCGAGCCTCATCGCCATCAACCAGGACAGCCTCGGCCTCCAGGCCAGGCAGATCTCCAACGACGGCACCCGGCGCGTCCTGGCCAAGCGGCTGGCCAACGGCAACGTCGCGGTCGCCCTGTTCAACCAGGGCGGCAGCACGACCACCGTCTCCACCACGGCGAGCGCGATCGGCCTGACCGGCAGCTCGTTCACGCTGCGCGACGCCTGGACCAACGGCACCACCACCACGTCCGGCGCCATCTCGGCCGGCGTCCCCGCGCACGGCACGGCGGTGTACGTCGTCAGCGGCGGCGGAGGCCCCGCGCCCACGTCGTTCTCCTTGGTGAGCCAGAACTCCGGTCGCTGCCTGGACATCCCCGGCAGCACGCCGACCAACGGCGCGCTCGCCCAGATCTGGGACTGCCACGGCGGCACCAACCAGAGGTGGACCCGCACCTGATCCCCGGGCACGACCTCCGGGTCCGCCGCCGACCGCACCGGCCACCCCGCGCACCTCGAACCTGACCTGCGCCGGGGTCACGCTGTCGTGGCCGGCGTCCACCGACAACGTCGGCGTGACCGGCTACCAGATCCTGCGCGACGGCACCCGGGTCGGCTCCGTCACCGGAACGACGACCACCACCACCTACAGCGGCCCGGCTGCCACCACCCGCTACGAGCACCACGTGGTGGCCCGGGACGCCCGGAACAACCGCTCGGCCGCCGGTGAGGGTGAAGCGGAGGGGCGTGGAGCGCGGGTCACGACTCGGACGTTGAGCCACCGGGCCTCCCCCGAGGTGGTGGGGTTGACGGCGTGCCGGCGGGCGGCGGGAACGGGTCCTACACCCGCAGGGTGTCCAGGACCGAGGCGGCGATACGTCCGGCCGACCGGTCGTAGACCCCGGCCAGGCGGTGGAACGCGTGCTCCGCCCGGATCGCGGGCCAGTCGGCGGGGAGGTGCCCGGTCGGCAGCCGGGGGTCCTGGCGCACCAGCTGCAACCACTCCGTGTGCAGCAGGAGCTGCCGCGCGAGGTCGTCGACGGCCTCCGGCAGTGGCGCCTCGTGGTCCCAGCGGTCGAGGAACGCGTGGTAGCGGGCGGC
The DNA here is from genome assembly GCF_042658445.1 of Saccharothrix lopnurensis. Classification (NCBI taxonomy): domain Bacteria; kingdom Bacillati; phylum Actinomycetota; class Actinomycetes; order Pseudonocardiales; family Pseudonocardiaceae; genus Saccharothrix; species Saccharothrix lopnurensis. The sequence goes on along the minus strand of NZ_JBHSQO010000036.1, from coordinate 74,244 downwards.
GATCGCGGGCACGTCGAACGCCGCGTGGACGACCTGGTCGGCCTCCGTCGGTTCCGCCGTGCGCGCCGTGAACACCCTCAGGTGGTCGTCCAGGTCCAGGTCGCCGACCAACGCCGGCACGTCCACGTGGCCCGGTGCGACCCACAGGCCGTTCTGGAGCGGCCCGAAGCCGCCCCACACCAGTCGCGACCGCAGGTCGTGCCGCCGGCTGCGCCACGACTCGGGCAGCGAAAAGCCGATCATGGTCCACGTGCCGTCCCAGTCGGCGTTGACCGCGCCGCGCCGCCAGACGCGGTGCTCGCCGTCCTTCAGCACCGCCGTGGAGCGCGGAGTCAGGCCGAAGTAGACGCGTCGGCCGCTGCGGTACCGCGTCAGCAGTTCCCGCTTCACCATCCGGCCCAGCGTGGACCGCACCGCCTCCTCCGACACCGCGACGCGGGCGAACACGTCGATCACGCTGCCGGAGAACACGGCGATGCCCTGGTTGAGCACGTGGATGCCCAGGAAGCTCAGCATCAGCGACTGCGGTCTGACTTCCGAGGCGGTGTCGAGCGTGGCCACGGGAGGAGCGTAACGCGGATGAAGTTGGCCACAATATTGACGGCGGACATGTATACGCCTAACTTCAATCGCATGGAGCTGCCGGGGAAGGTCGCGATCGTCACCGGCGCCGGACGCGGCCTGGGGCTGGTCTACGCCACGGCCCTGGCCGGGGCGGGCGCGGCGGTCGTGGTGAACGACGCGGACGGGACCGCCGCCGAGCGGGCCGCCGAGGCCATCACCGCGACGGGCGGGCGAGCCGTCGCCGAGGTCGGGGCGGTCGGCGACGACGAGGTGGCCGAGCGGCTGGTGGCGTGCGCGGTGCGGGAGTTCGGGCGGCTCGACGTCCTGGTGGCGAACGCGGGCGTGCTGCGGGACCGCGTGCTGTGGAAGATGACCGACGACGACTTCGACGCGGTCGTGCGGGTGCACCTGCGCGGCACGTTCACCTGCGTGCGGGCCGCGGTGCGGCGGATGCGCGAGCAGGGCGACGGCGGCAACGTCGTCGCGGTCGGGTCCCCCGCCGGCCAACGCGGCAACTTCGGGCAGACCAACTACTCGGCGGCCAAGGCCGGCATCGTCGGCATGGTCCGCACCTGGGCCGTGGAGTGCGCCCGGTCCGGGATCGCCGTCAACGCCGTCATCCCCGTCGCGGCCACCGCGATGACCAGGACCATCCCGGCGTTCGCCCCCCACGTCCAGGCGTGGGAGGAGCGCGGCGAGCCGCTGCCCGACTGGCTGCGCGCGGGCGAGGGCTTCGGCGCTCCCGAGGACGCGGCCGGGATGGTGCTCTTCCTGTCCGCCACCAGGGACGTCACCGGGCAGGCCGTCGGCGTCGGCGGCGACCGGCTGTCGCTGTGGTCGCACCCCGAGGAGGTCGCCGTGGCCTACCGCGAGGGCGGTTGGCACGCCGGGGCCATCGCGGCCACGTGGCGCACCTCCGTCGGCCGCACCCCGCAGACCTGCGGCATCCCCGACCCGCGACCACCGCGGAGGTGACGGCGTGGACCTCGACGACGTGGTCGCCATCGACGTCCACACCCACGCCGAAGTCTCCGCGAGCGGGCACGGCTCCCTGTCGCCGGAGCTGCTCGCGGCGTCGGCGGACCACTTCAGGGTGCGGGGCCACCGCCAACCCACGATCCCCGAGACCGCGGCGTACTACCGGGAGCGCCGCATGGTCGCCGTCGTCTTCACCGTGGACGCCGAGCACGCCACCGGCCACCCGCCGATCCCCGACGAGGAGGTCGCCCGGGCGTGCGCCGAACACGCCGACGTGCTGATCCCCTTCGCCTCCGTCGACCCGTGGCGCGGGCGGGCGGGTGTCCGCGCGGCCCGGCGGCTGGTCGAGGAGCACGGGGTCCGGGGCTTCAAGTTCCACCCGAGCCTCCAGGGCTTCGCGCCTGACGACCGCCTGGCGTACCCGCTCTACGAGGTGATCCAGGAACTGGGCGTGCCGGCGCTGTTCCACACCGGGCAGACGGGCATCGGGGCGGGTGTGCGGGGCGGCGGCGGCATCCGGTTGCGCCACTCCGACCCGATGCTCGTCGACGACGTGGCCGTCGACTTCCCGGACCTGCGGATCATCCTGGCGCACCCGTCGTTCCCGTGGCAGGACGAGGCGCTCGCGGTCGCCACGCACAAACCGCACGTCCACATCGACCTTTCCGGCTGGTCGCCGAGGTACTTCCCGCCCCGGCTGGTCCGCTACGCGAACACGCTGTTGCAGGACAAGGTGCTGTTCGGCTCGGACTACCCGGTCATCACGCCGGACCGGTGGCTCGCGGACTTCGCGGAGCTCGACATCAAGCCCGAGGTCCGCTCCAAGATCCTGAAGGACAACGCGGCCCGCCTGCTGGGCCTGGGCGGGGACTAGCCGTGCGCGACCAGGGCATCGGGTCGTGGCCCGCGCGGCGGGCCCGCGGGACACCGGACAGGGTCGCGGTCGTGCACGAGGACCGCGAGTGGACCTACCGGCAGTTGCACGACCGGGTGCTGCGGCTGGCGCACGCCCTGCGGCGGCTCGGGGTTCGGCGGGGGCACCGGGTGGCCTACCTGGGGCCCAACCACCCGGCGTTCCTGGAGACGTTCTTCGCCGCCGGGGCGCTGGGCGCGGTGTTCGTGCCGCTGAACGCGCGCCTCGCCCCGCCGGAGGCGGTGCACGTCCTCACCGACTCCGGCAGCACCGTGCTCGTCCACGCGCCGGAGCAGGCCGACCTGGTGGACGCGGTGCGGGACGAGGTCCGGGACCTGTGCGTGGTGGCCCTCGCCGGCCCCGCGCCGGGCGGGTTCGGCTACGACGACCTGCTCGGGGGCGGGCCGCCGGAGCCCCTGGACGAGGCCGTCCTGCTCGACGACCCCTGCCTGATCATGTACACCTCGGGCACGACCGGGCGACCCAAGGGCGCGGTGCTCACCCACGGCAACATCACCTGGAACACCGTCAACGTCCTGATCGACATGGACCTCGCCTCGGACGAGGTCACGCTGGTGGTCGCGCCGCTGTTCCACGCCGCCGGGCTGAACATGGCGTGCCTGCCCGCGCTCATCAAGGGCGGCACCGCGATCCTCGTGCCGCGGTTCGACCCGGACGAGGCGCTGCGGACGATCGAGCGGCGGCGGGTCACCCACGTGTTCGGCGTGCCGACCATGTTCCGGGCGATGGCCGCGAGCCCCCGCTGGGTGGACGCGGACCTGTCCAGCCTCCGGCTGGTCCACTGCGGCGGCGCGCCGGTCCCCCGCGCGCTGATCCGCGCCTACCTGGAGCGCGGCCTGTCGTTCGGCCAGGGCTACGGCATGACCGAGACCTCGCCGGGCGCCCTGTGCCTGTCCCGGGAGATGGGCACCGCCAAGGCGGGCTCGGCGGGCGTGCCGCACTTCTTCACCGACGTGCGGGTCGTCCGACCGGACCGCACCGAGGCGGAGCCCGGGGAGAAGGGCGAGATCGTCGTCTCCGGGCCGAACGTGATGCGGGGCTACTGGCGGCGGCCGGAGGAGACGGCGCTGGTCCTGACCCCCGACGGCTGGTTCCGCTCCGGTGACGTGGCCACCTCCGACCCCGACGGCTACGTCACCGTCGTCGACCGGGTCAAGGACGTGATCATCTCCGGCGGGGAGAACGTCTACCCGGCCGAGGTCGAGAACCTGCTCCACGAGCACCCGGACATCGCCGGGTGCGGCGTGATCGGGGTGCCCGACCCGGAGTGGGGCGAGGTGGGCAGGGCGGTGGTGGTGCCCAGACCGGGCACGTCGCCGAGCGAGGCGCAGGTCCTGGGGTTCCTGCGCGGCAAGCTCGCCGGGTACAAGATCCCGAGATCCGTGGTGTTCGCGGCGGAGTTGCCGCACAGCGCCGCCGGGAAGCTGCTGAAGGAACTCGTCCGCGCCCGCTACGGCGCGGACCGGCCCTCGACGGGAGGCAGTGGCGTGGGACTGACCGCTGAAGGTCTCGACGGGTTGACAACGTTGGCGGGCACCGAACTGGGGCACACCGCGTGGCACGAGGTGACGCAGGGGTCGGTCGACCTGTTCGCCGACGCCACCGGGGACCACCAGTGGATCCACGTGGACGTGCGGCGCGCGGCGAGCGGGCCCTTCGGCGGCACGATCGCGCACGGCCACCTCACCCTGTCGCTGGTGCTGCCGCTGTTCGGGGAACTGCTCACGATCAACGGCGTGCGCATGAGCGTGAACTACGGGCTCAACAAGGTCCGCTTCCCCGCACCGGTCCCGGTCGGAGCCCGGATCCGGCTCCGCGGCGCCGTCGGGTCGGTGGCGGAGATCGAGGGCGGCGTCGAGATGGTGGTGGACTTCACCGTGGAACTCGACGGCGGAGACAAGCCCGCCTGCGTCGCCCAAGCCGTGTTGCGGCACTACGCGTGACCGGCGCGGCGCCGCGGCCGCGCGGCGCCGGACGACACGGGGACCCCGGCCGCGGTCGGCACGTCGTGCGCGACCGCCCCCTTCCGCCTCGTCGGAGGTAACGCATGGCGACGACGCCCGAGACCGATCGACGCTCCCTCGCCCGGGTCGCGGGCACGAGCTTCATCGGCACCACCATCGAGTGGTACGACTTCTTCATCTACGCCAACGCCACCGCGCTGGTGTTCGGCACGCTGTTCTTCCCCCGGCTGTCCCCGACCGCGGGCACGCTGGCGTCGCTGTCGACCTTCGCGGTCGGCTTCCTCGCCCGTCCGCTCGGCGGCGTGCTGATGGGGCACTTCGGCGACCGCGTCGGCCGCAGGTCCGTGCTGGTCGCCTCACTCATGATCATGGGTGGCGCGACGATCCTCATCGGGCTGCTGCCCACCTACGACTCGATCGGGGTGTGGGCGCCGATCCTGCTGGTGACGCTGCGGTTCGTGCAGGGCCTCGGCGTCGGCGGCGAGTGGGGCGGCGCGGTCCTGGTGGCCGTGGAGCACGCGCCGCCGTCCCGGCGCGGCTTCTACGGCAGCTTCCCGCAGATGGGCGTGCCCGCCGGCATCATCGCGTCGAACCTGGTGTTCCTGGGGCTGAGTTCGGTGCTGTCGCGGGAGCAGTTCCTGGCGTGGGGCTGGCGGGTGCCGTTCCTGCTCAGCGCGGCGCTGATCGCGGTCGGGCTCTACGCGCGGGTGAGGATCGCCGAGTCGCCGGTGTTCCTGGAGGCCAGGCGACGGCGCCCGGACGCGAGGATGCCGGTGGTGGAGCTGCTGCGCGGCCACTGGCGGCGTGTGGTGCTGGTGGGCCTGGCGTTCATGGCGGCCAACACCATCGGTTACACCACGATCGTCTACGTCCTGTCCTACGCCACGGGCGCGCTGAGGATGGAGCGCACCACGGTGCTGCTGCTGGTGCTGTTCGCGAGCGTGGCGCAGTTGGTCGCGACACCGCTGCTGTCGGCGCTGTCGGACCGCGTGGGCCGCCGCCGGGTGTTCGTCGCCGGTGCCGCGCTGTCGCTGCTGTGGGCGGCGCCGATGTTCCTGCTGCTGGACACCCGCAACGCCGCGCTGGGTCTGATCGGCCTCACCGGGGCGGTGATCTTCCTGTCCGGCATGTACGGGCCGCAGGCGGCGATCGCGTCGGAGCTGTTCCCGACCCGCGTGCGCTACAGCGGCGCGTCGCTGGGCTACCAGATCAGCACGATCACCGGTGGCGCGGTCGCGCCGCTGATCGCCACCGCCCTGTACGCCCGGACCGGCACGTCGATGTCGGTCGCGTTCTACCTGGCGGTCGTGTGCCTGATCAGCCTCGTGGCGGTGCTGCTGGTGCCGGAGACGCGCGGCACGAGCCTCACCGCCGGGGACGACCCCACCCGTGCTCCCGCCCGGTCGTAGGGCGCACCGTCGTGCTCAGCCGTCGGTCCAGGTGCCCGCCGCGTCGAGCAGGCGGTCCAGCAGGGCGTCGGACACCGGACCCGGTTCGAGCGCGCCGCGGTAGAGCAGCGGGCCGATCAGCAGCGCCGCCGCGTCACGGGGATCGACGGCGGCACGCAGTTCCCCGGTCCGCACCGCCATCTCCAACGCCGCGCGGAGCCGGCCGCCGATCACCGCGGCGAGCCGGTCCCGCCGGTCGGTGATCCGGGGGTCCCACACCGCGCCGTGCAGCAGCGAGGTCGTCACCGCGAGCACGTCGGGCAGGGCCAACTCGTCCGCGAGCACGCGCAACCGGGCCTTGAGCCAAGGCCGCACCGGGCTGGTCGGGTCGAGGAAGAACGGCATCCGCACGCCGGCCATCGCGTCGGTCAGCAGCTGTTCCGGTCGTGGCCAGTGGCGGTAGACGGTAGCCCGCCCCACCTCCGCGCGCGAGGCGACGCGCTGGTGGGTGACGGCGGCGGGCCCTTCCTCGCGCAGGAGGTCCCGCGCGGCGGCGAGGACCGCCTCACGGCTGCGGGTGACGCGCGGGTCTTCGGTGTCGGCCACACCCGCATTCTATGAGACATGTTGACTCGGAGTTGGGCGATCTGCCAGGCTGCCAACTATGAGACAGATTGACCCACAACCTTCCCGACTGGTCGTCCTCGGCGCCACCGGGCGCACCGGGCGGGCCGTGGTCGACATCGCGCTGCGCGCCGGGCACACCGTCACCGCCGTCACCCGTCGGGCCGATGCCCTGCCACCCGCGCCCGGGATCACCGCGGCGGTGATCCCGGACCTGGCCGACCACGACCGCCTCACCCGCGCCGTCGCCGGCCACGACGCCGTCATCAGCGCCCTGGGCGCCACCGGGCGCGGCCCGGTCGCGGTGTGCGCCGACGGCGTCCGCGCCGCCCTGCTCGCGATGGGCGCGACCGGCGTCCGCCGACTGGTCGTGGTCAGCGCGCACGGCGCGGCCGAGAGCCGCGACCGCTCGCCGTACTCGCTGGCGCTGTGGGCGTCGGTCGGGCACCGGATGCGCGACAAGGAGTCGATGGAGGCGCTGATCCGGGCGTCCGACACCGACTGGACGATCGTCCGACCTCCCGCGTTGCGCGACTCCGCGCCGACCGGCCGCTACCGGACCGGCACCGACCTGCGCATCCGGTTGACCACCGCCGTCTCCCGGGCCGACCTCGCGGACTTCGTCGTGCGCGAGGCCGTCACCCCCGCCTACCTCCACCTCGCGCCGGGGATCGCCGCGTGAACACCGCCGGCGTGAACACCACCGGGGTCCGGGCCGACCCGCACGGCCGCACCGCGTTCGTCACCGGCGGCACCGGCGGCATGGGCCGGGTCATCACGACCGAACTGGCCAGGGCGGGCGCGCACGTCGTCACCACCAGCCGCGACCCCGACCGCGGCCGAGCGCTGCGCCGGCGGGTCGCGGACGAGGTCGGGGCCGACCGCGTGGAGGTCCTGACCGGCGACCTGACCTCCCGCGTGGACCTGCACCGGCTCGCCGCCGGGTTCAGCGCGCGCCACGACGTCCTGCACCTGCTCGTCAACAACGCCGGCGCGCATTACCGGGACCGCCGGCTCACCGACGACGGCGTGGAGGCGCACCTGGCCGTCAACCACCTCGCCGGCTTCACCCTCACCCACCTCCTGCGCGACCACCTGCTCGCGGCCGGGCGCGCCCGCGTGGTCAACGTCGTCTCCGCGACGATGTCCGACGCCCGCACCGTGCCCCTGCCCGGCCGCCCCCGGCCCGTGCCGCTCGACCTGACCGGTGTCACCGACGTCCGCGACCTCAACCCGGCCGAGGGGTACGCGCCGTTCGCCGCCTACGCCCGGTCCAAGCTGCTCGCGACGACCTGCGGCTACGAGTTCGCCGAACGCCTGCGCGGCACGGGCGTCACCGTCAACGCCGTCCACCCCGGCATCGTGGGCACCGACCTCGTCGACGACGTGGTGCCGACCGCCCTCAAGCCGTTCCGCCGGCTCATCCGCCGCTTCCTGCTCACCCCCGAGCAGGGCGCCGAGGCGGCGCTGCGCCTGGCCACCGATCCCGACCTCGCCGACACCACCGGCCGCTACTACGTCCGCGACCGGGAGGCACGCTCACCCGAGGTCTCCTACGACCCCGACGTGCGGGCCGCGGCCTGGCGGCTGAGCCTGGCCTGGGCAACCGCGCCGAGCGGCGGCCGGATCACCTCGCACGCGCCCACCGCGCGGACCAACCGCGGGTCCGAACCGTCGCCGAGTTCGTGATCCGCTCAGGCGGACCCCGGCGGATCACCACACCGGGTGAGACCACCACACCGGTTCACCACCGGGGAATCGCCCGACTCGCGATCACCGCGCCGTACCGGGTGGAACAGACTTCACCGGACGGGTACGGGTTCACGCACCCGGAGCAGCCCGACCGCGCCGCACCAGACCCGCCCACCGACCCCGGGACGACGACCACAAAGGACCCCCGGGCGGGAACTGCCCGATGTGGCGGCGGCACCTTCCGCGCCCGGCCGCGACGAGCGCCCCCGCCGGCACCCGTCGCCCGCCTCGCGTTCCCGACTTCGGCCCCGGTGCGCGCTCCTTGCCCCCGCCACCGGCGGTTGCCAGGATTCCGCCCCGAGAAGCAGGTTCCTCCGGGGAAGGACGGCCGCCTTGTCGAACCGACTGAAGAAGCACGCGCTCGCCGCGGCGGCGCTCGGCCTGGGGCTGGCCCTGGTGTCGCCGCCGGCCGGCCAGGCGGCACCGGTCGCGGCAGCGGCCTGCACGTGGCAGGCCACCTCCTGGGACCTGCCCGCCGAGACCAACGGCGGTGTGCTGGAGGGCTACAGCGGCAGCCGGTACGCGGTGGGCACCACCGGCAGGTTCGTGCCGCTCAGCGGCCTGGTCGACCCGCGCGGAACGCTGTGGGACAACGGGAAGGTCGTGCAGCGGGCCACCGCCGCGACGCCGGGGTACCGCGACGTGAACGCCGCCGGGCGGATCGTCGGCTACGACTACGTCAACGGCAGGCTGGTCGGCGTCACCATCGGCCGCGACGGCAGCGCCACCCCGCTGCCCGGCAACCCCGCGTGGGACGGCTACTCGGCCGAGCTGGTCAACAACGCGGGTGACGTCGTCGGGTACGCCGACATCGGCACCCGGGACGTCGTGGTGCTGTGGCCTGCCTCGGCGCCGGGCACCTACCGCGAGCTGCCCTCCCCCACCGACGTCCGGACCATCCACCCCGTCGACGTCGACGAGCAGGGCCGGATCGTCGCCACCACCGGGACGAGCTGGGGCGGTGGCCTGGTGCGGGACACCGACGGCCAGTGGCGCGTGCTCGCCGCGCAGGTCGCCGGCGGCTACAGCAACCCGAACGCCATCCGCAACGGCCGGGTCGTGGGCTCGCAGGGCACCGACAGCGGCCACGCCGCCACCGAGTGGACCGCGCGGGGCGTGCTGGTCCGCACCTTCCGCAACTCCGGTTCGGCGTCCGCCATCGGCGGCAACGGCACCGTCGGCGGCCGCACCACCGTCAGCGCGGGCCAGCGGACGGTCCTCTGGCGCGACGGCGTGGTCGTCGAGCAGCCCGCCACCGTCCCGTGGACCTTCCAGCTGCGCTGGATCAGCGACGACGAGAGCACCCTCGTCGGGAGCGACGGCGGCCGTCCCGTGCAGCACCGCTGCTCCTGACCCACCACCCGCGCGCCCCGGGGAACGGCGGTGTCGGGCGGCGGGGAACCCCGGTCGGACGACCAGGCGTGATCGGCCCGGCGCCGGGTCGTCCGAGCCCCGCTGTCGGCGCCCACCACGTCGGTGCACCCGTCCGGGTGACCACCGCGCGCCGGGACACGCGAACGAACCGGACCCGGCCCGGAGGGGCGCGGCGCTCCGCCGTGCGGACGAGCGCGCGGCGTGCCTACAGTACGGCCGGCGCTCCTCGGAGGGTGCCCGGTCGGGCCGAGAGGAGTCGCCGGTGGCCGTCGACGCGCAGGAACCCCCGCGGGGGTGGGTCCCGGTCGAGCACCGCGTCCTCGGGCTCGACCGGCGGACGTTCGCCCCCGCCCTGACCGTCCTGGTGATCGCGCTGGCGCTGATCTACGGGCTGCCGGCGCTCAACGCGGCGATCCCCTGGCACGACGAGGTCCGGGCCGGTGACGTGCTGGACCTGGGGAACGGCGCGACGGCGGTGCCGCCGGTCGGCTGGCACCTGGAGAGCGGCACCCTGGTCGGCCGGGAGCAGGTGAACCCGGTCCACCTCCAGGCGCTGCTGGCCTCGGGCGGGGCGACGGTGGAGCTGCGGGGCGCGGCCTTCGACGGGACCGCGCAGGCGTTCCTCGACCAGGTGGAGCGCTCGCAGGGCGACGACGTGCCCGGCGTGGACGGGTCGCGCGCCACGCTGACCACCGACGCGGGGGTGGTGGGCGTCGCGCGGAGCACCACGGGACCGGGCGGCGACGGGCTCGACGTGGCGTTCAAGGTGGCCGTCGGCGCGGACGGCCCGGCCGAGGCGGCGCCCGCGCTGCTGGTCCGGGTCCGCACCGCGCCGGGCCAGTTCGAGCGGTACCGGGGCGAGGTGGCGGCGCTGCTGCGCAGCATCACGCCGGAGGCGGGGCGATGACCGACGTCGGCACGGGCAAGGCGGCGCAGCTGGCCGCGATCGAGCAGTCGGGGTGGGGTCTGCCGTTCCGGTTCCTCCAGCCGCGCAACGCGGCGTTCTGGGTGTACGTGCTCGGGGTCGGCGGCGGTGCGCTGACGATGCTGCGCTACTTCGGCCAGGGCGGCGGGTTCTACGCGCCGGCCCTGACCGGGGGCGTGCTGCTGTTCGGGCTCTACCTGGTGCCCTGGCTGCTGCTCCTGCGCCACCACAACCGCTACACCCGCCAGCCGGCGGGGCTGCTGGCGACCGGCTTCGCCTGGGGCGGCGTCGCCGCGACGTTCTGGATCGCCCTGCCGGCCAACACCGCGCTGCTCGACATCTGGGCGAAGGTCGGCGGCACCGCGTTCGCCTCCGACTGGGCCGCCGGGCTCATCGCGCCGATCAACGAGGAGGTCGGCAAGGCGCTCGGGCTGGTGCTGCTCATCGGCCTGGCCCCGCGCCTGGTCCGCAGCGCCTACGACGGGTTCGTCATCGGCGCGTTCACCGGCCTGGGGTTCCAGGTCTTCGAGGACGTCCTGTACGTGTTCAACGGCGCGACGCAGAACTTCGGCGTCGACCAGCTCGGCTCGTCGCTCCAGGTGTTCCTCCTGCGCGGCGCGTCCGGGATCGTGTCGCACGCGTTGTTCAGCGCGATCTTCTGCGCGGGCCTGATGTGGGTGCTGGGCCGCGCGCCCGGCGAGCGCGACGTGCCCCGGGGCGTGCTGACCATGCTCACCGCGATGGTGTTCCACTTCGCCTGGGACGACATGGCGGGGCTCAGCGGCGGTGGCGCGCTGTTCTTCCTCCTGCTGCCGCTCATCGCGGTCGTCGAACTGGTCGTGCTGTTCCACGTCCTGCGGCACGCCGCGCGGCGGGAGCGCGCCTGGGTCCGTGACCTGCTCGGACCGGAGGTCGCGGCGGGGGTCGTCGACCCGCCGCTGCTCGACGCGGTCAGCGGCCTGCGCAAGGAGCGCAAGGCGTACCGCGAGCACCTGCGCAGCGGGCGCAAGGCACGACACCTGGTCGAGGGCGCGCAGGACCTGGCCGAGGAGATCGCCCGCGCGGGCGGCGAGGACACGCGCGAGGTGGCCTACGCCCGAGCCGAACTCCTCCGCCTCCGCGCCACGCCCTGACCCCGGGTCTCGGCGGTGGGCCGGCGGGGTGTGCCCCGGCGGTGCGGGGACGACGTTCGGGTGTCGGGGACAGCGGCGGCATCCGCGACCGGGCCGCGTGGCCGGACATCTCCGTCACTCGATCGTCGAGCACAATGACCGGTGGACCGGGATCGGTGGTGCCGGTGATCGAGTCATCGGCCGGAGGAGAGCGATGCGTGGCCTGATGCGCAAGAAGACGACCTGGGCGGGGTTGGCGTTCGTGGTGGTGGCCGCGATCGTGGGGTTGTGGGCCTTCCAGCCCTGGAAGCTGTGGACGCGCAGCGAGGTGGACGAGGCGCTGCCCACCGGGTTCGCCGTCCCGGCGAGCACCGCGCCGGTGACCAGCGGACCGCCGGAACCCGCTCCCACGACCACGACCACTTCCGAGCCCGCGGAACCGGCCGTGCTCGCCGCGGGCGAGTTCGTCACCCAGGAGCACGAGACGCGCGGTACCGCCAGCGTGCTGAGCAGCGGGGGCGAGCGCATCCTGCGTCTGGAGGGCTTCTCCACCTCGGACGGCCCCGACCTGCACATCTGGCTCTCCGACGCGACCGCGGGCGGCGAGTGGGGCAAGTACGACGACGGCCGCTACCTGGCCCTGGGCCCGATGAAGGCCACCGACGGCAACCAGAACTACGCCATCCCCGCCGACGTCGACCTGGCCGGCCTGCGCAGCGTCGTGGTCTGGTGCGACCGCTTCAACGTCGCCTTCGGCTCCGCGCCCCTGGCCCTCTGAGGTGGTCTTGCGACGCGTCCACCGGTTATGGGAAGGGCTCAGCGGTAGACCGGCGGGGTGTGTCCCGGCGGTGCGGGGACGACGTCCAGCCCGGGGTCCCCGACCAGCGCTTCGACCGCGGCTCGTCCGGCGCCGATCCCGGCCCAGTGCGGGTCCACGTCGCTGGTGAAGCACCAGCCGCGGTCGGCGGGCCACGCGAAGGCCGGCGGCGCGCAGGGACCTTCGGCGCCCAGGACCCCCTCCCAGTCCGCGATGTCGGTCAGCGAGCCGCGCAGCAGGGCGTAGCGCCGGTGTGGGAGCGTGACCACCGGACCCCACGGCGGCAGGGTGATGTCCGAGTAGCCCTCCCAGACGCAGAAGTAGCACTCCCCCGGTGTGGTGGTGAACCGCGCGAGCAGGTGGAGCGCCCGTCGCGCCTGGTCGAGGTCCGAGGGGTGGTCGGCGTCGACCTCCACGTCCGCCTCGGCCTGGCCTGGCGCGGTGGGGTCGGGGATGAAGCGCAACCGGGCGTAGGCGTCGTACCCGGCCGGTCCGAGGGTGATCAGCTCCATCGACGGGGTGGGAGAGCGCACGAGCCAGTCCGCGACCGAGGGGTCCGGGTGGAAGTCGAGTGCCACCGGGGCAGGGTAGCGGGAGGGCTCCCCGCGGCGGGGACGGCGCCACGCCGCGGGGAGCCGGTCGGCTACTCGAAGAACTTCAGGCTCCAGCCGGTGTCCGCGGTCGGGCCCGGGACGTTGGCGCGCCGGTAGGTCGTGCTGCCCCACCAAACGAACGTGCCGGTGTACCAGTAGCGGTTGTCCCAGTGGTAGGGCGTGCCCTTGGCCACCGCGTGGTACATCATCGGCGACCTCGGGCCGGCCGGCGGGCTGGCGGCGATGTCGCCGTCGGGCAGCGCGAACGTGTTGTGGCCGGGCCCGTTGACCTGCAGGGTGGGGTCCCAGCCGGTCATCATGGTGGCCCGGTTCGAACCGAACAGGCAGCCGTTGGACTTGTACCAGTCCCACACGTAGGTGGGGTTGCCGCCGGCGCGCAGCCGCAGGTCCGCGACGCAGTACTGCTCGCTCCAGCTGCCGTTGGCCGAGTAGACGACGTGCAGCTGGCCGTTGGGGTCCTTGATGACCTCGGGCGCCTCGTTGATGAACGGGTTGCCGACCACCCGCTCCCACGGCTCGCGCGGCTGCGAGATGAGGTGGCGGGCGCCGACCGGGGTGAGCGGGTCGGACATGCCGGCGATGTAGAGGTTCTGCTCGACGTTGGTCGTGCACTCCCAGCCCGACCAGATGAAGTAGCGGCGGCCGTTGAACGTCACCGGGACGCCGTCGATGGCCCACCGCTCCTCGGGCAGGGCGAGCAGGACCTCACCGGTGTAGCCCGAGGCGGGCGAGGCCGAGTGGATCGCGTACATCCGGTGCGCCGCGTCGGTGCCCGCGGTGAAGTAGATGTAGTACCGGCCGCCGTCGCGGACGATCTCCGGCGCCCACACCGAGCCGAGGTTGCGCGCGTCCCGCCAGACCAGGGCCGCGGGCGCGGAGGCCAGGGCGTCCGGGGACGACGCCTGGCGGACCTGGATGCCGCCACCGCCCACCTGGGCCGAGACGTAGGTGGCGCCGACGCGGATGACGCTCGGGTCGGCGGCGCGCAGCGCGGTCCGCCCCAACGAGGAGAGCCCGCAGGCGTCGGGTTCGGCCGGTTCGCCGAACGCCTGCTGCCCGGACAGGACGAACGCGACCACGGCGGCGGCCGCGGTGAGTCGCTTGGGTAAGGCACGTGCGATGCCGGAGGGTTTCATGGGACTCCTTGAGCGGTGCAGGGGACCACTTCGCGCGATCACACGCCCTCCGGCGGCTGTGGATCGTGTCGGCTCACGCGGTGTGAAAGTAACACGCAGAACCGGTGTCCGGGCGGTACGAGGCACCCCCTTCCGCCGACCGCGGCCCGCCGGTGTGGCCGGGCCCGGGAACCGGTGGCGGGGGAATCCGGTGTCGGGGGAGCCGGTCGGCCGCGCCGGTTCTTCACCGGGACAGCTTCACCGGGACAGGAGGTCGTCGAGGTCGCCGACCAGTTCGCGCCTGTTCCGGCTGCCGAGCTTGTGCCGGATCTTGGTGACGTGGTGCTCGACGGTCTTGGCGGAGATGAACAGCCGGTTGCCGATCTGCCGGTAGGTCAGGCCCTCCAGGACGAGTTCGGCGACCTGCCGTTCGCGTTCGCTCAGCACCCCGGCGGTCGTGCCGGCGGTGTGGTCGGCGAGTTGTCGCGCGATGTCCAGCAGGCGGGTGATGGCGGCGCGGTCGGTGGTGCGGATGGCGGCCTGCCACGCCAACCTGGTGGCGTCCCAGCGCAGGCCGGCGGCGTGCAGGGCCTTCGCCGCCTGGTCGACGACGGCCACGTCGACGTGGCCGTCGACCAGGGTCGCCCAGCAGTCGGCAGCGGGTGCGAGCGCCTTGCCGAGGGTGGTGCGGTCGCGGTGGCGCACGAGGTGTTCGTGGTGGTCGCGCACCGCCGGACGGCGACCTGCCACGAGTGCGGCCTGCATCGCGTGCCAGTGCGGCAGCACCGACCACGACGCGGGGTGCCCGCAGCGGTCGAGCAGGTCCCACGCCTGGTCCAGGTGCGCCTCCACGTGGTGCCACCGGCCCAGGCGGGCGGCGGCGACGGCGAGTTCTCCCAGGGGCAGCAGGGTGAGCAGGTCCACGGGCTGGGCCAGCAGCGCCTGGTACGCCCGTCCCCACTCGTCGTCCACGGCGCGCAGGTCCCCCGCCCGACGCGCCAGTCCGACGCGCGCGGCGGCGGCCAGCAGCGCTTCACGTGGTTCCAGTCCCCGCGCGTCGGGCAGGGCGTCGGCCGCGGCCGCGTGGTCGCCGGTGAGCAGGTGCCGGTGGGCGTCCAGGAGCCGGTGCCGGGCGGTGGAGGTGTCCTCCGGTCGGGCCCGGACCCGGGAGAGCAGGGCCTCCGCCGGTTCGAACTCCCCCAGGTGCAGGGCGAGTTGGGCGGCGAGCGCGGTCGGCGTGTCGGGGAGCAGCAGCGGCCGGTCCAGGGCGTGGGCGGTGTGCGCGGCGGAGATCAGGGCCGACAGCGCGTCGGTGGGCGCGCCGGTCACCGAGTCGAGCACGCCCCGGGCCATGGCCCGGCCCACGGTGTCGGGCAGGGCGGTCGCCGTGAACTGCTCCTCCAGCAGCTCGGCGGCGGTGCGCCACGACCCGGTCGCCGCGTGGCCGATGGCGGCGATGTGCCGGGCATCGGCACCCCGGGCGGAGGCGAGCAGCTGTGCGGCACGGGCCAGTTCGCCGCGCCGCGCCAGCACCACCGCGGTGACGACCGCACCGGCGGAGGTGCCCGCCACCTCGTCGGCGACCCTCAGCGCGCCGTCGAGGTCGCCGGTCAGCACGCGGGCCTGGGCCGCGCCCGGTGCCCACCGCTCCGGCGGCGCACCCGAGCGGGCCGCCGCGGCGAGGAACCGCTGCGCGAGGTCGGGCCGGTCGCGCAGTGCCTCCCGCCCGGCGTCCAGCATCAGGTCGGCTTGGCGCGCGGTCACGACCGGGGCGTCCAGCACCGACTCGGCCAGCCCCCGGACCGGGAGCCCGCGCCGCTGCTGCTCCCGCACCAGGGCCCGCAGCACCGCGGCGCGTTCCCGCGGGTCGGCCAGCGCCCGACAGGCGTGCGCGACGATCGGCACGACCGCACCGTCCGCGCGGATCGCGCTGACCGACCGCGCCTCCTCCACCGCGAACACCAGGGCGTCGCCGCCCACGCCCAGGGCCTCGCCCAGCAGGTCGTCGTCCAGCGGGGCACCCAGGGCCAAGGCCAGGACCAGCCTCCGGGTGTCGACGCCCACCGCGTCGAGCACGGGCCCGAACGCCCCCACCGGATCCGCCGACACGGCGAGCTCCACGAACGCCGGCACCCCCGCGGTCTGCTCGTACACCGCGTCGAGCCGGGCCGCCGCCGGCGTCGAACCGGTGCGGGCGAGCATCCGCGCGACCTGGGCGCGCCGCAGCGGTCCACACCGCACCCGCAGCACCGGGGGTGCCAGGGCGCCCAGCAGCACGCTCAGCTCCGGGTTGCGGTGGAACGGCCGGTGGGCGACGGCGACCGCCGCGCCGGAGGCAACCCGGCGGGTGAGCCCGGCGAGCACCTCCCCCGGCGCCCGGTCGGCGTCGTCGACCACGGCGAACCGGTCGCCCAACGTGGAGAGCAGCGCCGTCTTGCCGCAGCCGGCCGGGCCGCTGAGCACGACGTGCCGCGCCTCGTCGACGCGCTCCCACGCTCGTTCGACCACGGGGTCGAGGACCATCGGGCTGGTGTCCGGTGACGACATGCGGCCGGGCGCCTCCTCGTCGAGTCGGTGTCTCCGGCATTCGCCGTGTCCCTCGATCCGGTTCACCACCGGGGGGATGCGGGCCGAAGACCCCCTCCCCCTAACGCAACGCAACCCACTCCCCTATCGGATGACCATCGAGCGGACTAGGGCTCATACCCGATGTGATGAAGCCGGATCGCACCTAGCGTTGTCCGGGCAAGCCGAGGACAACGCTCAGGAGCACATCGATGGACCCCGTCCAGACCCTGCACGACTTCACGCTCACCCTGCTGACCGACCCGACGACGCGGTCCGCGTTCCAGAGCGACCCGCAGGCCACCCTCCAGGGCGCCGGCCTGGGTGACCTGAGCCCGCTGGACGTGCGGGAGGTCCTGCCGCTGGTGCTCGACTACGCCCCGTCCAGCGGCCTGGGCGACCTCGACTCGACCCTGTCCGGCGTTTCGCTCGACGAGGCGCTGGACCTGATCGGCGCCGGCTCGGTCGACCTGGGTCGGGACGCGCTGGGACAGGGCGTCGACGACAACAGCGCCACCGCCGCCCTGTCCGGCGTCGCGGCCGCCGCGCACCACCTGACCGGTGACCTGGGCGTCGACCTGGTCGACGACCTCGACGCCGACGTGCTGAACACCGTGCACGACCTGTCCGCGGGCACCGGGGTCACCGACATCGTCGACACCGAGGTCCTGGACACCGCCCGGGTGACCGACGTCGTCGGGGACGTCACCACCCTCCACACCGGCGACCTCGGTGTCGACGACGTCCTGTCCGGCGACGTCACCGACATCGCCGACATCACCGGGATCACCGACAGCACCACCGGCCTGCACGACATCGCCCAGACCGGCGACGTGCTCAGCGACATCGTCCACTTCGGCGACGTGGCCGACATCGGCGACGTCACCACGAAGGTCGGCGACATCGCCAACGTCGGCAGCATCACCGACGTGTCCGACGCCCTCGGCCACGTCGACCTCGGTGGCGTGCTGAACGACAACGACATCGCCTTCTGACGCCGCGGGCTGCCCACCCGCGCGCGACCGCCGTCCCGGCCGAGACCCCGCACCCGTCCCGCAGCGACGGGCACGCCCCCGTGGTGCGGGGTTCTCGGCCGGGGCGGGGGCGACGGTGCGGGGACCGGCTCGGCGAGGACGGTGCGGGTCGCCCCCGGCGTCCACGCCCGGTCAGAAGTCGGCCGCCAGCGCCACGGCGCCCCCGGCGTCCCCGGCGTCGAGCACGGTGAACCCCGCGGCGTCGCGGCGCAGCACGGAGCTGTTGAGGTTGCACGTCATCGGGACGGTCCCGGTGCCGACGAACCCGCCCGCCGGCGACTGCCGGCCGGCGCGGTCGCGCACCAGCACGCGGTACGCCCGGCCCGGCGTGAAACCGGTGGCCTCCAGCTTGATCTCCATGCCCCACGTGTGCGGGACGAGCGCCGCACGCGCGGACACACCCGGCGCCGAGCCGGCGACCGCGACCGGCTCCAGCGGCGCCGTCGGGCGTCCCACCGCGTAACCGATGCCGCCCGCCGACACCGCGATCAGCACCGCCGCCGCGACCAGCGCGGCACGACGGGGCGCGCGGCGGGGCCGGCGCTCGGCCCGGATCCGCGCCAGCACCGACTCCCCGAGGCCGGCGGGGACCGCCGGCGCGTCGGACACCCGGCTCGGGTCGGCCAGGCCGAGCAACTCGACCGCGGGCCGCAGGTCGGCGACCTCCGCACGGCAGGCCGGGCAGCCGTCGACGTGGGCCTGCACCGCGATCCGCTCCGGCTCGCCCAACTGCCCCAGCACGAACGCGCCCAGCGATTCGCGGAACGGGTCGCCGCTCACCGGGTCACCCCCATCTCCTCCAGGGTCAGGCGCAACGCCTTGATGCCGTAGTACACCCTGCTCCTCAACGTCGCCTGCGGCACCCCCAGCTCGGCGGCCACCTCGGGGTAGGACCTGCCGCGCAGGTAGGTCTCCACCAGCGCGAACCGGTGGTCGGCGCTGATCCTGCGCAACGCCTCCTCGACCAGCCACCGGTCCAGTGCGGCATCGGCGAACCCCAGGTCGGCCGACGCCGCGTCGACGAGCGCCCCGTGGTGCTCCGCCGGCCGGCGCCGGCGAACCCGGCGGAGGTGGTCGAGCACCAGGTTGCGGGCGATCGCGAACAACCACACCCGCAGGCTCGCCAACTCCGGGTCGAACCGGTCGGCTGAGCGCCACGCCCTCAGGAACACCTCCTGGACGACCTCCTGCGCCACCCCCTCGTCGTCCACCTGCCTCAGCGCGTACCGGTACAGCTCGGGTCCGTGGGCGGCGTAGGCCGCCCGGACCCCGTCCTCCGCACCGAGGTCGACCTCGCGGTGCCCGGTCATCCGCCCGCCCTTCTCTCGTTGGGCGTACGTGACAGCCGCCGATTTCGTTCGGGTGTCCTTCAACAGGACCCGCACGCCGGTCGTAGACACGGGGCGAACCGAACACACAGGAGGAGTCCATGCGCGCGATCCGACTGACCGCCCTCACCGCGGCCCTGGCCCTGGCCGGGGCACTGGGCCCCACCGGTACGGCCAACGCGACCGGCGACCGGGGCGACGTCCACCTGCTCACCGCCGACGGCACCCTGGTCACCGGCTCATCGGCGCTGCCGCTGCTCGGCCACCGCGTGCGCGTGCGCGGGCTGGACCGGCACGACCGGCTCACCGGCATCGACGTGCGACCCGCCACCGGGGAGCTCTACGGCATCGGCAGGTCCGGGAAGCTCTACCGGGTCGACCCGCGCACCGGTCAGGCGACGGGGGTCGGCGCGCCGGTCGCCCTCGACGCCGCCCCGGTCGGCTTCGACTTCAACCCGACCGTCGACCGCATCCGCCTGGTCACCGCGACCGGTCGGAACCTCCGCCTGGACCCGGACACCGGCGCCGTCGCCGCGACCGACGGCCCGATCGCCCACGCCACCCCGGGCGCGACGGCGAAGGTCGCGGCGGCCGGCTACACCAACAGCGTCGCCGGGGCCACGAGCACGACGCTCTACGTGCTCGACAGCGCCCGCGGGGTCCTGGCCACCCAGGGCACCCGCGCCGGGGTCACGCCCGTGGTGTCCCCCAACACCGGACAGCTGTTCACCGTCGGCGGGCTCGGCACGCGGATCTCCGCGGCGAACGGCTTCGACATCTCGCCCGGGGGCCGGGCGCTGGCCGCCTCCGGTGGCAAGGTCTACCGGATCGACCTCGACACCGGCCGCACCCGCCTGGTCGGCATCAGCCTGGACGAGGTGGTCGGCCTGGCCTTCACCGGCTGACCGGCACGCACACCGCCGGTGTCCGGGGCGTCGGGTCGAGCCGACCCGGCCGCGGGGCTTCGGGAGCGACCGGCGGGGATCGGGGAAAACGCCGATGGGCGGGTGCGCGCACCCGCCCATCGGCAACGGGGCCTCATCCCCACCCCGACCAGGTGGCGCGCCGGCCTGAAGTCCGATGCCGCCAGGGGCCCGCAGGCCGAAAGACGCGGACGACGGCGGGCCGGGAGGCACCGGACAGGTCCCCGGCGGGGGCCGGGGCGTTGCCGCGCGGCGGGAACGCGGTCGACGGCGTCGGGCGGCGCTGGCCCGGCACCACGCAGAGTGATTTCAATTCGACACCTATTCGTCTTTACGGGGAATTCTGTTCCCTCAATGGGGCCTATCGAACACCTGTGTGTGGGTGACTACACTCTGTCATTCATCCGATGGTGGAGGGCTTTGTAGTGGTTCGTCCGTACTGGGTTCCGCAGGATGTCGACACAGAGGTACCGAGCATCGCCCGTGCTTACGACTTCGTCCTCGGCGGGGCGCACAACTTCGCCGTGGACCGCGAGCTGGGGGCGCGCATCGAGGCGACCATGCCCGGTCTGCGCTCGGGCGCGCACGCCAACCGGGCGTTCCTCGGTCGGGCGGTGCGGCACATGGTCGACGCGGGTGTCCGCCAGTTCCTCGACATCGGTTCCGGGATCCCCGCCGTGTCCGCGGTCCACGAGGTGGCGCAGGCCGTCGCCCCCGACGCCCGCGTCGTCTACGTCGACCGGGACCCGATCGCCGTGGCCCACAGCGAACTGATCCTGGCGGACAACGACCGCACGGGGGTCGTGCACGCCGACATGCGCGACGTGGACGGCATCTTCGGCAGTCCGGCGGCCCGCCGCCTGCTGCGCCGGGACGAGCCGATCGGGCTGCTCATGCTGTTGATGCTGCACTGGGTGCCCGACGAGTGGGACCCGCACGGGCTGATGCGGCGGTACCGGGACCACCTGCCGGCCGGCAGTCACCTGGCGATCACCCACATCACCGGCGACCGCGACGAGCGCGGGGTGGCCGAGACCGCGCGGGTGCTGACCCGCAGCAAGAGTCCCGATCAGCTGACCGAGCGCGGCCACGCCGACGTGCTGCGCATGTTCGGGGATTTCGAGCTGGTGCCACCGGGACTGGTGGACTGCCCGGAATGGCGCCCGTCCTACCCCGTCGAGGTGGGCGGCCGACCGGCCGAGCACATCATGTTCTACGCCGGGGTCGGGCGCAAAACCCGATGACGGCGCTTCCGCCGACGGACCCCGGTCACCACGGGCGTCGACCCCGGGGGTTCCGCGGTGACGCGCCCCACAGGGACGCGCCCCACAGGGACGCACCCCGGAGAGGTGGACCCGCGAGACCGCACGACCCGGACCCGGACCCGGTCCGCGCCCGGCACCTGCTCGCGCGCACGTGGTCGTCGAGGCTGCGCCGCGTGGTGGTGGTCTCGCTGTCGCGCGACCAGCTCGACGCCGTGCTGGTCGAACGACTCGACTCGATCTGCGCCGCGCTGCACACCGATCCCGTCGACGCCGCCGCGCTGGAGGCCGTCGGCGCGGCACTCGTGCCGCTGGGCTACCTCGGCGCGGCCGGGCTGCGCACCACGGCGGAGGTGGTGGGTCCGGGCCTGCTCGGGCTGCCGGAGTTCGCCGACACCGCCCGCTACGCCGCGCGGATCGCCACCGGACTGGGCGTGCTGTCGGCGGGTTTCCTCGACGCCGAGCGGCAGGCGCAGTTCGACCAGCAGGAGAGGGCCCGATCGGCGCTGGTCAAGGCAGTGGGCGACGCGGCGCGGCGGTTGGTCGAGAGCGAGGCGAGGTTCGACGAGGTGGTCTCCGCCTCCGCGAGCGGCGTACTGGTCCTCGACCCCGACGGGCGGGTGTCGCGCGCCAACGACGCGGCGGGAGACACGCTCGGCCGACCCTCCGCGGAGTTGACCGGCACGGTCCTGTACGACCTGGTGCACCCCGACTCGACCGCGGAGCTCCGGCACTCGACCGACCGGTTGCGCGCCGGCGAGGTCGACCGCGCGGTGGGCACCTACCGGCTGCTGCGCGCGAACGGGGACGTCGCACGGATCACCATGCGGATCTCCCTGCTGCGGGACGCTGGCGGCGCGCCGGGCAGCTTCGTGGCGGTCGTGCAGGACAGCACCGAGTTGGCGCTGCTGCGGCGCGAGCTGCACCGGCAGGCCCTGCACGACGTGCGCACCGGCCTGCCGAACCGGCAGTACTTCGGCACGCGGCTGGAGGAGGCGCTGCGGCACGCCGACCCCGCGCACGGGGTGACGGTGCTGCGCGTGGACCTGGACGCCTTCGGCCTGATGTGCAGCGTGCGGGGCGACCACGCGGGCGACCGGTTGCTGCGGGTGGTCGGGCAGCGGTTGCAGGACGCGCTGTCGCCGTACGACGCCCTGGTGGCGCGCCTGGACAGCGACGAGTTCGGCATCATCGTGGAGAACACGGCCGACACCCCCGACGCGGCGGCGATCGTGGAGGTGGTCAACCGGGAGCTGTCGGAGCCGACCTTCGTGGACGGTGCCGGGCTCGCGCTGACGGCCGGCACCGGCCTCGTGCTGCGGCCGCCGCCGGACACCGACCCGGACGAGGTGCTGCGCCGCGCCGGGCAGGCGCTGCGGTGGGCGAAGGCGAACGGGCGCGGCCAGTGGGCGCTCTACCACTCCGGCCAGGACATCGCGGAGCGCACGACCCTCGTGGCCGCGACGGAGATGCCCGGCGCGTGGGAGCTGGGCGAGACGGTCGTGCGGCACCGGCCCGTGCACAGCTCGACCGGCGGCCTGGCGATGGTCGAAGCCCTGCTGCGCTGGGACCGGCCGGCCGCGCTCGACGACCACATGGCGTACGCCGAGCCGACGGGCCTGAGCGTGACCATGGTCGGGTGGCAGCTGCGCACCGCCGCCGAGCAGCACAGGTGGTGGCGTCGCCGCCGCGGCACCGGCGTCCCGCTGCTCGTGACGCTCACCGCGCACCAGTCCGCCGACGCCGACCTGGTGGGAAAGGTCCGGCGGGCCCTCGACGAGACCGGTCTGCCGGCCCCGGACCTCACGCTGGCCATGCCGACGCACGCCGTCGCGTCGAACAGCACGGCCGCGGACAACCTGGACGCGCTCGCCGGCCTGGGCGTCCGCGCCGCCCTCGACGGGTTCCGGCTCGCACCGGAGGAACTGCCGCTGGTCGAGGACCTGCCGATCGCGGTGGTCCGGCTCTCCCCCACCCTGACCCGGCACCGGCACATCGACGCGGCGGCGCACCTCGTGCCCCTGCTCCGCGACGCCGGCGCCGAGGTGGCGGTGGACGGCATCGCGTCGGCCGCCGAAGCGCGAGCGTGGTCCACCCGCGGCGCGGCGCTGTTCACCGGTCCCCACATCGGCGAACCGTTCGGTGTGCCCGGCACCCGGCTGCCGGGGACGACGCGGTGAGGACGTCGGCGGCCGGGCCCTGCCCCGGGCCGCCGCCCGGGGGTCGGGGTCGTCCGGTCGACCCGGGTCAGGTCGCCGGGGCGCCCGCCGCGCGCCGGTGGAACCCGGTGGCGTCGTCGTGCCGGTCCAACACCTGGTACGCCTCGCCGGTGGCGTCGAGCACGGCGGCTTGCCGCACGTCGTCGTCGAGCTGCTGCTGGAGCCCCAGGGCCCGGCGGTAGGACGTCAGGACTTCGGCGGGTGCGCCGAGGGCGACCAGCACCCGGCCCTCCTCCACGGACCACTCCACCGAACGGGTGCTCGCCGCCTTCGCCCGCACGCGACCGAGGAACGTCGGCACCTGGCGGTACTCCAACCTCGGGTACGCGGTGCTCGGCCACGCCCTCGCCCACGCCACGGGCACCGCTTTCGACGACCTGCTCACCTCTCGCGTCCTGGCCCCGCTGCGCTTGACGGACACCGACACCCACCCCAGCCCGCCGGGTCGCCTGCCCCGCTCGGGCCCGGTCCCGCAGCTGCGGATGGACGGGTTCGCCCCGGCGGGCGCGGTCCGCTCGACAGCGGACGACCTGTTGACCTACCTGGCCGCGCACCCGGACCCGGCCGGCAGCGCCCTGGCGGACGCCCTGCACGCCGTGCGGGCACCCGTGCCGCACCCGGCGCCCGGGGAGTCCCGCGGCCTCGGTTGGTTCATCCACCACGACGACCGCGGCGCGCTGTACTTCCACGCCGGCGCCACCTTCGGGCACACCACCTTCCTCGGCTTCCGACCGGCCACCGCCACCGCCGTGGTCGCCCTCGCCGGCCGGCGAGCGCACCGGCGGTTCCCGCTGATCCCCACCGCCTACCGGCTCCTCGCCGACATCCGCTGATCCTCCGGCCGGCAGCCCACCGACGTGGCGGTGGGCTGCCGGCCGGAGCAGCGGCGCCCCCGTCTCGATCGGGTGACGGGCCCGCTCGGGATCACCGTGCGGCCGCTGGTCGGGCCTCGCCGACCCGGACGGCGGGGAACTTCACCCCGGTGAGGTCTTCGGAAACGGCCCACAGCCGCTGCTGGACGGCCACCTCGTACGACTTCGGGCTGGAGGTGACCAGCCGGGGGTGGCCCATGACCTCGTTGCGTCCGCCGGGGCCGTAGTACTGGCCGCCGAGCACGGCCGGGTCGGTGGCGGCGCGCAGGGTCGGCAGCGCGCCCATCGCCGGCGTCTGGGTGATCAGCGGCGCGAGCCGGGTGAGCGGGAGCCTCAGGGCCGCGGGGGTGTTGCGGGCGAGTTCGGTGTTGGACATGCCGGGGTGCGCGGCCACCGCGACGGTGGTCCCGTGCGCGGCGAGCCGGCGCTGCAACTCGTAGGTGAACATGAGGTTGGCCAGCTTGGACTGCCCGTAGGCGGCAACCCGGTTGTAGGACCGTTCCCACTGGAGGTCGTCGAAGTGGATCGCGGCCTGGATGCGGTGGCCGGTGCTGCTGACCGTCACCACGCGCGAGCCGGGCACCGGCAGCATCAGGTCCAGCAGCAGCCCGGTGAGCGCGAAGTGGCCGAGGTGGTTGGTGCCGAACTGCATCTCGAAGCCGTCCCGGGTGGTCTGCCTCGGGGTGTACATCACGCCGGCGTTGTTGACCAGCAGGTCGATCCGGTGCAGCCGGGACCGCAGCGCGGCAGCCGCGGTCCGGACGGAGTCGAGCGAGGTCAGGTCCAGCGCCTGCACGGTCACGTCACCGGTCATGCGGGCCGCGGCCCGCCCGCCCTTCTCGACGTCGCGCACGGCGAGCACCACGGACGCCCCGTGCTCGGCGAGCGCCTTGGCGGTCTCGTACCCCAGCCCGGTGTTGGCCCCCGTCACCACGGCCACCCGCCCGCGCTGGTCCGGGATGTCCGCCGTCGTCCACTTCTCGTCCATGCCAGGCTCCCCACCACTAAAGTACCGGAGGTATCTTGTAGTGACGACCATAAGGTACCTGCGGTACGTTGTCAACGTACCGCAGGTACTCAAGTTAGGCTGGCGATCGTGACTTTCCAGCGGGCGCGCACCGAGGAGCAGCGGGAGATCCGCCGACGGGCGATCCTGGACACGGCGTCGGCGATGCTCGACGAGATGCCCGTGGCCGCGGTCACCCTGAACGAGCTCAGCCGCCGGGTGGGCCTGGCCAAGCCGAACGTGCTGCGCTACTTCGAGTCCCGCGAGGCGGTGCTGCTGGAACTGCTGGACCACTTCCTCCGGGAGTGGCTGACGGAACTGGCGGGCGAGCTGGCCGCCGGCGTCGACCGGGAACTGCCCATGGGCGAGCGGGCGACAGCGGTGGCCGGGGTCCTCAGCCGCTCGCTCTCCGGCCGAGTGGTGCTGTGCGAGCTCTTCGGCGCACAGGGCAGCGTCCTGGAGCACAACGTCTCCGTCGAGGTCGTGGCGCGCTACAAGCGCGCCTCCCTGGAACGCCTGACGACCATGACCGCCCTGCTCCAGGAGTACCTGCCGGAGCTGGGCGAGAACGCGACGCTGTTCAGCCTGCAAACCGTGGTCATGGCCGGCGCGCTGTCGGCGTACGGCACACCCCCGCCCAGCTTGCAGGCGGCCTACCGGGCCGAGCCCGACCTGGCCCGCTTCCACCTGGAGCTGGGGGACTACCTGAAGCTGGCCCTGACCGCGACCCTCCTGGGCGTGCTACCCCGCCGCTGACCCGTGTCGCACCGAGCCACCTCCACCGCGGTGGTGCCGCACCTCGGGACGGTGATCCGGCGGTCACGTCGCGACGATGAGCGCCTGCGGGGCGGCCGCCTTCATCCGGGTGGTGAGCCAGGCCAGTTGGCGTGAGGTCCCGCCGCCGGCGTCCTGCGCGATCCGCAGGAGCTCGACGTCCCGCAGCCCCTGCGCGGCCTGGGTGATGACGGTCCAGGTGGTGAGGACCAGGGTGCCCAGGACGTGGAGGTCCTGGAGGTCGCGCAGGAGCCCCACCGGGCCGGAGCGGACCTCGGCCAGGCCGGCGGCGTGCAGGCGCTCGGGTTCCTCGACGTCGCCGTGGCCCTGGTCGCCGTAGCGCCGCACGACCGGGCCGAGCCGCGTGACGTGGTCGTCGCTGAAGGCGGCCAGGGTTCGGCAGGTGAACAGCACGTCGGGGTGCCTGGCGTGGCCCTCCCCGACGACGCGGAAGGAGTCGGCGAGGGTCTGCTCGGACCGGTGGGCCAGGCCGAGGTAGGTGTTCAGGTGCATCACCGGCCCCCGGCGGCGGTGTCGACCGGTGCGGAACCGGAGGTGCCCGCCGCCGGGTCGTTCGGGTAGTGCGGCGTGTCGACGTGCCGGGTGGTCGTGGGCGCCCCGCCCGCGGTGGGCGGGACCCCGTCGCCGGCGGGTGCGGACGCGGCGGTGGTGGGCGCCGGGGCGGGGCCGTCGCCGTCGCGGACCTTGACCACGCGGCAGGCGGCGGTCTTGAAGCAGGGCTGCTTGGACACCGGGTCCCAGACGGTCATGGTCAGCTCGTTGGCCTGGCCGGAGTGGCGGTGGGGGTCGGCGTCGTCGAGGTCCCAGGAGCCGTAGTGGAACGGGGCGAACACCGCTCCCGCCACGACCTGCCCGACGCGGGCCTTGACCTGGATCGCGCCGCGGGGCGACTCGACCCGGACCACGTCGCCCTCGCTGATGCCGAGGTCGGCCGCGTCGGAGACCGACAGCTCCACCCAGGCGTCGGGCGCGGCGTCGCGCAGCGAGCGGGAGCGGCCGGTCTTGGTGCGGGTGTGGAACTGGTAGGCGGTGCGGCCGGTCGTGTAGAGCAGCGGGTAGTCCTCGCCCGGTTCCTCGTGCGCCGGTGTGTGGTGCGCGCCCTTGAGGAACGCCCGCCCGTCGGGTCGCAGGGCCCGGTGCTCCTGCTCGGTGACCGCCGCGCCGGTGAGCAGGTCGTGGCCGTAGGTCTCGCACTCGTCGGTGGCGGTGGGGAACACCGCGTCGGTGTAGAGCCGATCGGTGCCGTCCGGGGCCTGGTCGTTGACGGGCCACGGGATGCCGGTCGGGCCGCGCAGCCTGGTGTAGGACAGACCGGTGTAGTCGACCGGTCGGCCGCGGGTGGCCTCGCGCCAGGCGTCGAAGACCTCCTCCGGGGTGCGCCAGGTGATCAGCGGGGCGCCCTCCTTGTCGCGGAAGTCCATCGCCGCCGCGTACGACAGGAAGATGTCCAGGTCGCTCCTGGCCTCGCCGGGCGGGTCGACGGCCTTCTCCGACAGGTGCACGGTGCGGTTGACGTTGGTGAACGTGCCGGTCTTCTCGCCCCACCCGGCGGCGGGCAGCACGACGTCGGCCAGTCGGGCGGTCTCGGTGAGGAACAGGTCCTGCACGACGACGAAGCACCGGTCGCCGCCGAGGATGCGGCGGATGCGGGCGGACTCGGGCATCGACACGGCCGGGTTGGTCGCGGCGATCCAGAGCAGCCCGATGCTGCCCTCCTCGGCGTAGTCGAAGATCTGCATGGCGTTGGTGGGCGGGGCCCAGTGCGGGATGGTGAGCGGGTCGACGTTCCACAGGTCGGCCAGTTCCCGCACGTGGCGCGGGTTGTCCCAGTTGCGGAAGCCGGGCAGGTCGCCGTCCGCGCCGCACTCGCGGTTGTTCTGAGCGGTGGGCTGGCCGTTCATCTGGAGGATGCCGGAGCCGGGCCGGCCGATCAGCCCGCGCAGCAGGTGCAGGTTGTGCACGGCGACGGCCGACGCGGTGGCCTGGTGGGACTGGTAGAAGCCCTGGAGCACGGTGGACAGCACGTCACGGCTCCGGCCGAAGATCCGGGCGGCCCGGCGCAGGTCGTCGGCGTCGATGCCGCAGGTGCGGGCCACCTCCCGGGGGGTGTAGGGCTCCACCGTGGCGCGCAGGTCCGCCACGCCCAGCGTGTGGGCGTCCACCCACCGCTCGTCCACCCAACCGTTGACGAACAGCTCGCGGGTCAGGCCGTTCATCAGCGCCAGGTTGGTGCCCACCCTGGGCGCGAGGTGCACTCCCCCGGTGCGTTCGGCCTCCAGCGCGACCGGGGTGCGGCGCGGGTCGACGCACACGACGGTCGGCGGGTCGGCGGCGCGGGTGCGGTCCAGGACGCGCATCCACAGCACGGTCTGGGTCTCGGCCATGTTGTGGCCGTAGAGGAAGATCGCGTCGCAGTGCTCGATGTCGGTGTAGGAGCCGGGTTGCCCGTCGGCGCCGAAGGATTCCTTGAACGCCGCCGCGCTGGTCGCGGTGCACAGGCGCGTGTTGCCGTCCATGTGCGGCGTGCCCAGACCCGCCTTGCCGATGACACCGAGGGCGTAGTACTCCTCGATGAACATCTGGCCGGTGGTGTAGAAGCCGTGGGTCAGCGGCCCCTTGTCGGCCAGCAGCCGCTTCGAGACCTCCACGACCCGGCCCATCGCGGTGCCCCAGTCGGTCTCCACCAGGCGGCCGGCCTCGCGCACCAGCGGACGGGTCAGCCGATCGGGCGACGAGGCCCACGGCGTGCTGCCGTAGAGGCCCTTGGGCCCCAGGCGCCCGTGGTTGACCACGTCGGTGGCCCGGCCGCGAATCCCCACCATGCGCCCGCCCTTGACCGCGATCTCGCAGCCGCAGCCGTTGCTGCACAGCACGCAGGCGCTCTGCACCCACCGGTCCACCTCGTCCTCGGACACACCGTCGGTGAGGTGGAGGTCCACCCTGGCCGGCCACACCGTGCCCTTGGCGTGGGGGGTGCGCGGTCCCCAGATGTCAGCGATCCGGTCCATCACCCCACTGTGCTACCTGTCGGGTGGAACTGCCCGTCGAGGGTGGCCGGGGCGTCCCGAGCCGCTTCGCCGGGCCGTCCGGGGTCGCCGGTCACGCACCCGCCACGAGCCCTCCCCCGGGTGGCCCGCCGGCGGCACCACGCCGAACGGTGGTGCGACGGACGCGTGACGCCCTTGCCCATGGGGGTGAGGTGCGATCGCACGGCGCATGGAACCCGCCCGAACGGGTAGGCCACCGGCGGCCGTCGCGGCGGGGATCGCGGTCTCCAGCGTCGGGTCCTCCCGGCGGAGCCGACCGCGACGCCCCGAGCCCGGCACTTCGACGACGCACGACGCGAAGGAGAGCAGATGAGCACACCCGGCAGCACCCCGCCGATGGACGCGAGCAACGAGGCCGACCCCGGTCAGCTCGACGTGGCCCGCGCCGAGGGCGCCGCCTACCGCAAGGCCCTCGAAGCCATGCGCGAGGAGTCCGGCGCGGTGATCAAGCAGGCGGGCGAGTTCCTGGTGGCGCTGGTGCAGGAGGACGCCGAGGGCATGTACGCACTCCAGGACGGGCACCTGGCCTGGCACGAGGCGCCCGAAGACGCCAACGGCCACCTGGAGATCGCCGTCGCCGACGCCTCCGACGGCCGCTTCGTGCCCGGCCTGGACGTGACCGTCACCGTCACCTCCGGTGGGGAGAAGGTGCTCGACACGACGCTGCCCTTCCTGTGGCACCCGTTCCTCTACCACTACGGCACCAACTTCACCATGCCCGGGGCGGGTGACTACGACGTCCAGGTCCACATCGACCCACCGCAGTTCATGCGCCACGACCCGATCAACGGCAAGCGCTACGAGCACCCGGTCGAGGTAGCCTTCCTGACCGTCCCCTTCAACCCCGGCCGCAAGCCCAGCCCCGAAGCCCAGCCCCGCGCGCAGGGAACCCCCGCCGGGTGAAAGTTGGTGCCGTTGGGTTTGCGCTGGCGGTATCGGGCCTCGGTGCACGGCGGTGAGCGGGTCGCGGCGCGCCTGCTCGCACACCTGGCACTGCGGCGGACAGGACACCCGCGCTGCTCGCCGCGTTCCCGTTCCACAGGCGGCCGGTTCGCGGAGCTTCACCACTCGGCACCTGCCGTGGGGGTGGAACACACCGACGCGAACAGGCACTACAACAGGAATACGAGAAGAAGCCCCAGCCTCCGACGCGTTCGAGTCGGGCCTGCACCCAACCAGCGCTACGGGGATGGGATAGGGATGCAGCCGAAAGACCGTCTGGTCCGTGTCAGCCGGATTCTGCGGTCCGGCACCCGTCCATCGGCAGACAGCGTGGCTGGCGGTGTCCCCAGGCGAGCAGGAGCGATGCTCACGACGTCGTGGTCCCCACCAACGCAGCCTTGTGGTCCGCGCATCGTCGGCGTCTCGTCTCTGGGAGAATAAGACGATCACCGATATACGAGACTGAAACAAACCGAATGAAAACGCGCACCTTGGCTTGTAAAGTCCCTGGTCAAGAAGTGTGCTCCCCGCGCGAGCGGGGGTGGTCCGGCGTTGGGCGACGCGGCCACCGGTATCGCCCAGTGCTCCCCGCGCGAGCGGGGGTGGTCCCCGGGTGGGTACGCCAGCCTCGTAGGCAACGGGGTGCTCCCCGCGCGAGCGGGGGTGGTCCCAGGTGCAGCTCGGCGTCCAGGCCCTCCGGGCTGTGCTCCCCGCGCGAGCGGGGGTGGTCCCTGCTCCCAGCACCGCTTGGCGGCCAGGGACGCGTGCTCCCCGCGCGAGCGGGGGTGGTCCGTCGTCCGAGTAGGCGGTCAGCCAGCTAGCGAGGTGCTCCCCGCGCGAGCGGGGGTGGTCCGACGGCGACCGACAACGGCAACTCGCAGCCCCGGTGCTCCCCGCGCGAGCGGGGGTGGTCCGTTGACCGCGGACCTCCGCGCCATGCGACGGCGGTGCTCCCCGCGCGAGCGGGGGTGGTCCTACTTCGCGACCGTCCGGGAGGCCCTGACCGACGTGCTCCCCGCGCGAGCGGGGGTGGTCCGGCGCCGGTGGGGTCTGGTCGGCGGGGCTTGCGGTGCTCCCCGCGCGAGCGGGGGTGGTCCCACCCAGGAAATGATGAGGTTGACGTTCGTGTTGTGCTCCCCGCGCGAGCGGGGGTGGTCCTTTCTTGACGTGCTTCTCCGGGCGGTCGTTGAAGTGCTCCCCGCGCGAGCGGGGGTGGTCCTCCGACCGCGACGTCCACAATGGCCGGGTTGGAGTGCTCCCCGCGCGAGCGGGGGTGGTCCCCCGCCCACCACGGCCGTGCTGCTGACCAAGACGTGCTCCCCGCGCGAGCGGGGGTGGTCCCCGGCCCGGACCCTCACCGGGTTCCTGCCACTCGTGCTCCCCGCGCGAGCGGGGGTGGTCCCGCCAGCAGGTGGCGCTGTGCGGCGTCGAAGCCGTGCTCCCCGCGCGAGCGGGGGTGGTCCCATCACCACCGACGTCCGACAGCAGCTCGGTGCGTGCTCCCCGCGCGAGCGGGGGTGGTCCGTCCGGACGCCCGCCGTTGCCGGTCAGCACGGCGTGCTCCCCGCGCGAGCGGGGGTGGTCCCACCTGACCGGCGACGATGCCGGGCAGGTCGGCGTGCTCCCCGCGCGAGCGGGGGTGGTCCGGGCGGACTCGTCGGTGGGGGCACCTTGGGTCGTGCCCCCCGCGCGAGCGAGGCGGTCCCACCGCTGCCAGCCCCGATGGTCAAGGATCGAGAACGGTCAGGGGTGGTCGGCGCCTCTGCGACCGGTTTCACGGAAACCGGTTCGTCGGTGCGATCTGGGGACAAGCGGGTCCTACGGTGCAGGTGGGTTCCGCGGTGACCGGTGTGGGGTGTCGCCGACGGCCGGTCGTGGAGGCACCTCGGCGGGCTTCGATCCGCAGGTTCGTTGTCGTGTACCGGCCGGTAGCGGGTACACCGGCGGGGACAACCGCAGACGCTGCCGCCGGGCCGCGACGACACAGCAGCGGTGCCCCGGCGGCGATCCGACAGGAGGCAGGGTGGTGGAGCAGTCCCCCCGTGCAGGAGGGCCTTTACCCGATCCAGGCGTGTACGGAGAAGCGGCGGTGCGGGAGTTCCTCGATCCGTGGCACCCGCGGGCCAGTGTCGAGGGCGGTCGCCCCGAACGCGTGTTCGTCGATCCCGAGCGCGTGCTGGACAACATCACCCTGGCCCTGCACCGGTTCGACGTCGACATCGACTCGCCACCGGCGTTCGACCCCGACACGGTGACGGTGAACGAGCTGTCGGTGATGCTGGAGGACCCGGATCGAGCGGCGGTGCTGGTGTCGCACCTGGTCAACGTCGTCGTGCAGCTCATGGTGGCCCGCTATCCCGAGGCGCTCGTCCGGTTCCCGCTGCCCGACACCTACGACCTGCGCGATGTCGACGGGTTGGCCATCGGCGACCGCGAGCACGACCTCGCCCGCACCATCCTCAACCAGCGCCTGGCCACCGGTGCCGACCTGGGTCCCGACGACCTCGTCGAGCGGCTGCGACCACTGGGCCCCGGTGGGCAGGTCCACCTCCTGGTCGCCCTGTGCCGCATGTACCGCCACAAACTCCTGGCCCTCAAACACCACACCGGCACCTGCTGATCCTCCTGGGCCGACCCGCCTCCCCGGTATCGGCGGCGGGGTGGCGGTCTCCGGCGAGGTGTGCCGGGGCAGCACGTCGAACACCGCGGAGATCGGCCACATCTCGATCGACGTCCGCGGTGACGAGGGTCCGTGCGGCGACGTCGGGTGCCTGGAGAACTACGTCGGCCCTGGTCCGGCAGGCGCCGGCGATGCCGGACCTCGCCCGGCGGCTGGCGCTCGACCCGGCCGCCGACGACTTCCTGACCGAGTTCGCGCGGATCGCGGCGGCCGCGAACGCCGGCGATCCCGAGGCCCGCGGACTCGTCGAGCGGTCGGCGCGCCACCCCGGTCACGCCGCGGTCACCGTGGCGGTCCTGTTCGACCTGGGCGCGATCGTCCCGGCCGGGCAGAGCTTCGCGGTGGCGGGCCCGATCCACCAAGCGGTGGTCCGGCAGGAGCCGGACCACCGGTTGTTCGCCCGCGCGGCACCACCCGGCCGGGTGGTGCCGTCGGTGAACGGGTCGGAAGCGGCCGCGATCGGCGGGGTGGTCCTCGTCCCGCGGAGCGGGCTGGTACTCGGCCGCGGTCGCTCCGAGGACGGGACACGGCCGGTGCCCGCCGGCGCCCCGTGACCGTTCGCGCTCAGCGCTCGTGCGGTGCGGCGGAGGGCTGTCCCGGTGGGCGTGAGGCGTCGAGGCCATCGCCGGGCGGCGGACGCCGGGTCGCTCCATGATGGACCTCCGATCGCGGTGGCGGAGGTGTGGGTGTGGCAACGGAGGAACAGGCCGACCGGCGGTCGGAGCGGGTCGCGGCACCGATCCGGCCCCGGCGGTGGGCGGTGATCGCGGTCGCGGCCTCCGGGGTGGCGGCGCTGGTCTACGTGCTCGCCGTGTGGACGGTGGAGGGCCAGGAGTTGGAGAACGCCGCGCTGCGCGGCGCGGACCAGGCCGACGCGGCCCAGGCCGGTGAGGCGTGGCGGGCGCTGGACGAGATCACCGTCTACTCGCTGGTGGCGGCCGTGGTGCTGATCGCGCTGGTCGGCGTGCTGCGGCGGCGGTGGGACCTCGCGGTCGCGGCGGTCGGCGTGGTCGTGCTCGGCCAGGTGGTCGTCCAGGGCCTCAAGCGGTTCGTGCTCGTCCGGCCCCCGTTGGTGGAGGTGGCGGGCGACTACACCCACAACAGCCTGCCCAGCGGGCACACCGCGATCGCCATGACCGTCCTGTTCGCCGCCGTGATCGTGGTGCCTCACCGCTGGCGCGGCGTGGTGATGCTGATCCTGCTGCCGTGGGCCGTGGGCATCGGCCAGTACACGCTCACCGCGAAGTGGCACCGGCTCAGCGACACCCTCGCCGCGGACGCGATCGCCCTGGCCCTGGCCGCGCTCGCGTCGTGGTGGCTGGCGCGGCGCGGGGGGCTGCACCGCTACGAGGGTCCTCGTCGGGTCGGCCGGGTTGTCATCGGGGCGTTCGCCGGTGTGTCGGCGGTGGTCGGACTGGCGTTGGGGGGCGTCCTGTGGGGCGTGCCGCTCGCCCGCGTCGGCCTGGCCGGCGTGGTGCGGGACCACGACTACGAGTGGAACACCTACCTCGGCGCCGGGTCCTTCGCCTCGGCCGGATCGCTCATCGCGGCCCTGGTGTTCCTGATCTCCTGGCGACGGCTGGCGACCTGACGGCGCGCGGCGCGCGCCGCGGAGGTGACGGTCGCGCCGCGTTCCCGGACGCCGGTCTCCACGTCGACCACGATCGGGTGAAACGGGCTGTCCGGCCCCTGCGGCGGCTTCCCCGACCACCAGCCGGCGATCGGGTCCACTGCGGGCGGACCCGTCCGGCAGCCGGTGCCCGGCACGGTCGTGCGCGTGGACCGCGGCGCGGTCGCCCTCGAACCCCCACTTGCCGATATAGACAGATTAGTCTCAATGTGTAAAGTTTGCCCAAAGCCTGGTGAGGAGTGTGATGACGGCGCGGACCGTGAGCAGTGCGCAGGGACGTACGGGCCCAGGACGCGGCCGGCGCGCCGGCCGCGGGGCGACGAACACGGGCATGGACCACTCGCCCCCCGGGCTGCGGGAAGCGCAGGTGCCCGCGTGACGAGCCAGAGCGGGCGGGCGCTGTCGCGCAGTGAGGAGATCGCGGACGCCGCGATACCGGTCTTCCTGCGCTTCGGCCTGCGCAAGACCTCCATGGACGACCTCGCCAAGGCGGCCGGGCTCTCCCGCCAGGGCCTGTACCTGCACTTCAAGAACAAGCAGCAGCTCTTCCACGCCGGCCTCCAGCGCGTGGTCGCCCAGACCCAGGCCGCCGTCGCCCGGGAACTGGCCAGAGCGGACCTGCCGGCGCACGAGCGGCTGATGGGCGCCTTCACCGCGTTGCACGGACCCGCCGCCACGGCGACCGGCGACGCGGTGCACGAACTCCTCGCCGCAGCACGCACGTCGGGGGACTCGCTCCTGCACGACCTGGAGCGCTTCGTCGTCGAGGCGGTGTCCGACGTTCTCCGCGCCGAGGGGGCGCCGGAGCGCAACCCGGGCGTCTCCGCCGAGGACCTCGCCTTCCAGCTGCTCGCCGTCGCGGCCGGCGTCAAGCAGCTCACCGTCCCGCCCGGCGACCGGGCCCGGCACATCCACCTCGCGATCGCCCTTGTCCTCGGCCCAGCCGACCGACCCCCACAACTGGACACACCATGACGTCGACTGAAATGCACAAGCTGGTCGTGGTCACCGGAGCCTCCACGGGCATGGGCGCGTCAGCCGCCCGCGAACTGGCCCGGCGGGGGTTCCACGTCCTGGCCGGCGTGCGACGCGACCGCGACGCCGACGCCATCCGATCGACCGGCGTCGAGCCGGTCATCCTCGACATCACCGAGCCCGAGCACGTGGAGGCGCTCGCCGCGCGGGTCGCCGACGACCCGCGCGCACTGCACGCACTCGTCAACAACGCCGGCACCCAGGTGAACGCCCCGGTCGAAACCCTGCCGATGGCCGAGTGGCGGCGGGTGTTCGAAGTCAACCTGTTCGGCCACATCGCCGTCACCCAGGCGCTCCTGCCGGCACTGCTGCGCAGCAGGGGTCGCGTGGTCAACATCAGCTCGATCGGCGGCAAGTACGCCATGGCCACCTACGGCGCGTACGCCGGCGCGAAGTTCGCCCTGGAAGCAGTCAGCGACTCACTCCGCCGCGAGGTCGCACCGCTGGGCGTGCAGGTCGTCGTGGTCGAGCCCGGCGGCGTCCGCACGCAGATCGCCGCCCGCGGGATCGCGACGGCCAACGACCTGGCGGCCAGGATGACACCCGAGCAGGAGGAGCGCTACGGCGGCCTGGTCCAGGCGAACAACGAGTTGATGGCCTCGGGCACCGCGTCGGGCCTGACCGCCGACGCCGCCGCCCGGGTCATCGCGAAGGCCGTGACGACCCGCAGACCGCGCACCCGCTACACCGCCGGCCGGGATGCCGCCCTGATCATGCGCCTGGGTCCGGTCCTGTCGGACCGCGCACTCGACCGCATCCTCGCCGCCAACCTGCGCCGCCTCTCACCGAAGGCAGCCACGGCATGACCGTCGCGTCGGCACGGTCGGGCCGAGCCTGGGCCGTCACACCGCCCGCGTCGCAGCCACCGGGTCCGACCTCGTCGACGTGGCCGTCCTCCGCGGCGGCCGGCTGCCGAGCACCGACATCCCGATCAGCCGGCCCGAGCCGACGCCGTCCCGACCGAGGTGATGCCGAGCAGAGGTCGGCCGCCCGCAGGGTCGGCCGCCGGCCGGAATTCGGCCGCCGGCCGGAATTCGGGTGTCGGCCGGAATTCGGGTGTCGGCCGGAATTCGGGTGTCGGCCGGAATTCGGGTGTCGGCCGGAATTCGGGTGTCGGCC
>NZ_JBHSQO010000036.1:0-37527 GCF_042658445.1 Saccharothrix lopnurensis | reverse complement strand
CGGAATTCGGGTGTCGGCGAAGCACGTGGCCGCCCTCGTCGTGGAGTACGACAACACCGACGGCGCTCCGGCTCTCACCACCAAGACCCGAACACCCGATCGCCGAGCCCGGCCGTACCCCACACACCACCGATCACCGGCCCGGAAGGCACGGGCAGCGATCGGGAAACCGCGGTGGCGATCGCCACCGCGGTTTATCGGAATTCCGACACCGACGAGGGGAATTCGGCACCCCGCGGCGGCACGTCGTTCACAAACCCATCGGCGAAGCGACCCCCAGCGCCTTGGCCTGCTCGACCTGCGCGGGCGTCGGCTCGACCCGGCTGAAGGAGTCCTTCCCGACGCGCGTGGCGCTCCACTCGTCCGCGGGCAGGGTGCTGGAGGTCAGCAACCAGTGCGTGACGATGCGCTCCTGCGCGCCGGCGAAGTACTGGCCGCTCCACGTGGCCGTGGAGTGCGCGTTGCGGTAGCTGTTGCGGTAGGTCACCGTCCAGCCGAGCGTGGTGCCCGCGCCGGTGGTCAGCGGCTGGGTGTCGTAGCGACCGCGCAGCACGTAGGTGTTCTCCGCGTTGCCGACCGCCGACTCGTAGGTCCCGGTGAGCGTGCCCCCGGGACCCGCGGTGATCACCATCTCGGAGCCCAGTTGGTTGTACCAGCTGCCGGTGATGGCCGAGAGCTGCTGCTGCTGCTCCTCCACCTGCGGTTCGGCGGCACTGGCGGAAACCGAGAGAACGCTGAGCACCATCGCCATGGCGATGACCAGCACCTGTCGCGCACGAGACACTTTTTCTCCTGAAATCGAATTCGGAGGCATACGCACGATATTGACCTGATGCATCGGACGGTACGCTTGACACCGTTCCCGGGAACCAATGATGACGAGGGCGACAACGTTCGGGGCACCGATTCCCAAAACACCACCTCGTCGCACCGGCAACCATATCGGCAGGCGCCCGACGGGAACATGCGCCGTTGGAGTGACCCGCAGTTGAAATGCCGAAGCAACCACTAATACTCCAAACGGCCTGCTTGGCACGTTCAATCGCGGAAGTGCGGCCCTTTTTTTGCGTTGATGAACCTGACGGGCGCACCAGAGGATGGGTTACGCGCACCCCGCACTCGGCTCACCGCACGGACAGGTTCGGCGGAGCACGACGCGGGCCGTGCGGTCAGGGTGGTCCAGAGGGGCAGTGGCGCCGAGGTCGGACGACGACGTGCGGGGGTGCGATGCGTACCAGGGATCTCGCTCATGTGGCGCTGTTCGCGGCGCTGACCGCGGCGCTGGGACTGCTCCCTCCGGTCGAGGTGGCGCTCGTGCCGGCACCGATCACCGCGCAGACGCTCGGGGTGATGCTCGCCGGGGCCGTGCTCGGCTCGAGGCGGGCGGGGGCGGCGCTGCTGCTGTTCGTCCTGCTGGTCGTGGTCGGCTTGCCGGTGCTGGCGGGAGGACGCGGCGGACTGGGCGTGCTGCTGGGCCCCAGCGGCGGGTTCATCCTGTCGTGGCCGGTTGCCGCGTTCGTCGTCGGTCTGCTGACGGAACGCTTCTGGCGCCGGTACACCGTGCTGCTCGGCATCGCATGGAACGTGGTGGGCGGCGTGCTCGTGGTGTACCTGATCGGCATACCGTGGATGGCGCTGGTGGGAGACCTGGGCTTCGACAAGGCGCTGGTGGGTTCGCTCGTGTACGTACCGGGCGACCTGACGAAGGCGGTGATCGCGGCGGTGGTGGCGGTCACGGTGCGGCGCGCGTACCCGCTGATCGAGGACCGGGGCGCATGAACGTCGTCGACGGTTTCCTTGCGCACGCGCGAGTGTCCCCCGATCGGGAGGCGCTCGTGCTGGGCCGTGAGCGGCGCACGTTCGGGCAGTTGCGGGACCGCGCCGTCGCCGTGGCGGGTGCGCTGCGGTCCGAGTTGCGCCCCGAGCACCACGAGACCGCGCGGATCGCCCTGCTGCTGGGCAACCGGCCGGAGTTCCTGGAGATCTTCTGCGGTGGTGCGGTCGCGGGCGTGCCGGTGATGGTGTTCGACCCGGCGTGGAGCGCGACGGAGCTGTCCGCGATCCTGCGCGACACCCCGCCCGCGCGGCTGTTCTGCACGCCGGGGTCGCCGGTCGGCGACGCGCCGCCGGGCGCGGTGGTCGAGGTGCCGGGTCCGGACTTCGCGCGGTGGCGGGATCTTCCCCGTACCGCGTCGCTCCCGGAGGTCCCGGAGGTCCCGGAGGTCCCGGAGGTCCCGGAGGTCCCGGACAGCGCGCCGTTCTACGTGGCCTTCACGTCGGGCAGCACGGGGCGCCCCAAGGGCGCGGTCCGCTCGCACCGGTCGTGGCTGCGCACCTTCGACCGGTCGAGGGCGGAGTTCGGCATCGACGACACCGACCACGTGCTGCTGCCCGGTTCGCTCGGTCACTCGCACTTCCTCTACGGCGCCCTGCACGCCCTGCACGTGGGCGCGACCGCGCACCTCATGCCGAAGTTCGACGCGGCGGCGGTGTTCGACCAGCTCGACCGGCACCCGATCACGCGCCTCTACCTCGTGCCGACCATGTTCGAGGCGCTGCTCGAGCACGCGAGCCACCACCCGGGCCACGTGTTCCCCGGGGTGCGGTCGCTGCTGTCCGTGGGCGCGAAGTGGTCGCCGGCGCGGCGGGCGCAAGCGGTGACCCTGTTCCCCGGGGCGGACGCGGTGGAGTTCTACGGCGCGACCGAGCTGAGCTTCGTGTCGGTGCTGCACGGTGACCGCGGCGGTCCGCTCGACTCGGTGGGCCGGCCGGTCGACGGCGTGGAGGTGTCGGTGCGCTCGCCGGACGGCGGGGAGGTGGCGGTCGGCGAGGTCGGGCAGGTGCACGTGCGCAGCGACATGCTGTTCTCCGGCTACCTGTCGGAGCAGGACTCGGGTGGGCCGGACGCCGACGGGTGGTTCACCGTGGCCGACGTCGGCAGGCTCGACGAGCAGGGCTACCTGCACCTGGTCGGCCGTGCGAGGGGGATGCTGATCAGCGGCGGCGTGAACGTGTACCCCGAGGAGGTCGAGGCGGCCTTGGCGCGCTTGGACGAGGTGGCGGAGGTGGCGGTGGTGGGCCTGCCCGACGAGCGCTGGGGCGACCTCGTGTGCGCGGCGGTGCGCTGGCGCGACGGTGCGCGGTTGACCCTGGCGGACGTCCGGGACCGCGCGTCGGCGCACCTGTCGAGGCAGAAGTGCCCGCGTCGTCTGGTGGAGCTGACCGCCATGCCGCACACCGCGAGCGGCAAGGTCGACCGGCGGAGGGTGCGCGAACTGGTGCGGGCGAACGCGCCGGACGTGCGGGAGGTCCGGTGAACGACCGGGACGCCGTCGTCGTCGCGGCGAGGCGCACGCCCATCGGGCGCATCGGCGGCTCGCCGGCCACCACCGTGTCGGCACGAGCACCGTCCTGGTCACCGAGGACGAGTGCCCGCGCCCCGACACGAACCTGGAGCAGCTCGCCCAACTCCGCCCGGTGTTCGCCGACGGCGGCACGGTCACGGCGGGCAACGCGTGCCCGGTCGACGACGGCGCGGCGGCGGTAGCCGTGGTGTCCGGCCGCAGGTTCCGCGAGCCGGGGCCGCGCCGCGGCCTGCGCGTGGTCGACTCGGTCACGCGCGGGGTCGACCCGGAGGTCCCGGGCCGGG
This sequence comes from Saccharothrix lopnurensis, assembly GCF_042658445.1. Taxonomy (NCBI): domain Bacteria; kingdom Bacillati; phylum Actinomycetota; class Actinomycetes; order Pseudonocardiales; family Pseudonocardiaceae; genus Saccharothrix; species Saccharothrix lopnurensis. The sequence continues at coordinate 33,878 of NZ_JBHSQO010000036.1, read as the reverse complement.
GGCCGGTGCCCGCCGTGCGCGCCCCGCTCTCGCGCAAACCCGACGTGTCGCTGGGCGACGTGGGGGTGGTCGAGTTCACCGAGGCGTTCGCCGGGCAGGTGCCGGCGTGCCTCGACGAGCTGGTCATCCCCGAGGCCGAGGTCAACCGGGGCGGTGGGGCGATCGCGCTCGGCCACCCGTGGGGCGCGTCCGGGGCCGTGCTGCTGACGCGGCTGTTCGCGGACGTGCCCGGTGACCCCGTCCCCGCGCCCGGTACGGCCCGGCCACGCTCGGCGCGGCGGGCGGGCTGGGCATCGCCACGCCGGTCGAACCGGTGACGACCTAGGAGCCCGGTGTGCTGAGCCTCTACCACGACGCCGACACACCCGTGCACGCCCTGCCCGCCGGGGTGAAGCTGCTGGTGCTGTTCGCGGTGGGAGCGGCGCTGTTCCTCGTGCGGTCGGTGCTCGGCCTCGGGATCGCGTTCGCGGGAGTCGTCCTGCTGTACGCGGTGGCGCGCGTGCCGTGGCGCACCGCGTGGCGGCAACTGCGGCCCGTGCTGCCGTTCACCGCGCTGATCGTCGTCGCCCAGTTCGTGCTGGCCGACTGGCGCAACGCCGTGCTGGTCGGCGAGCGGGTGCTGGTGCTGGTGCTGCTGGCCAACCTCGTCACGCTCACCACCCGCACGACGGCGATGATCGTCGCGGTCGAGGCCGCGCTGGGGCCGCTGCGACCGCTGGGCGTGCGGCCGGAACGGGTGGGCCTCCTGGTGGCGCTGACCATCAGGTTCATCCCGGTGATCAGGGAGCAGGCCGACCAGGTGCGTGCGGCGCAGAGGGCTCGCGGCGTCGAGCGCAGCTTCGCGTTCCTCACCCCCCTGCTGATCAAGACCCTGCGCCTGGCCGACGGCCTCGGGGAGGCGCTCGACGCCCGCGGTCTCGACGCGGAACCGCCGCGCCGGCGCTGAGCGCCGGCTGCGGTCGGCGGCGGGTCACCGCGCGGAGGTCAGGCGCGGCGGCGGCCCGGCGGGGAGCCGTCCCACCGTCCCTATGATGGGGTCCGGGGAATCCGGTGTCCCGATTCGAGGGGGCGGTGTGCGCATCGAAGAGGTCGCGCCGATCGAGCCCCGAGCCGGGGGCGTCGGATGACCATCGAGGTCGAGGGCGTCGGCCACCGGTTCGGTGACCGCAGGGTGCTGCACGACGTCGACCTGAGGCTCGACGAACGGCGCGTGGCGGTCATCGGCTCCAACGGCTCGGGCAAGAGCACCTTCGCGCGCCTGCTCAACGGCCTGCTCGTGCCGACCGAGGGCCGGGTGCGCGTGGATGGCCTCGACACCCGCAAGCAGGGCAAGGCGGTCCGGCGCAGGGTCGGGTTCGTCTTCCAGGACCCCGACGTGCAGATCGTCATGCCGACCGTGGCCGAGGACCTCGCGTTCGGGCTCAAGCACCACGGGGTGGCGCGCGACGAGATCCGGCGACGGGTGTCCGACGCCCTCGCCACCCACGGGCTGGAGGAGTTCCGGGATCACCCCGCGCACCTCCTCAGCGGCGGCCAGAAACAGCTCCTCGCGATCGCGGCGGTGCTCGTGCTGGAGCCCGAACACGTGGTGTTCGACGAGCCGACCACCCTGCTCGACCTGCGGAACAGGCGCCGGATCGGCAAGTTGATCCACGACCTGCCGCAGCGGATCGTCGTGGTGTCGCACGACCTGGAGCTGGTCGCGGGGTTCGACCGGGTGATCGTGTTCGACGGTGGTCTGGTGGTCGCCGACGGGCCGGCCGAGGAGAGCATCGCGGCCTACGTCGCGATGCACCCGCCGCTGTGACGGCCGGTGATCCGCGGCCGGCCGGGAAGGCTCCACCGCGACTGTGACCGCGACCGTCGCCGCCCGGAGCCGGGGCGGCGACGGTCGCGTTCGGGCCGCGGTCGCGTTCGGGCCGCGGTCGCGTTCGGGCCGCGGTCGCCGCTCAGGAGACGACCGGCGAGCCGACTCCCAGTGCCTTGGCCTGTTCGACCTGCTGCGCGGTCGGCGCGGTGCGGGTGAAGGTGTCCTTCCCGACGCGCGTGGCGCCCCACTCGTCCGCGGGCAGGGTGCTGGAGGTCAGCAACCAGTGCGTGACGATGCGCTCCTGCGCGCCGGCGAAGTACTGGCCGCTCCAGGTGGTCGTGGAGTGCGCGTTGCGGTAAGCGTTGCGCCAGGTGACCGTCCAGCCGAGGGTGGTGCCCGCGCCGGTCGTCAGCGGGGCGGTGTCGTACCGCCCGTTCAGCACGTAGGTGCTCTCGGCGTTGCCGACCGCCGACTCGTAGGTCCCGGCCAGGTCACCGTCGGGTTCCGCGGTCACCACCAGCTTCGAGCCCAACTGGTTGAACCAGGTGCCCGTGATGGACGAGAGTTGCCGCTCGGCCTGCCGTGTGTGGCCCTGCGGCGCCTCGGCGGCACTGGCCGAGATCGAGATCGCGCTGAGCAGGACCGCCAAGGCGACGGCCAGGACCTGTCGGATGCGGAACACGTATTCTCCTGACTGCGAATTCCATCGAACGTGGACAGAGTTCTTCGAAAGCGGCAAGGCTCTTGACCGATCACCATTCAGCCGTGGCTCGGCGGTCCGACCGCACTTCGGTTCACCGCTCTCACACGACGCCACTCGCCGCCTGCGCCACAGTAACCACACCGGCACAACGGGCGGAATGCGCCGTTCGAGTGGTCCGACCAACGACGCGCCGCACTCCGACCGAATACGCCGGACGCCACCGATCCCGTTCCGGCGGTAAAGACGAAGTCCCGTTTGTGGTCGATCTCCGCTGATCGGAGCAACAGCGCCAACCGTGCCGTGGCGTTGTGGTGTGGAATTGCACGACGACTCGCGGGTGACGGCCCTGGCGCGTTCGGCGCCTTTCCGGCAGGCTTCGGGCACGGCGATCGAGCACTTCGACGTGGTGATCGTCGGCGCCGGTCCCTCCGGTATAGGGATGGCCTGCCGGCCGGTCCGTGAACGGCCGGGCGCCCGCTTCGCGGTGCTCGAATCGCGGTCCGATCCGGGTGGCACCCGGGACCTGTTCCGCTATCCCGGATTCCGCTCTGATTCCGACACGCACACGCTCGGCTACCGGTTCCGCCCGTGGCGGCACGCGGCCACCATGCCCGGCGGGCAGGCGTACCTGCGCGACACCGCCGACGAGGAGGGGATCACCTGCCGAATCCGGTCCGGCACCGGGTGGTGCGCGCCGAGTGGTCGGGCGAGCGGCGGCGGTGGGCGCTGGACGTCGAGGTCGCCGGTGGTGGGGGGACCTCGCGGTGCACCGCGGGGTTCCTGGTCATGTGCACCGGCTGCTTCCGGCACGACCGCGGGTACTCGCCGGAGCTGCCCGGCGTCGAGCGCTTCGCCGGTCCGGTGGCGCACCCCCGGGCATGGCCCGACGGCCTCGACTGGACGGGCAGGCGGGTGGTGGTGGTCGGCAGCGGCGCCACCACCGTCACGCTGGTGCCCGCGCCGGCGGACCGGGCCGCGCACGTGACCGTGGTGCAGCGCTCCCCCGGCTACGTCCTGGCACTGCCCACCGAGGACGCAGTGGCCAGTGCCCTGCTGCGCGGGCTGCCCGAGCGGGTGGCGCACCCGTTGATCAGGTGGAAGAACCGTGGACGGCCGGCAGGTCGTCCTGCGCGACACCGCGGCATATCGGGGGATGATGCTGGGCGACGTGCCGAACCTCGTATACACGATCGGTTACACAAACGCGTCGTGGACGCTTAAGGTCGATTTGGTCGCGAAGCACTTCCTACGGCTCCTCCGCCACCCTACCCCGACCCAAATGGACGCGCACGGGTATGACGTCGCCACGCCCACCTACACCGATCCGGAGGCGGTCCGGGAACCGTTCCCGGACTTCCCCGCCGGTTACGTGCTGCGCGCCTTGGACGAACTGCCGAGGCAGGGCGGTCGCGCACCGTGGCGGTCGGCGATGAACTACCTGGTGGACAGCGTGGCGCTGCGTTGGGGAAGAGTTGACGGAGCAATGGTTTTCACCGGTGCGCGGACCACCCGGGTGAGATCCTGATCACGCACCCGCGGCTCTGATCCGGTGCACGGATCGGCAAGCAGCGCGAACCCGATCGGCAGGTGGCGCACCCACCGAAAGGAACAACGAATCACCCGACTATTTGTGCGGGAGCGCCTTGCGCCCCTGTCCGGGGCGCTCCACGATGGCCGCCATGACAGAAACCACTCTCGCCGGTGTTCTGGAGTCGGTGACGACGAAGGCCCTCTCGGGCGTTCGGCCGACCCCCGAGGAGATGCTGGCGGTGTTGCGGTCGGCGGACGAGGACCTGCTGGACGTGGTCGCCGCCGCGTCGCGGGTCCGGCGCCGCTACTTCGGCACGCGGGTCAAGCTGAACTTCCTGGTCAACATGAAGAGCGGCATGTGCCCCGAGGACTGCACCTACTGCTCCCAGCGGCTGGGTTCGAAGTCGCAGATCATGAAGTACTCGTGGTTGAGCGCCGAGGAGGCGGCGGACAACGCCGAGCGGGCCGTCGCCGCGGGCGCGAAGCGGGTGTGCCTGGTCGCCAGCGGGCGCGGTCCGGCTGACCGCGACATCGACCGGGTGGCCGAGACGGTCGGCGCGATCAAGGGCGCGGCTCCGGAGGTGGAGGTGTGCGTGTGCCTGGGCCTGCTCAAGCCCGGCCAGGCCGAGCGGCTGCGCGAGAGCGGTGCGGATGCCTACAACCACAACCTCAACACCAGCGAGGAGAACTACCGCGACATCTGCTCGACCCACACCTTCGACGACCGGGTCCAGACGGTCTCGCAGGCCAAGCACGCGGGCCTGTCGCCGTGCTCCGGCGCCATCTTCGGGATGGGCGAGACTGACGAGGACGTCGTGGACGTGGCGATGGCGCTCAAGGACCTGGACCCCGATTCGGTGCCGGTCAACTTCCTGATCCCGTTCGAGGGCACGCCGATGCACGGCCGGTGGGAGCTGACGCCGCAGCGGTGCCTGCGCGTGCTGGCCGCGTTCCGGTTCATGTTCCCCGACGTGGAGGTCCGGCTGGCGGGCGGGCGGGAGATCCACCTGCGGACCATGCAGCCGCTGGCCCTGCACCTGGCCAACTCGATCTTCCTGGGCGACTACCTCACCAGCGAGGGGCAGCCGGGTGAGGAGGATCTGAAGATGATCGCCGACGCCGGGTTCACCGTCGAGGGCGCCGAGGAGCGCACCCTGCCCACCGCTCGTCACGACCTGGTGGCGGTCCGCCGGCGCGGCGCCGGGACCAGCCTGCCGGCCAACACCTGACCGGCGCCCCGGGCGGTGGTCGCGTGCGGGCGCACCACGCGGGCCACCGCCCGGGGTCGGCACCCGGTCAGCGCCCGGGGTCGGCACCCGGTCAGCGCCCGGGGTCGGCACCCGGTCAGCACCCGGTCGGCACCCGGGGTCAGCGCGGCAGGTCGGCCACCACGGGCAGCTCGCCGCCGAAGTACCGCGCCCGGCACCGCTCGCGCTGCACCTTGCCCGACGAGGTGCGCGGTATCGAACCCCGGCCGACGACCACGACGCGGTCGGGCGCGTGCCCGAGTTCCTCCCGGAGCCGGTCCATGACCCGTTCGGCGACCCGGGCGGGATCTCCGCCGTCGACCGGCTCGACCACGACCACCATCCGCTCGGCACCGGGCTCGGAGAACGCCGCGCAGGTGGCGCGCGCGCCGTCGGCCCGCGACGCGACGTGCTCGTAGTCCTCGGGGTAGAGGTTGGCCCCGCCGACGATGATCATGTCCTTGACCCGGCCGCACACCACTAGGCCGGCCGGCGTGAGGTACCCGAGGTCGCCGGTGCGCAGCCAGCCGTCGCGCACGGCCTCCGCGGTCGCCACCGGGTCCTGCCAATAGCCCAGCATCAGCGACGGGCCGCGCACGCACACCTCGCCCACGGCGCGGTCCGGCAGCGGCTCGCCGCACGCGCCGACGACCCGCAGGTCCACGCCGGGCACCGGGTGGCCGACCACCGCGAGCGAACGCGCTCCGGGGACGTGCGCGGGCACGACCTCGGCCACGCCGCGGGAGGAGAGCGCGTCGCGCCGCACGTGGTCCCACAGCAGCGGCTCCGACAGGCTGCCCATCGACACCGACAGGGTGGCCTCCGCGAGCCCGTACATGGGGGTGACGGCTTCCGGCCGCAACCCGTACCGCGCGCCCTGCTCGGTGAACGCCTCGACGGCCTCGCGCCTGGTGGGCTCGGAACCGTCGCCGCAGACCCTCAAGGCGGACAGGTCCAGGGCACGCGGACGGTCCCGCATCCCGGTCGCGGCCAGCCCGTAGGCGAAGCCGGGGCTCACCGTACTGGTGGCCCGGTAGCGCGACATGGCGTCCACCCAGGAGTCGGGCGAGGCCAGGAACGCCTCCGGTGACTGGAGCACCAGCCCGACCCCGGCCGCGGCGCAGGACACCACGGCGACCAGGCCCAGGTCGTGGTAGAGCGGCGCCCAGCTCGCGTGGACGCTGCCGGCACCGTCGAGCAGCAGCCGCTCGCAGCACACCACCGCGTTCGTGAGCAGCTGCCGGTGGGTGAGCACGACCGCCTTGGACGGGCCGGTGGTGCCGGAGGTGAACTGGAGGTAGGCGGGCTCGTCCGGGTCGGTGGTGATCGGCGGCGCGAGGTCGGCGCGCCGGGCGGTCAGCTCGCCGCACGTCGTGACCTGCCGCCCCAGCCGCTTGGCGAGGAACTCCCCGAACGGGTCGGCCACGACCACGCACCGCGCGTCCACCTGGTCGAGCCGGTGGCGCAGGTCGGCCACGAGACCGGGCAGGCCGGACAGCCGGTGGGGCGGCGCGAGCACGGTGGGCACGGCGCCCGCGCGCCACACGCCGAACAGGCTGAGCAGCAACCGCGCGTCGGTGCGGGAGATCAGGGCCACGCGGTCGCCGGGCCGCACGCCGAGCCCGGCCAGTGCCGTGGCGACCCGGCGGGCGGAGCGGGCCAGCAGCGAGTACGGCAGCGGCGTCTCGGCCAGGGACACGTCCAGCAGGGTGATGCCCCGCCCGCCGCGCGCGGCCCGCTCCACGGCCTCGGGCACGGTGGCCGCGCCGAAGTACTCCTCCGGGGTGGTGTAGGCGCTCACCGCCGCTCCGCCGCCGCCGCGGCCAGCTCCGCGGTGAAGCGGTCGGCCAGCGCGCGGATGGTCGACCCGCGGTGCAGGTTCGTGCTGTAGCCCCAGATCAGCCACAGCTCGCCGGCGACGACGAGCGCGGTCAGGTCCAGCACGCGCGGGCGGTGGTCCAGGTCGCCGCGGTGGTGGCCGAAGGAGTCGACGAGCGGGCGGGCGTCGGCGCTGAAGAACTCGCTCACGTCCCCCCAAAAGTTGAACCCGACCTGCGGTCGGGGCACGGCGGCGAGGCGGTCCCGGACCCCGGGGTCCGGGTGCAGGTGGCGCAGGACGCCGTACCCCGCGCCGTCGTCGGGGACCGCCGCGAGCTGGTCGCGGACCGAAGTGGGGCCGTCCGCGCGCAGGAGCACGGGCGTCAGGGTGGACAGCCTGGCGACCGTCCGGGAGACGTCCAGCTCGCCCAAGGCCCGGCCACGACCGTGCCCCTCCAGCTCCACCAGCAGCTCCGCCTGCCCGGTCCACGCGGTGACCGCGCGCACCAGCGCGGTGAGCAGCTCGTCACGGGCCGCGGGCTTCCCGCCGCGCACGAAGTGGCGTGCGGCGGAAGCCTGGGTGTTCTCGCCCAGGCGGTGGTCCACCGGCAGCGGCGGCGGGTCGAGGTCGGCCAGGGCGCTCCACCGCGGCAGTTCGGCCGCCAGGTCGTCGCCCGCCGCGTGCTCCTCCAACCGGGCCAGGCAGGTGGACGGGGACGCGGTCCTCGGCGGCAGTCGCGGCGGCTCCCCCGACACCAGGGCCGAGTAGGCGGTCCTGAGGTCTTCGAAGAAGACCCTCGACGAGTAGTAGTCCATCACCAGCCAGTGCGCGGAGACCAGCAGGCGGGGGCGCCGCGCCGGTCCCAGGTCGAAGTACGTCAGCCGGACCAGCGGGCCGTCGGCCAGGTCCAGGCTCGCGTTGCGCTCCGCGACGTGCTCGCCGACGCGGCGCTCCAGCTCGTCGTCCGGCACGTCGGCCAGGGACACCTCGACAACCGGGTCCGGTGCGGCGGGGTCCGGTGCGGCGGGGTCCGCGATCTCGGCCGTCCAACGACCGTTCCGGGCGCGGAAGCGGGTGCGCAGGGCTTCGTGGCGCCCGACCACCAGGTGGAGGGCACGGGCCAGCAGCCCGGTGTCCAGGCGGTCCACCTCGAACACCGGCCACATGCCGTTCCAGTGGTCCGGGTCGTGGAGGCCCAACTCGAAGAACCAGCGCTGGCCGGGGGTCAGGCCGATCGCCCCGCTCGACGCCTCCGCGCCGGGGGTGTCGTCGTCGACGGCCGTCCGGGTGCGGGCCACGGCGGCCTGCCTGGCCACCGTCGGGTTGCGGTGGAACTCGCCGGCCGTCAGGTGCAGGCCCTGCTCCGCGATCCTGGCCACCACCCTCATGCCCAGCAGGGAGTCACCGCCGAGGGCGAAGAAATCGTCGTGCCTGCCGACCCGCTCGACCCCCAGCACCGCCGTCCACGCCCGTGCCAGCGCCCGCTCGACGGGGGTGGACGGCGGGTCGACCGGGTCGGGTTCCGGCGCTGGCAGGGCGGCGCGGTCGACCTTGCCGTTGGCGCTCAGCGGCAGGGACGGCAGCAGCACGACCGCCGCCGGCACCGAGTACGCCGGGAGCCTCCTGCCCAGGAACGCGGTCAGCCCGGCCGCGTCGACGTCGGCGCCCGCCGCCGGCACCGCGTAGGCGACCAGCCGCTTGGCCCCGGTGGGCTCGCCGGTGGCGACCACGACCGCGGCGCGGACCCCCGCGTGGCCGCCGAGCACGGCCTCCACCTCTCCCGGCTCGACCCGGTGGCCGCCGATCTTGACCTGGTCGTCGCGTCGGCCCAGGAACTCGATGCTCCCGTCGGGCAGGTACCGGCCCAGGTCACCCGTCCGGTAGAGCCGCTCACCGGTGACCGGGTGCCGGGGGAACGACTCGGCGGTCCGCGCCGGCTGCTCCCAGTAGCCCCGGGCCACCCCGGCGCCGCCGATGAACAGTTCACCGGGCACGAGGTCCGGCTTCGGTCGCATCACCTCGTCGAGCACGTGGAACGACTGGTTGCGCAGCGGTGTGCCGTAGGGGATGCTCCGCCACCCCGGCTCCACGCCGGTGATCGGGTGCCAGGTGGACCAGATCGCCGCCTCGGTGGCGCCGCCGAGGCCGTGCAGCGCCGGTCCGCTCACCCTGCCGGGCAGGGGCAGCGGTATCCAGTCGCCGCTGAGGAGCACCAGGCGCAGGGCGCCGGGCAGCGGCTCACCCGACTGCTCGCAGTGCTCCACGAGCATCTCGAACAACGCGGGCACGGTGTTCCAGAGGGTGACCCCGTACCGCCGCGCGAGGCCCGCCAGGCGGCCGGGGTCGCGCACGTCCTCGACACCGGGGAGCACCACCGCCCCGCCCGCGCCGAGCACGCCGAACACGTCGTAGACGGAGAGGTCGAAGCTCAGCGAGGACACGCCCAGCACCCGGTCGTCCGGTCCGACCCCGAACCGCTCGTTGACGTCGGAGAGGGTGTTCACCGCGCTGCGGTGGCTGGTCATGACGCCCTTGGGCACACCGGTCGAGCCGGAGGTGAAGATCACGTAGGCCAGGTCGTCGGGGTGGGCGACGGGCCCGTCCACGGGTTCACCGGGCACGCCCTCCCACGGCCGCTCCCCCACCGCCTGCACCGCCACACCCGCGGGCAGATCCATCCCGACCTGCGTCAGCGCCGCGGAGACCCGGCCCGCCGACAGCAGTTGCGCGATCCTGGCGGCGGGCAGCCCGGCGTCGACCGGCAGGTAGGCGGCGCCCGCGCGGACGACGCCCAGCACCGCCACCACCTGCTCCCAGCCCTTGCGCATCACCACACCGACGAGGTCTCCCCGGCCCGCGCCCAGCGCGCGCACGCGGTGGGCCACCTGGTTGGCGCGGGCGTCCAGTTCGCGGAAGGTCAACACCCGACCGTCGGTGATGACCGCCGGCGCGTCCCCGCGCAGCGCCACCTGCCGGTCGACCGCGGCGTGGATCGGTTCCTCCGGCAGGGGACCCGCGGTGTCGTTGACCCGCGCCCGGACCGCGAGCGAGCGGGCGGGCGGCGACACCGGCGCCGGTGCGCCGACGACCGCCTCGTCCCGCGCCAGCCGGTCGAGCAGGTCGACGTAGGCGGTGAACATGTCGTCCAGCACACCCGCCGGGAACACCTCGTCCACCGCGTCCCAGGCCACCACCAGTCCGCCGCCGAGCAACAGCGCCTGGTTGTCGAGGTAGACCTGCGGCGTCTGCGACACCGCGTGCACCACGTCGAAGGCCACGCCCTCCAGCGCGCCGAGGCCACCGGGTTCGCGCAGCAGGCTGGTGAACACCACCGGCATGTCCGCCCGTGCGCCGCGCCGGGCCAGCTCGCGTCGCACCCGGACGCCGCCGAAGCCGGTGTGCGCGAGGTCCGCGCGCAACCGCGCCTGGATCGTCGCGGCGCTCTCCGCGACGGACCCGCTCCGGTCCAGGTCGCACTCCAGCAGGAGGGTGCCGGTGAAGTCCCCGACCACGCGCTCGACGTCCGCGTGCAGGGCCGGGCGGTCGGCCAGGGTGAGGGTGAGCGTGAAGCGGGCCGACGCGCTCCACACGCGCAACACCTCGGCGTAGGCGGCGCACAGCAGCACCGAAGGGGTCACCCCGATCGTGCGGGACAGGCCGCGCAGCCCCTCCCAGGCGTGCGCGGGCAGGCGGACCTGGCGGCGGGTGAACGCCGGGCGAGTGGGCATCGGACCGGGCCGGACCGGCAGCCGCGGTGACGGGGGCAGCGCGGCCAACCGGTCCAGCCAGTACCGGCGTGCCCGCGCGTGCGCCTCGTCCTCGTGCGCGGCGGCCCGCACCACGTCGCGGAACACGACCGCGGGCGGCGGGTCCTCGCGGTCGGGGTCGAGGACGAGGCCGATCAGCTCGGTGAGCAGGAGCTGGACGCTGCTCGCGTCGAGCATGACCAGGTCGACGCTCAGGTGCAACCGCAGCGCGCCGTCCGCCAGGGTGTGCCCGCGCACCTCGTAGAGCGGCCAGGAGCCGTGGTCGAACACCTGCCCGGACAGCTCCGCCCGGGTGGCCTCCAGCCGGCTTCGCGCCTCGGCCTCGGGCAACTGGGCCAGGTCGGCGTGCCGGACCCGGTAGCGCGGCACGTCGGCGAGGACCTGTTGGCGGCCGTCCGGGCGCACGACCGCACGCAGCATGTCATGCCGCGCGATCAGCCGGTTGAGTGCCTCCTCGACCTCCTCGGCACCGGCGGTGAGGAAATCCACTTCGAGGTAGAAGTGCGCGGACCTGCCGCCCAGTTCGAGGTCGTCCGAGCCCAGTCGGTACGCCTGCTGCACGTCGGTGAGCGGAAACGGTTCGAACCTCGCCGCGGCGTCGTGCTCTATTCTCCGTCGAGGGGCGCCGAGGACCGGTTCCTGCACTCGGATGAATTCCGCCAGCCCTTCGGCGGTACACCCCTCGAAGAGCAGCGAGAGCGGCACGTCGGTGCCGTGCGACGCGTCCAACGCCGATTTGATCCGAAGGGCTTCAAGAGATTCCGGGAAAACTGGCCGATCGACCGCCCTGGGCGCTCCCACGTCGCCGAGAACACCGGCCACCAGGGCAGCTACCTGCTCGACGAGGGGATCGACGCCCGCGCCGGGCACGGTGCTCCCGGTCATGGAAGTATTCCCCTTTCATTCGACTAACGGCTTTGACCGGGACGGCCAGAGGTTCGCGGTTGTTTCCGCACTCGCGGAAACCGGCAGGTGCACTCCCACGTCCGTGCAGCCCCCATCGCAGGGTACCGCGACCTCCCGGACGCACAATGGTACTTTCGTGTTCTTGTGAGGTGCACCCCTCCGTGCTAGCGTCCCGGTGGACCGGCAAGCGTCTTTCACATTTACCGGGACGCCACCACAAAGCCGCGATCAATGATTCGACCGGAGCCTCGACGTGGAATACCGGCGTTTTCGGGCACGGCCGCGCCGGTGGGAGCCGCGTGCCGTCGATCCGCGTCGCGGCAGACACCGGGGGGATGAGCTTTGCCCGACCACGCGGCGCCCGACCACGCGGCGCCCGACCACGCGGCGCCCGACCACGCGGCGCCCGCCTCGGAGCCGGACACCACCTTCGCCGACGTCCTCGCCGGGCTCGACCGGGACGGCCGCGGGCTGTCCTTCACCGGCGGCGACCGGGAACGCCGGATCGACTTCGCGGAGTTGGGCGCGCTCACCCGCGACCTCGCGGCGCGCTGGGCCGGCCTGGGCGTCCGGCGCGGCGATCGCGTCGTGCTGGTCGTCGCGGACGAACGCGAGTTCGCCCTGCTGTTCCTGTCCGCGTTGCGCGCCGGGGTGGTGGCGGTACCCGTCTACCCGCCCTACCGGATCGGCCAGTTGGAGTCCTACCCCGCCGACCTCCGCCGCTCCCGCGCCGCCGTGGCGGCGGTCTGCTGCGTGGTCGGCGCAGCGCTGCGCGAGTTCGTCGAGGGCGCGCTCGGCGGGGTCCCGGTGCACACCCCCCAGGACCTGGCGGGCGCCCCGCCCGGCCCGGTCCACGCGCCGCGCCCGGAAGACGCGGCGTTCCTCCAGTTCTCCAGCGGCAGCACCGGAGCGCCGAAGGCCGTGACGATCAGCCACCGCGCGCTGCTGGCGAACGCGCGTGCCATCCGCGGCGTGCTGGCCACCGACGGCGACCACGACCGCGCGGTGAGCTGGCTGCCGATGTACCACGACATGGGCCTGGTGGGGTTCCTCCTGGTGCCGCTGCTGGACCAGGTGCCGACCTGGTACCTGCCGCCGCTGCGCTTCGCCCGCGACCCGTTGTCGTGGCCCCGGTTGATGAGCGAGGTCGGCGCGTCGATCGCGTTCGCGCCCAACTTCGCCTACGGCCTGGTCGCCAGGCGCGCCGCGAACGCCGACCTCGGCGCGCTCGACCTGTCGCGGTGGCGGGTCGCCGGGTGCGGCGCGGAACCGGTGCACGCGGACACGCTCGCGGCGTTCGCGGACCGGTTCGCCGGCGCCGGGTTCCGCCGCACGGCTTTCATGCCCTCCTACGGCCTGGCGGAGTCGACCCTGGCGGTGGCGCTCACCCCGCGCGACAGCGGTGTCACGACCCTCGCCGCGGACGCCGGGGTCCTGGCGCGGCGAGGCAGGGCGGCACCGCCCACGAGCGCCGGCAGCAGGGTCGTCGACCTGGTGTCCTGCGGACCGCCGGTCGAGGGCGCGGAGGTGCGCGTCGTGGGCCCCGCGGGCGAACCGCGCCCGGACGGGGAGGAGGGCGAGATCGTGGTGCGCGGACCGAGCCTGGCCGACGGCTACCACGGCGACCCGGAGGGCACCGCCCGCGCCTGGCGCGACGGCTGGCTGCACACCGGGGACCACGGGCTCCTGCACGAGGGCCTGCTGTACGTGACGGGGCGGGTGAAGGACCTCATCGTGGTCAACGGCGTCAACTACCACCCCCACGACATCGAGCGGGCGGCAAGCGAGGTGCCCGGCGTGCGGCTGGGCAACGTCGCCGCGCTCGCGGTCCGCGACGGCGACACCGAGGGCGTCCGGCTCGCCGTCGCCACCTCGCGCGAGGTGGATCGCGACACCCTGGCGACCGAGGTCAGGAACGCGGTCAGCCGCCGGATCGGGCTGCCGCTGCGCGACGTGGTGGTGGTGCGCGGTGACCTGCCGAAGACCAGCTCCGGCAAGCTGCGGCGGTCGCGCACGGCGGACCTGCTGGACGAGGGCGGGCTGGTGAGCGGGTCGTGACGACGGGGATCGCCGACGCCCTCGGCCGCATCGCCCCGCCGGGCGGCCTGGTCTGCGCGCTGTGGGCGGAGGGCGACGACCTGGACGGCGCCGCGGCGCGCACGGTCCGGCTGACCCGCGACGCCGCCGGGGTGGGGCCGGACAGCCGGGTGCTCGACCTGGGTGGTCCAGCGGTGGCGGAAGCGCTCCGGAGCGCGCCGGCGGACGCGGCGTTCGACGCGGTGGTCAGCGTTCACGGCCTGGAGCACCTGGCTACGCCGCGGCAACGGGACCGGGGCGAGCACCTGGCCCTGCTGCGGGCGTTCTTCCGCTCCGTGCACCGGCGCACGGCTCCCGGCGCCGTCTTCGCGGTGCACACCACCACCGCCAACCGGCTGCCGCGGCGTCCCGGTCCGGCCCTCGCGCTGGCGCGCGTGAGCCGCGCGCTACCGCTGTGGAGCCTGTGCTGGCGCACGGAGGAGATCGTCAAGGCGTGCGGCGGCGCCTGGGAGGTCCGGACCGTCGACACGCACCGGCGCGACGCCGTGCGCACCGTCCACGCGTGGCTCGACCGGTTGCGCGCCACCGGGCCGGCGGTCGACGACGAGCACGAGGACCTGTTGCGGACCTGCGCGCGGGCATTCGAGGACAGCCACCTGACGTTGACCCGGTTGACGCTGCACCGCGTCGACTGACAACGACCCACCACCGACGACACCCGCAGCGACGACCCCGGGAGGCGCACGACCCGATGGCAGCCACCGACGACGACATCCTGGAGGCGATCCGCGCCGAGGCCACCGCCATGGCGCCGCACCTCGACCCGGCGCGACTGCGGCCGGAAGCGCACATCACCGAGGTGGGCATCGACAGCGTGCAGATGCTGGAACTGGTGGCACGCCTGGAGGAGCGCTTCGACCTGACCATGTCCGACGACGAGCTGTCCGGCGTGGAGTCCGTCGCGGACCTCACCCGGCTGGTGGTCCGCGCGCAGGCCGAGGTGCCCTGATGTCCACCCAGGCCGACATCGAGGTCAGCTACGACGTCGGCAACGAGTTCTTCGCGCTGTGGTTGGACGAGGAGCGCAACTACTCGTGCGCGCTCTGGGAGGACGGAGACGACCTGGAGGCCGCGCAGCGGCGGAAGTTGTCCTACCTCGGCGACCTGGCGGGCACCGGGCCCGACACCGCCGTGCTGGACGTCGGCTGCGGCTGGGGGGCGAACCTGGCCCACCAGGCCGCCGAGCGGGGCGTGCGGCGGCTGCACGGCATCACGCTGAGCCCGGCCCAGTTCGGCGCGGTCCGGGAACGGGCGATCCCCGGTGCGACGGTCGAGCTGTGCGACTACCGGGACTTCACACCCGCCGAGCCGTTCGACGCGGTGATCTCGATCGGCATGGTGGAGCACATCGCCCGACCCGCCGACGTGTGGTCCGGCGCCAACCTGGCGATCTACCGGGACTTCTTCCGCCGGGCGCACCGCTGGACCAGGCCCGGCGCCAGGTTCGCGCTCCAGGTGATCCTGCGCGACCGCGTGCCCCGCGACCGCGCCGACCTCGCCGAGCTGCGCTGGGTGACCAACTCGATCTTCCCGGGCGGCATGAGCCCGCGGCTGGAGGACGTGCTGGCCACCGCCGAGCCGTACTGGGAGGTCGTCGGCGTGCGCACCCGGCGCGAGCACTACCGGCGGACCTGCGCGGAGTGGCTGCGGCGGCTGCGGGCGAACGAGCGGCTGGTGCGGCGGCGGTGGGGCGACCGGACGTTCCTGGACCACGAGCGCTACCTGTCGGTCTGCGTCCTCGCGTTCGCCAAGCGGTACCAGAGCCTCGGCCAGTTCTGCCTCGAACGAAGGAGCACCCCGTGAGCTACCTCAGCGAGAAGGAGCTCTACCGGAAGTACATGGAGTTCTTCGAGACCGCCGAGCGCAAGCGCCGCTGGCGCGTGTTCGACGACATCGACTGGGACCTGGCCGGGAAGGTCGAGCCCACCGACGACGCGGTGCTGTGCGCGGAGACGTTCTGCGCGGTGGAGTCCTACATGCCCGACTACGTCGCGGAGGGGCTGAACCTGGTCCGCGAATCCTTCGGCCAGGCGTGGTGGCACGTCAACTGGGGCTACGAGGAGGCCAAGCACGCCTTGGCGCTGAGGGAGTACCTGGTGCGCACCGGTCGGCGCACGATGGACCAGATGATCGACTTCGAAGCCGACGTCCTGCGCAAGCGGTGGACGCTGCCGTTCGGCACCATCCGCCAGATGGTCTGCTACGGCGCCCTCCAGGAGAAGACGACCTGGATGATCTACCGCAAGCAGATGCTGGCCACCCGCGGTTCCGGTGACGAGCTGCTCACCTCCATCTACCGGTTCATCTCCCGTGACGAGGCGGCGCACGGCGGCTTCTACCTGGACGTCATCGGCAGCTGCCTGGCCGAGGACCGGGAAGGCACCATCTCGGACCTCCACCACGTGTTCTCCCGGTTCACCATGCCCGCTTACGACCTGGTCCCCGACTACGAGAGCAGGGTGCGGGTGATGCGGGCCGTGGGCATCGACCGCAAGGCGTTCCTGCGCGAGGTGTTCCTGCCGATCATGTCCCGGCTCCAGGTGGGCCGACGCGAGCTGGCTCGCGCGGCGGCGCAGGAAGCGGCGCGGCGGCAGGAGGGCGAGCTCCCGACCCCACCGGGCTGAGTCGAGAGCCCCGGACGCGCGGCAACCGGTGTCAACCCCGGTTCGCGACCTCGCGCAGGAAGTCGCGAACACCGGTTTTCCGCATGACCCAGGAGGTCAACCTCGGTGATATCGCGCTGACCACGTCGGCGACCCGTTCCACCACCGGCGCGACGGTGATCTCGACCCTGTTCTCCCGCGCGCAGCGCAGCACCGCACGAGCCACGTCATCGGGCCCGACCTCACCGAGCAGGGCCGGGCGGCGCACCGGCCAGCGCTCGGAGATGCCGACGTCGGAGACCGCGGTCGGGTGCACGACGGAAACCCCGACGCCCGTTCCGCGCAGCTCCTCGTGCAGCGACCAGGTGAAGCCGGTCAGGCCGTGCTTGGCCGAGGCGTTGACCACACCGTAGGGATAGGGCACGCGCCCGGCAACCGAGCCGATGTTCACCACCTGGCCGCGACCGGCGGCCAGCAGGTGCGGCAGGACCAGCCTGGTGAGCGCCTCCACGCCGAACAGGTTGACCATGAGGAGCCGCCGGATCTCCTCGACCGGGATCTCCTGGAACCTGCCGACGCGCTCCAGGGCGGCGTTGTTGACGAGCAGGGCGGGCGGACCGAGTTCGGCGCGCACCACGTCCACGACGCGACGCTGCGCGCCTTCGTCGGACACGTCGGCCGGCACCACGAGCGGCTCGGGACCGCGGCGCGCGATCACCGACGCCGTCTCGCGCAAGCCGTCCTCCGAGCGAGCCACCAGCGCCAGCCGGACACCGGCCCGCGACAGGTGGTCGGCGATCACCGGGCCGATGCCGCGTGATGCCCCGGTGAGAATTCCGACTGCGCCGTTCAATTCCAGCATGTATCCCCCGCCCGGAATAATTCTGGCGCACCCAGGTTAACACCGAAAACGGACCCCGCCGATCACGCGGAGCACCACTTCCCCCTTCCGGACCATTCCCGTGCTGCTACCGTGAAAACACATACGCACCCGTCATCCCGCTTCCGGCCGTCTTGCCGTTCGCGTACCGAGGGGGTTCCCATGCCGAACACCGCAGGGCGATCGCGTTCACCGGGAACCGGGACACCACCGGGTCCCCGGTTGCCCGCGTCGGTGCAGACGGTCCTGTACTCGCGCTACCGGCACCGGCTGTTCCCGCTGCTGCGGCGGCGGTACGGCGACGCGTTCGCCCTGCGGCTCACCGCACCGCCCCGGCACATGGTGGTGATCTGCGATCCGGACGACATCCGCCAGGTGTTCGCCGCCTCTCCCGAGGTCGCGCACGCCGGGAAGGGCAACGGGATCATGGGGCCGGCGCTGGGCATGCGGTCGATCCTGCTCGCCGACGGCGACGAGCACCGGCGCGCTCGCAGGCTGCTGGTGCCCGCGTTCAGCGGTGCGGCGCTGCGCGGGTACGAGGCGCTGGTGGCGGACCTGGCACGCGCGGAGGTCGTCCGGTGGCCGCGGACCACCGCCTTCCCGGTGCACCGGCGGATGCAGGCGGTCACCCTGGAGGTGATCCTCCAGGTGGTGTTCGGCGTGACCGACGCGGCGAAGCTGGCCGCCCTGCGCCCACTCGTGCGCACGATCGCGGACATCGGCCCGGTCACCTTGCTGGGCCTGCCGTTCCACGCGTTGCGCCTGGTGGACCCGTGGCGCCGGTACGCCCGCGCCCGGCGGGAGCTGCACGAGCTCCTCCAGGCCGAGATCGTCGAACGCCGCCGCGAGGGCGACCTCACCGAGCGCGTGGACGTGCTGTCGCACCTGCTGCGGGCCACCGCCGACGAGGAGGACGGGTTCACCGACGAGGAACTGCGCGACCAGATGGTCACCCTGCTGCTGGCGGGGCACGAGACCACGGCGACCGCGCTGGCGTGGTCGCTGCACGACCTCGCGCGCGACCCGGCGGAACTGCGCACCGCGCAGCAGGCCGCCGACCTCGGTGACGACGCCCACCTCACCGCAGTGGTCAGGGAATCCTTGCGGCTCAAGCCCGTGGTGCACGAGATAGCCAGGCAGCTGACCGAGCCGCTGGACGTCGGTGGCCGCCTGCTGCCCGCCGGGATCACCGTGCTGCCGGCCATCGGGCTGGTGCACGCCGACGCCGCCCACCACCCGACCCCCGACCGGTTCCACCCGGACCGCTTCCTCTCCGGACAGCCGGCAGCGAACACCTGGATACCGTTCGGCGGCGGGGTGAGGCGCTGCCTGGGCGCGGGGTTCGCCCTGATGGAGGCCACCATCGTGCTGCGCGAGGTGCTGCGCCACCACCACCTGGCGCCGGACCGGCCACGCCGCGAGCGGCAGCGCGCGCACAACGTCACCCTGGTACCCGCGCGAGGCAGCCGCCTGGTCGTGTCGGCGCGGTGACGCGCCGGCCGAGTCGGCGCGGTGATGCCCTCCGTCGACCTTCGCGGAGAACGTGGTGGATGATCGGGCGCGGTATCGACTGGGCAGGCGAGCACCACGACGTCGCACTCGTCGACGAGCACGGCGGTCCGGTCGCCCGACGACGCGCCGCCGAGCCCGTCGAGGGCTTCACCGAACTGCTCGGCGTGGTCGCCGAGGCCGGGGACACCGACCACCACCCGATCCCGTGGCCATCGAGACCCCGCGCGGTCCGCTGGTCGCGGCCCTCGGGCCACCGGCCGCGGGATGAACCCGATGGCCGTGACCCACTACCGGGAACACCATTCGACCCCGGGTGGGAAGTCCGACCACGTCGACGCCGTGGTGCCGGCCGACATCCTGCGCACCGGCGGCTGCCCGCCGACACCGAACCGGCCCGCTCGATCGCGGTCCCGGCCCGTGCCTGGCAGGACGCGACGTGGCGACGCACCCGCGCCGGCACCGCACGGTCATCGGTTCGCCGGCGCGGGCTCGCCGCCCGGAGGTGGCCCACGGCGTCGACCGCGGTTCGCGTGAACTCGGCGAACCCCGCGGCCGGGTCGTCGATCGGCAGGTCCGGCGCGGTTCCGGTTCGACGAGCCCGAAGCCGCCACAACCGGGCTCACCACCGCGGTGGCCGGCAGCTCGGCGGTCACCGGTCAGGCGTACCAGGTGGGTTGCGGGATTTCGCCGAGCAGTGCGTAGCGGCCGACCTCGGCGCGTTTGTGGGCGGTGGGGTCGTAGAGGCTGTGGGTGCGGATGTCGCGCCAGAAGATGTCCAGGCCGACGCTGGTGGCGGTGGCGGTGGCGGTGGCGGTGGCGCGGGCGCCGGTGACGTCGAAGACCCGGGTGCCGATCTCCAGGCCGGTGTCGATCGCGCGCTGCTTGGCGGCGGCGACCAGCACGACCACGACGACCAGCACGACGACCACGTCCACCGAGGTCCCGTCCCGGGGCTGCTCGGCCACCTTCCGCACCACCTCCCAGTGGTCCGGCGGCTTCCAGGCCGAGGTGCGCGTGACCGCCGGGTCCACCGCCATCACCGGCTGGGCGGTCACCTGGTCCTTCACCAACGGTGAGCGGATCAACTCGATCTGGGGCGCCACCACGACCTCGAACGGGACCTCGGTCAGCGCCCGCAACGCGGCCTACAACGGCTTACTCGCCGCCGGGGCCTCCGGCACCTTCGGCTTCGTCGCCTCCGGCACCGCCGGAACCCCCGTCCTCAGCTGCACCGCGTCCTGACCCCCGTGCGCTCCCGACCCGCCTGACCGGCTCCGCAGCGGTGACCGACGGGTCGGGAGCGCACCACGCGACGACAGCGCCCCGCACCGGGCCTGTCCACGACGGTCGGCTGCCGGTCTCGACGCGGTGGGCCGGGCGGCACGAGCAGCGGGCGGACCGTACCCGGCTCCTCCCGACACCGGGACCGATCCGCGCGGACCCCGGCGATCCCGCGGTTGCCCCGCGGTCTGCTCAACGCCGCACCGGTCGCCGCGGTTGCCGCTGATCGTGCCCGTAGGCCACGCCGCGTCACCCTATCGGGCAAATACCCGATAGGGTGACAAAGTCATGATCCACACCGCCCGTGAAGGGATGTCACCCGTGGCTGTTTCGGTCAACCTGGACTCGCAGTTGGACAAGGCTTATGAGGGTCTGACCGTGTCCGAGGTCCTCGACGCGCCCGTCGCCGCGCTGGCCGGCGTCAGCGAGGCCGACGCGGAGAAGCTCGACGCGGCCTTCGGGATCAAGACCGTCCGCGACCTGGGCACCAGCAAGTACTTCACGCTCGCCGCCGCGCTGGTCGACCTGGAGTCCGCCGCCAAGTAGGCGCTCACGCCCCGTGTCCCGGTGGCGGACGGCGTCCGCCACCGGGACACGGGGCGGTCGGGCAGGGAGCACGTCCGCTTCAGACGAGCCGGACGCGGTCCGGTTCCGCGTACCCGGTGCCACCGGCGACGTGGGGAAAGCCCTTCGCCAGGCGGATCGCGTTGCAGCCGGCCCCAGGTCGACCGCGGTGCTCGCGGTGGCGCCGAACCGGCCCCGGCCGGCGGTCGGCGGGTAGCTCACCGTCGACCAGCCGCTGCCGATGAGGGCCGGGCCGTGCGTAGCGGTCACTCTTGTGGTGGTGCGCAGCGCCGGTACCGCGACCCCGCCGACCCGGGCTCGCGTGAAAACGGGGCGCCGGTGCGGCGCCCCGCTTCGGGGTGTGCGGGTGGGCGCTGGTCGCGCAGCACGCTCGGTGTCGTGCTGGGGGAGGCAGACGCCCACCGCGGTCAGCGGGTGGCGCGCAGGCGCAGCAGCTGCCCCGAGTTGTCGCCCATGCCGGTGGTGCGGTTGGTGAGGTAGATGTCGCCGTTGGGTGCGACCGCCACGCCGCCCGGGTGCTCCAGGCCCTCGCGGGCCAGGACGGTTCTGGTGCCGTCGCGCTCGACTCGGATCAGGCGGCCCGTGCGGTCCGGCGAGTCGAAGCCCTTCTCGGCCAGTTCCAGGATGAGCATCCTGCCCCGGTTGTCGAAGGTCATGTCGATGATGCCGGTGAACCCCCGCGCCACGACGGTGGGCGTGCGCCCGGGGACGAGTCGCCAGACCCTGGCCGCGCCGATGCGGGTCGGTTCGCCGCTGTACTCGCTGATGTAGAACGCGCCGTCGGGGCCTCGGGTGATGGCGCTGGGCACGGACTCCACCACGGTGTCGCCGATGACCTGGTCGGGCAGCAGGGCGACCATGCGGACGGTGCCGTCGTCGCCCGCGAACAGGATGTTGTTGCCGCCCGCCTCCGCCACCAGCGCGCCACCGGGCACGGGGACGATCCCGTAGGCGTTGGTGTTGACGTCGGCCTTGTGCGGGTTGTGGGTCTGCTCGAACGCCAGCAGGTCGCCGCGCGGCACGAGGTCGCCGCCGGGCGTGACGACGCCGGTCTGCCCGAGGCCGCGGGCCCCGGCACCCAGGCCGTCCCGGGTGGACATGCGCCCGCCCAGGCCGAACACCACCAGGACGCGGCCTCGGTCCACGGCCACGTCGTGCAGGCCCAGCACGGAGAACTCGTTGATGACCGACGGCAGGCCCTCGGCGATGCGGGTGGCGCGGCCGGAGCGCGGCGAGTACGCGGTGACGGCACCGGTGAGGCCGAAGCACGCCGGGTAGTCGCCCACCCCGGGCGCGCACGGCGCGGGGCCGCCGCGCCCCGCCTCGGTGACGAGCACCCGGTTGCCCCAGGCGTCCCAGGTGAGCCCTCGTGGTGTGTCCAAGCCGCTCGCGACCACTTCGACGGCCGTCCGGCCGGGCCCGTGCCGGTCACCCGCGGCGCTCGCGGGCACCGCGGCCACGACGACCGGCACGAGCAGCGCGGCGGCTGCGGTCAGCACGGTTGCGCGTTGGAACATGGCACCTCCTCATAGTCCACATAGGTCCAGATCGGTCCACTGCGGTGCCAATTTGCTATCAGTTGCAGTATCCATGGTCAATTCACGCCCGCCTCGCCACCGCACGAAATCCCACTTGAAAAGCTTCGACCACAGAGTTTTTGCTGGTCAGTCGGTTGACCGAAAGCTGAGCCATTCCCCCACCTCGCTGGTGAATAGTTGAGTCATCCCGATCCGAGGAGGCTGCGTGTCCGGAGCAGCCACGTCGTGGGACCCGGCCGGTGGGGGTGCACCCGGTGGAGGTGACCTGGTGCGCCTGCCTGCCGACCGGTCGCGGTGGCTGGTGCCCGGCCAGGCCAGGCCGGGCGCGCCCCGGCTGTACTGCTTCCCGCACGGCGGCGGTTCGGCCGCCGAGTACGCGCGGTGGGGTGCCGCGCTGCCCGGGTTCGAGGTGCACGCCGTGCACCTGCCCGGCCGCGGCGCCCGGCCTGCCGAACCGCCGCTGACCGACCTGGACTCGCTGGTGGCCGCGCTGGTGCGGGCCGTGCCGTTCGGCGTCACCGGTCCGTACGCGTTCTTCGGCCACAGCCTGGGCGCGCTGGTGGCGCACGAGGTGAGCCGGGTGCTGTGGGAGGCGGGCGAGGCACCGCCGGGGCACGTCGTGGTGTCGGCGTTCCCCGCGCCCTCGCGGGTGCGGGTGACGGCCCCGGTGCACGACCTGCCCACCCAGGAACTGGTGACGGAGGTGGCGCGCCGCCACGGCGGCCTGCCGCCCGAGGTGCTGGCCAGCCCCGCGCTGCGCGCGCTGACGGCCAACGCGCTGCGCGCCGACTACCGCGTGCTGGAGACCTACGCGTGGCGGCCCGGTCCGCCGGTGCCCGTGCCGCTGACCGTGTTCGCGGGCCGTGACGACGGGATCTCCGAGGCCGAGCTGCGCGCGTGGGGGGCTCACACCACCGAGCCGGTGGACGTTCGGCTGTTCCCCGGCGGGCACTTCTACCTGCGCGAGGACACGCCGGCGGTGCAGCGGGCGCTGGCCGGCGCGCTCACCCGGCCGCGCCGGGCGGTGGGGGTGTGAGGCGGTGGGGGTTGTGAGGCGGTGAGGGTGTGAAGCCGTGGGCGTGAGAGGCGGTGGGCGCGCGAGGCCGTGGGCGCGGCTCGATGCCCCGTCCGGTCCTGGCGGGCGGGGCATCGGAGCCGGCGACGGCGGAAGCACTGCCGCCACCGCTCAGGGAAGGCGAGCACTCCAGGTGTCGCGCCTCGTGCGCGGTCCCGCGGCCTGCTCGCCGTAGTTGTCGTGGACGGCGACCCCGGTGAAGCCCGCCGCGGTCAGCGCCGCCTCCACCTCGTCCCGGTCGAACCACCGCTGCTGGTGGCGTTCTCGCGCCACCTCGCGACCGTCCGGGTCGGTCAGGGTCACCAGGTACTCGTAGTGCGCCGACCCGGGCTCGTGGCGGGTGTCCCAGGTGTAGCCGAAGTCGTCGAACCGCTCGCCGAACCCGCCCATCGCCGCGATGGCCTCGAAGCTCAGCCGGGTGCTCAGGTCGAACACCACGACCCCGCCGGGCTCCAGGGCCGTCGCGATGTGGCCCAGCGTCCTGGCCAGCGCGTCCTCGCCGGTGAGGTAGTTCGCGCCGTCGAAGCACATCAGGGCCGCGTCGAACCGGCCCAGCCGGGCCAGCCGCTCGTCGGGGAGCACCAGCTCGACCAGCTCCGTACCGGGTGCGGCGCGTCGCCGGGCGATGTCGAGCATCTCCGGCGACGCGTCCACCCCGGTCACCCCGAACCCCTGCTCCTGCAACCGCCGCACGGTCACGCCGGTGCCGCAGCAGATGTCCACCACCGAGCGGACCTCGCGGCCCGCCTCGGCGAACCGCCGGGAGGTGAAGGCGAACCACTCCTCGTAGGGGATGCGGTCCGCCGCCATCCACCGGTCGTACACGCCCGCGATCCCGCCGTACGGCGGCTTCGCGGCAACCGGTCCGCGAGCCACGTCAGACCGCCTCGGCGACGGTCCAGCCCGACTGCTGCGCCAGGTAGCGGCAGCCGTTGACCTCGACCGCCTTCCGGTCCAGCAGCCAGGTCCAGAACGGCAGCGTCACGTCCGGGTACGGCACGCCGGACAGGTCGAAACCCGGTTCGGCCTGCTCGTAGCCGCGGGTGCGGATGCCGCCCGGGTCGACGAACACCACGCCCGCGCCGCTGTCGGCGATCTCCGCCGCCATGATGCGCGAAGCCTGGTCCAGCGCCGCCTTGCTGGCGCCGTAGATGCCCGCGCACGGGAACACCTCCACCGCGGCCTCGCTGGACAGGTTCACCACCAGGCCGCCGGACTCGACCAGCAGCGGCACCGCCAGTTGGGCCAGCGCCACCGGCGCCGTGACGTTGGTGCGCAGCACCAGGTCGAACGAGTCCAGCGGGTGGTCCAGCAGCGGCCGGATCGGGCTGACCCCCATCACGGAGGCGTTGTTGACCAGCCAGTCCAGGCCACCCAGGCCGGCCGCGGCGGCGACCAGGCGCTCCCGGTGCCCGGGGTCGCCGACATCACCGGGCAGCGCCACGACCTCGGCGCCGCTACCGCGCAGCCGCTCGGCGACGACGTCGAGGTCGTCCGCCGTCCGCGCGGTCAGCACCACGGCCCAGCCCCGTTCGGCCAGGAACCCGGCCAGGGTCTCCCCCAGCCCGGTGCTCGCGCCCGTGACCAGGGCGACCCGACGCCGCCCGGTGTGTCCGTTCATCGCAAACCCCTCCGTGGTGTTCTAGGTGGACAGTCGGATGCCGTGCTCCGCGTAGCAGCGCACCAGGGTCAGGGCCTCGCCCCAGCCCGTGGCGCACTCGGCGAAGCGCCGCAGCCCCGCCTCGGTCTGCGGCAGGTCGGTCTCCACCACCTGGAGCCACGTGCCCTCGGCGTGCGGCGCGGTGGTGAAGGTGACCAGCGAGGGCGGGGAGCCCCAGGTGAACGCGAAGCGCTCACCCGGGTCGCACGCCACGACCTCGCCCTCGTCGGTCATCGCCGACCCGTCGTCGGTCCAGCCCTTCCAGACCAGGTGCACGGGACTGCCCACCCTGGGCTCGAAGCTCGACCCGTCGGTGAACCACCTGTCCCAGCCGGCGCCGCTGGACAGCAGCTCGAAGACCGCCGCCGGTGCGGCGCGGACCTTGGTGGAGTGCAGGATGTCCGGCACGACCACGGCCGGTTCCGCCGAGAAGGTGCCCGAGGTGCTCATGATCGCGTTCTCCCCGGTGCTCACTCGGCCGCTGCGGAGTAGGCGGGCAGCAGCTCCAGCCACCGGGCGTCGGAGTCGGCCACGGGCTCGCGGCCCTGGAGCCGCGCCTCCATCGCGTCGGTGTACATGTGCCAGCCGGCGCAGTAGTCGGCCGGGTCGACCTCCGGCGGCAGGTCGCCGTGCCGCAACCGCAGCAGGGTGCCGTCGCCGGCGGGGCTGATCTCCACCCGCAGCACCGAGTCGGCGGACTCGCCGATGTAGCGCCACGTGTGCTCCAGCAGCTCCGGCTCGCGCCACCGCAGGACGCGGCAGGTGATCGTGTCGCCGTGGTCGCCCCGACCCTCCAGCACGTACTCCTGGTCGGGGCCCGGGACGCCGGCCAGCACCGGGCCGAACCAGGACGGCAGCAGCGCCGGGTCGGTCCAGGCGGCCCAGACGGCGTCGGGGGTGCCCGGCAGCACCCGCTCCAGGCGCGCCTCGCGCCTGGTCCGGGACGCCTGCCCGAGCAGGGTGGTCGTCGTTTCGCTCATGACGAGCTCTCTCCTTCCGGTGATCGCGCCGGGCGCGATCGGTTGGTGCGTCGTTTTCGGAGGGGACCGGAGGAGCGCACCGCTAGGCGGTGCCGGACGCCGGGGTGGGCGTCGCGGGTTCGGTGGCGGGTTCCCCGTCGGGCTCGGGTGCCCGGTCGGCCTCGCCGACCGCGCGGTCCAGCGCCAGCAGGCCGATGCCCAGGCCGCTCAGCAGCACCAGGACCATCGCGGTGTTGAGGCTGGTCAGGTCGGCCAGCCAGCCGTAGACGGTCGGGGTGGCGATGAACGCGCCGTACGCGGGCAGCATCATCGCGGCCGCGACCAGGCCGGTGTGGCTGGGCGCCACGCGGGCCGACGCGCTCAGGCAGGTGGGCTGGACGCCGGCGATCGCGATGCCCATGAGGACGAACGCGAACACCGACAGCGCCACCGACGGTGCCACGACCAGGACGACACCGGACACCGCGGTGCCCCCGCCCGAGATGAGGAACGACCTGCGCACGCCGAGCCTGCGCACCATCCACGCGTTGATCAGCCTGCCGATCATCATCATGAGGCTGAAGAGCGCGAACGCGGCGCCGCCCACGACGATGGGCGCGTCGAGGAGCTGGTCGACGTAGATGACCGACCAGACCTGCACGATGCTCTCCACCGCGATGGCCAGGACGGTCATGATGAACACGATCCGGAACAGCCGGTTGCGCATCAGCACCCTCGTGCCGACCTGCTCGCCCTGGTCCTCCTCGGCCGCCGCGCCGCGGTCGACGGGCGGGTAGGCGATCAGGAACGACGCCACGAGGACCGGCAGCAGCAGCACCGCGCAGCCGGTGACCACCCACCGGTAGTCGACGCCGGCGCTGATCAGCGCGCCCGCGCCGAGCGCGCTGATCACGGTGCCGCCGCTGTTGATGGCGTACATGACGTTCATGACGTCGCGCCCGCCGTGGTTCTCGATCTCCATGAACACGCTGTTGGTCGCCGTGTCGATCAGCGCCGAGGCGAGACCGGCCAGCACGAAGGCGACCACGAGGCCGAGCAGGCTGGTGCTGATCGCGAGGGTGAGGAGCATCCCGATCATGGCGGCCTGGCCGGCGATGCCCAGCGCGCGGTGGTCGAAGTGCCGGTACAGCCGCTTCGCCGACAGCAACGTCACCAGACCCACGACGGGCAGCGTCAGGTGGGCGGTGCCGAACACCCCGTCGGTGAGGTTCAGGGCGGTCACGACCTTCGCCCAGACGACCGTCATGATGCCGATCGCGATGCCGAAGACGAAGAACTGCGTCCCCGACAGCCAGGACGCCGCGCGCGGGCTCCACGTCGGAGCGGTGCCACCCCCGCCCGAGGTCCTCTCGTCCATACCGGTTGACACCGTCATCTCCTCCTAGGCGGGCGCCGGGGCCCAGTGGGTGCGGGGCTCGGCGAGGTACCGCTCGTGCTCCGCTTCGTTGAACAGGTCGAACAGGGTGCTGAACTCGGCCCGCACGACCCGTCCGATGTCGACGGTCCGGACGAGCTCGTGGTAGAGCACCATCAACTCGGGGTCGGCGTCCACGCGGGGCATGACCTCGTCGTAGTGGGCCCGGTCGTGGAAGTAGGCCAGTTCGGCGTACAGGACCTCGTCGGCGGCGACGTCGACCGAGGACTCGATGTCGGAGCACCCGTACTTGGCCGTCGGGTCGGCCATCTCGAACACGGTGCCGCCGATCGCCCCGTGCCGGCGGAACACCTCGATCGCCCGGTGCACCACCGTCCGGAACTCCTCCTCGCGCGCCCTGGGCACGCGGTGCAGGAACCAGATGACGTACATCGGTGCCCCGGGATCAGATCGAGGCGTGGGCGGCCATGGCGGCGTGGTCCACGCTGCGGACGGCGGAGGAGAACTCGGACCGGGCGACGTGCTGGATGTCCACGGTCTTGACCAGCACCTCGAACAGGTCCACGACCTCCGGGTCGGCGTCGGTGGACGCGGACACGCGCTCGTGGTGCGCCTTGTCGTGGAAGTAGGAGACCTCCACGTACAGCACCTCGTCGCCGCCGATGCCGAGGGCGTTGCCCATCGACCGGCAGCCGAACTTGTCCGTGTCGTCGGTGACGCGCACCAGCTCGCCCCCGAGGGCGCCGTGCCGGCGGAACACCTCGATGGCCTGGCCGACCACGCGCTCGAAGTCGTCGGCGCGGTTCTCCGGGACGCGGTAGACGAACAGCTCCTGGTACATGGGACTCTCCCGTCTGCGGTGTGGCGTGCTCGTGCCACCAAAGTTCGCAGAGCCCGGTACTCACGGACAGTGAGCAGACCACGAATGACGACCTGAGAATCCGAGTCGACGACCATGAAGAAAACACGGTTCCGCGGACACGCCGAACAGGCGGGCGGTGTGCACCGCCCGCCTGTGCTCCGCGCGGTCGGTGATCGCCACCCTCTGCGACCACCGACCGCGCGGTTCGCGCCATCGTGCCTCCCCCGGGGTCAGCGCCCGCCGACGACGTCGGTCGTGCCGTCGGCCTTGCCGTGGCACTTGACGTGGTTGAGGGTCATGTGACCCTTGCCCAGGTAGTCGCCGCTCTTGCCGCGGAAGGTGCCGAACAGCTTGGCGTTGGTCATCGGGCCCGACACCGGGTCCGTCGGGTTCGACAGCTGCACGTGGCCGGCCGTGACGCGACCGGCCTCGACGGCGGCCTGGAGGTTGACCGCGGCCCAGCCGAAGTACCGGCCGCGCACGCTCTGCACGAAGCCGAAGTCGGCCTCGCGGATGCGGTCGGCGCGCTCGCCCTGGCCCAGGATCTCCGCGGTGCCCTTCGGCGCGAGCTCGGTGAACGCGATGCGCTCCAGCGAGATCGGCACCTGCACGGCCTCGCCCTGCTCGACGACACCGCTGGGGTAGAAGTCGCGCAGGGTCTGGGACAGGTAGTTGTGCTCCCAGTACTTCTTGTCGTACTCGACGGAGAAGCCCCGGAACGGGTAGATCTCGTAGTGCGGGGTGCCGTCGTCGTGCAGGCCCTCCAGCATCTTCTCGATCGTCAGGTCGGTCTGGAAGTTGCGGACGTTGGTGGACGCCAGCACCCGGCCCATGATCGAGTCGAACCACTTCGGGGACAGCACGACGCGCACGGCGCCCAGCTCGGGGAACACGACCGTGGTGTAGCCGCTGATGATCAGCGGAACGGTCTGGTCGAAGTTCCCGGTCTCCTCGACCTCGGCCACGCCGTAGACCCGGTTCGGGGCGGTGGCGGTGGCGTCGGCGTACAGCACGCGGGCCCAGTCGGCGACCTCGGGGTCGTCGTCGTCCCGGTGCGACTCCAGCAGCCCGGCGGACTGGGCGCCCGCGGACTTCAGGCCCAGCCACAGCGCGCCGGAGCGGGCCAGGCCGTCGGGCTCCCGGTCCACGTAGTCCCGGATGGCGGGCAGGGCGCCGGCGCCCTGGCGGTCGGCCAGCTCCCACAGCGCCCGCTCGCGCTCCAGGGCCGTCTCCTTCTCGAACGCCGCGGTGCGCAGCTCGGCTTCCGAGCGGGAGTCGTAGGGCAGGTAGTTCTCCGCCATCGGCCGCGCGAAGTCCAGGTGCTCGACCGGGTCGTGGAACCGCTCGGTGCTCGACACGTGCGCGGCGATGCCGATCGGTGTCGAGGTCGTCCTCGTCGTTTCGTTGATCATTTCATGATCCCTTCAAGGGTTCACTATGGAATCGCATAGCCAGTGTTGAACGGCTTTCCGGTGTCGACAAGAGCGGCGGCACGCTCGACCGGTGAATCCTGAGCGAGAGTTGACCGAGAGTTGACCGGCACTGGCCCGAATACCGCAACGGACGGCTTGCCGCGCGGTCGGCGACCGGAAAACCGGCAGACAGCTCGATAGGCGGGATTTGTGCGACGAAGCCTCACAAGTCCACAATGGACTTCACCGACACCGCCGCAGCGAGGCGGAAACCGGTCGGCACCGTTGCCCGACATCCGCGGGCAAGGGCGGCGGCAAGGCCGGTCGGTATCGGACGGCCATCGCAATACCTCCATATAGGTAAGTGTTTCTTAACTGGTACTGCGCTATGCTTTGGCCGAAATCAACCGGGGAGGCGTCATGGCGATCAAGCGGGACTACGGCCAGTTCTGCGGCCTCGCCGGCGCGCTCAACGTGATCGGCGAGCGCTGGACGCTGCTCGTCATCCGCGAGCTGCTGATCGACGGCGTCCGGTTCACCGAGATCATGGACAACCTGCCGGGCATCGGCCCGAACCTGCTCGCCGAACGGCTGCGCGTCCTGGGCGAGCACGGGGTGGTCGAGCAGCTCCCCGTGCGCGGCGACGCCAGGGGCAGGCAGTACCGGCTGACCGAGCTGGGGCGGCGGTTGTGCGGGCCCGTGCTGGAGCTGGCCCGGTGGGGCATGTCGTTCCTGTCCGACGAGGACGGTGCCGGCGTGGTGCGCGGCGAGTGGGGCTTCCTCGCGGTGCAGGCGATGGTCCGCCCGGACGCGGTGCCCGACGAGGACCAGACCTACGAGTTCCGCATCGGCGAGCCGGTGTTCGTCGTCCGCGTGCGCGGCGGCGAGGTGTCCTTCGCCCGCGGCGGCGACCCCGCCGCGGACCTGGTCGTCACCAGCGACCCCGACACGTTCGTGCGCATCGGCGCGCAGATGCTGACCCCGTTCCAGGCGATGGCCGCCGGCCGCATCAGGGTCGAGGGGGACCAGCGGGCGATCCACTGCTGCGTGCGGATGCTCGGGCTCTCCTGAACCCTCAGTGGTGGAGCGCGACCGCCCCGGCGCCGGACCCGCCGGCGCCGGGGCGGTCGTCCCGTGCGGTCAGTCGTCGAAGGCGCGCAGGGCCCGCGCCAGCTCGTCGGGCACCGCCGTGGGCACGACACCGGAACCGGCGCGGCGCATGCAGGCGACGGTCTGGGAGCCCTTGGCCACGAGCGCGCCCGCCCGGTGGAAGTCGAAGCCCATGGCGATCCGGTTGCCGCCGGTGCCGCGCAGGGACATGGCCACGTCCACCGTGTCCAGCGCGAAGCACTCGGCGTAGTAGTCCATCGAGCACGACACCGTCACCAGCGCGAGGTCGCCGCCCGCCAGTTCCTCGAGCACACCGGGCGCGTGGTCGGCCAGGAAGCGCTCGCGGCAGTGGCCCTGCCAGTGCAGGTAGTGCGCGAAGTAGACGTTGCCGACCAGGTTGGTCTCGTCCAGCGTGACCACGTGCCGGTGCGCGTAAGAACTCATCGCCCCTCCCCCAGCGCCACGGCGACGGCGGTGGGACCGCCCGCGCCGAGGACCCTCACCGACGCGGTGACCACCACCGCGTCACCCGCCCGCGCCACGGCCAGGCCGTCCTCGGTGGCGTGGTCGACCCGCAGCGGGGTGCGCGCCGCCGCGCCGAGCTTGAGCAGCGCCTCGCGGGCCGCCCACACGCGGGTGGCGGCGGTCGCGGCGTCCTCGCCGAGCTTGTCGGCCAGCAGCCCCGCCGCGCGCAGGTCGTCGTCGTGCAGCGGGAGCGGCCCGGCGGGCACCTCCTGCCAGTCCACGCCCACCGGCCGGTCGGCCAGCGCCAGCAGCAACCGGCCCCCGTCGCCGGTGCGGCTCGCGCTCGCCTCGCGGCCCGCCACGCGCAACGCGCCCGCCTGGTCGTGCCAGGTCCGCGCGCCGGTGACGGCCGCCGCCGCGACCGTGCTCGGACCGTCGGCGGTGACCAGCTCGACCCCGTCGGCGAGGTCGCACTCGATCAGCCGCCGCGACAGCCACGGGCCGACCAGCTCGCGCGGCATCCCGTCGGGCCAGGGCAGCGGGCCCACGGCCCGCAGCCGCAGCCCCGACCAGCGCGCCACCGCCGCGCCGTCCGGCGCGGTGAGGTCCACGTCGAACACGTAGTCGTCGGCCGTGTGCGCGGTCTCGCGGGCGCGCACCCGCAGCGGGCCGTCGGGCCGCCGCCAGAACGACACCCGGTCCACGCCCACCGGCAGCGCCCGGCGGTGCGGCACGCACGCCAGCAGGGCGTGCAGGGTGGCGTCGTGCGCGCCGGGGTCGCCCAGCAGCAGCCGGGCGGAGTGGAACGCCGAGAACCACCCCGCCGCGTCGTCGGCGGTGACCCACGCCTCCAGCCGGAACGCCGACAGCACGTCGTGCCGCAGCAACCGGCGGAACCTGCCCCGGTGGAACAGCAGGTGGTCGTACCAAGGGTGGGGGTCCCCACCGGGCTCGGGCGGCGCCTGCGCCGGTCGGGGGTCGGGTGGCGGCGCGGCCGGTCCCGCGGTGGCCAGGAAGCGGTCGTGGCCGAACCGGTCGGTGTCCTGGCGCAGCACCACGCGGGTGCGGCCGGCCTCCACGAGGGCCGCCAGCCTCAGCACGGCGCCGCGGGCGTCGTCCACCACGACCGGCTCCCGGAACCGCACGTCGGACATCTCCCACGGCCCGTCGGGCGCGCCGCCGGCCACCAGCGCGGCCTGCGCCATGGCCTCCAGGCCGACCACGGCGGGCAGCACGGGCGACCCGGCTACCCGGTGCTCGGCCAGGTAGGGGTCGGTGCCGGTGCCGACGGCCGCGTCCACCACGGCCTCCACCCCGGCGGTGCGGGTGAGGCGGTGCTCGTCGAAGCGCAGCCACGGCACGGCGGGCCCGGCCGGGTCCAGCACCGGCCCCGACGGGAAGCGCGAGGAGACCAGCACCGTCACCGGCGCGGTGGGCGCGGCGAGCACGTCGACCAGGGCCGCGGTGCCGGTGCGCGGGCCGATCGGCTCGACGCCGCGGCGGCGCAGGCCGTCCAGCACGTCCAGGCGGACGCCCATGCCGATGCCCGACCAGACCGACCACTCGACCACGTGGGCCCGGCGACCCGGGTTGGCCGCCGCCCACGCCTCGACGTCCACGCGCAGCCAGTCGTTGGCCACGCAGTACTCGGCCTGGCCCTCCAGCCCCTGCCGGCCGATGATCGAGCCGAAGCCGACCAGCAGCGCCAGGTCGTCGCCCGCCTCGTCGAGCAGCGCGCGCAGGCCGGTGACCTTGGGCGCCAGCGCGGCCCGCAGGGTCGTCGCGCCCACCTCGGCCAGGCGGCGCGGTTCGTTGACCGCCGCGCCGTGCAGCAGGCCGCGGAGCGGGCCGTGCCCGCGGGCGGCGGCGACCGCGGCGCGGACCTGCGCGGGATCGCCCAGGTCGCAGCGCACGTAGTGCGCGGTCACCCGGGCGCGCAGGTCGGCCAGCGCGGCGAGCACCGCCGGGTCGTCGGGGTCGGAGCGGCCGGTGAGCACCAGCACCGCGCCGGTCCGCTCGGCCAGGTCCGCGGCGCAGTACGCGGTGATGCCGCGCACGCCGCCGGTCACCAGGCACACCTCGCCGGGGCGCAGGTGGAGGTCGGGCCCGGCCGCGCGCTCCCCACCGGCGCCAAGGGCGACCACCGCGGTACCCGCCCGCTCCACCCCGTCGCCGGTCACGCGCAGCTCCAGGTAGCGGCTGCCCACGGCGTCGGCGAGCACCGCCGGGTCGAGCCGGTGCGCCTCCTCCGGCACGTCCACCACCACCGCGGCGCAGCGCAGCTCGGCCACGGCGCTGCGCGCCACGGCGGCGGCGGCCGGGTGGCCCGCGTGCACCACCAGCAGGTGCGCGGGCGCGGAGCCCGCCACCTCGCGGAGCACCGCCGCGACCTCGTCCGGGCCGTCCTCGGCGCTCAGCAGCACCGCCAGCCCCGCCGCGCCGCCGGCGGCGGGCAGCTCGTGCAGCCAGTGCCCGGCGGGCGCGCGGACCGACCAGCGCACCGCCGGGGCGGAGCCGCCCGCGAACGGCTCCCAGGTCGTGGCGAACGCCCGCACCCAGTCCGCCACGCCGGCCGGCGCGGGCGCGTCGGGCGCGGGCTCGGCGGCGGTCAGCGCGGCCTGCACCTCGACCGGCCAGCGCGCCGCGGCGGGCACGAACGCC